>JAOADC010000048.1 GCA_026417515.1 Actinomycetota bacterium
TTTTTGAATCTGGAAATGTTCTGGAACTTCAAAAGCAATTGGATGACAGATAGCGTGGGCTCCTGCATCCGTTCGCGCTGAACCATAAACCTTAACAGGTGAACCGAAAATCTTAATTAAACTTTTTTCAATTTCACCTGAAACTGTTCTTTCAGAATTCTGGATTTGAAAACCAGAAAATTCAGTTCCAATGTATTGAAACCAAACAAGAATCTTCATCAGTTATTACAGTAAGACCTGTGCAAAAATAACTAATAAAACATTACAAATAGCAAAAAAGATATCAAAAACGCCCATAGCAAAGTAGGTATCATACTTTGAAACTCTTCTCTCTTCGAGGATAATTCTTGTCCTATCAGGGTTATAACCTCTGAGTGAAAGAGCGAAAGCCATTTCCTCGCTGCGCCTCATAGTTATAACAATCATAGGAACAAGCAAGTAGTATGCGAGTTTTATCTGTTCTTTTAAACTCATACCCTTTCTAATCAATCCTTTTGCCTGGTAAAGTTTTCGCAGTTCTACAACTTCTGTGACCAGGAGCATCAAAGCTCGTAAGGTAAGCGACAGAATGAATGCAATTTCAGCCACATTGATTTTAAATATTTTTAAGGGTGAAAGAAGACTTTCAATTGCTTTGCTTAGTTCGTTCAGGCTCGTTGTCATCGAAACTGAGATACTTATAAACACAAGCAGAATTAACCTGAGAGCAACGAGAATTCCTGTTTCTAACCCTTCCTGAGTAACAGGCAATCCTCCTATCTGAAATATCTCCTTTCCAGGCTG
Source organism: Actinomycetota bacterium (assembly GCA_026417515.1). GTDB lineage: Bacteria > Actinomycetota > Aquicultoria > SKW223 > SKW223 > JAOADC01. Next base: position 784 of record JAOADC010000048.1, read on the forward strand.
TGAAAACATATTGCCTAACATTGCCAGAACAAGAAAAAAATAAATTCCTTTAAAAGACTTAAGAAGATTAAGAATAGGTATTTTGCTGATAACAATTAAAATCAGGACAAAGATCACAAAAATAAGATTTGATTTAAGACCAAACAGGAAAGATACTATAGAGAAGAAAAACATAAAAAGGACCTTGGTTATAGGATGAAGCCTGAATAAAAACCCGTCTTTGGGTTCATAAGAAAAAATTGCTTCAATACGCATGTTTAATCAATGCCCTCGCTACCTGTTCAGAAAACTCAATATCAGTTGTAAACAGGTTAACCTTTACTCCACTTTTTTCAAGTATTGCACCGATTCTAACCTTTTCAGGAGCAACAATGCCTGTCTCTTTAAAAGTTCTGTATGCAGAACGAGCAGTTGAAAAATCTACTTCTATCAATTTTGAGTTACTAATAATGTAAACAACTGGCTTTAACTCGAGGAAATCATCAAGCTTCTGCGCTGTAACCAAGACGACTTTTTCTTCACTTAAGATAGTTCGCAACCAACTTAATACAGCATCCTTACCTTTTCTGTCAAGGCCTGATATCGGCTCATCCAGAAAAATGGCTTTACTTCCAGTAATTAGAGAAGAAACAAGTGCAACCCTTCTTTTTTCTCCTTTTGAAAGGCTTAGAGGGTCGCGAAGAAGGTATTCTTCAGAAAGGCCTGATTTAAGTAGGTAATCCTTAGCAACTGCCTGAGCTTTCTCTTTAGCAATTTCTCTGAAAACCAAAGGATAAGATGCTTCTTCAAGAACAGTTCGTTCAAAGAAATATCTTTCTGGATCAGAAATAAGATAAACAGCTTTTGAAGAAAGGGGTTCTTTAACTTCTTCTCCTTCAAAATATACTCTACCCTGCTTCGGTTTTAAAAAACCAAAGGCAATATCAAGAAGAGTCGTCTTTCCAGAACCACTTCTGCCTAAAAAAACATGGAGTCTTCCACTCGTTGCTTTAAAGTTGATACTTTCAAAAATTCGCTTTTTTTCGTTGTATTCAAAGGTGATATCGACTAACTCAAGCAATTTTTTCAAATTCCTCAGGCACCAGAAAAGGTTTTTTCAAATCAACTCCAAAATCGATTAAGTATTTTGAAATCATTGAAGAAATTGGAACCGAGATGCCAGCATCATAAAGATTTAAAGAGTCAGCAAATACTTCTTCAGGTGTTCCAAATGCAGCAATCTTTTTATTGGACAAGACAATAACTAAATCGGATAAGACCATTTCCAAAGGATCGTGAGTAACGTGCAATATCGTTTTTCCTTCAGCACACAGTTGTTTGAAAAATTTGATAATTTCAAGAGATGATGTTGGATCTAACCACGCAGTCGATTCATCTGAAAGAAGAATCTCTGCATCAAGTACCAGTATTCCAGCAAGTGCAACCCTCTGGATTTCGCCATCAGAAAGGCTATCAACCGATCTTTTAAGTAGTTTCTCAATTTCTAACTTCTTAGAGATTTTAAGCAGCCTATCTTCTGCCTCTTCCTTTTCAAATCTTAAATTCTCAAGTGAAAAGAGAATATCCTCTTGAACCACAGGGGAAACGATCTGCATTTTAGGGTTCTCTAAGATATATCCAATCTCCCTTTGGGAAAACTCTTTGAAGCGTGGATCAACTGTAGAAATTCCATTTACTTCAATACTTCCTTCATCTGGTATTTCGATTCCTTTTACCAATTTAAGAAGCGTAGATTTTCCAGAACCATTTGGCCCGACTATTGAAACGAACTTTCCTTTTTCGATAAAAAAAGAAAGACCGGTAAGGGTTTCTGCTCCCTTCCGGTCTTTTTGATAACGATGGGTTACTTCTTTAAAAACTATCACACGGCAGACTTTTTAAAAGATTTTAAAGAATTTCAATTAAAGCAGTTTCAGCGTTGTCACCATTTCTGTTCTGGATGCGCACAATCCTTGTATATCCGCCATTCCTTTCCTTGTGCCTTGGAGCAATTTCTGTAAACAGTTTGTGAACAAGGGCTTTGCTCCTCAACTTAGCAAAAGCAAGCCTTCTGTTTGAAAGTGTGTCCTCCTTGGCAAGGGTTATAAGCGGCTCGATCACAGATCTTAATTCTTTTGCCTTGGCAACTGTGGTTGTAATCTTTTCGTGTTCGACAAGTTCTTTTGCTAAATTGTTGAGAAGCGCTTTTCTGTGAGCATGATCTCTTTTAAGCTTTCTTCCTTTTTTCTGATGCCTCATCTTGCTGTCCTCCTGGCGCTTGTTTACTTGGAATTGCGAAGATAAAGGTTTCTCTCAGCAAGTTTCTGCTTTATCTCTTCCATTGACTTCTGACCAAAATTCCGAAGGTTCATAAGGTCTTCCTCACTGCACTCAAGAAGTTGCTCGAGTGTGTGGATGCCGTTTCTCTTCAAGCAGTTATAAGGTCTAACCGAAAGTTCAAGAACTTCGATGGGGGTTGCCTTTACCTGCCTTACTTCTTCGCGATAGGTTTGGAATATCTGACCGACTTCATTGTCAGATTGCTCTTCAAAAAGAATCAGATGTTCTTTTATGATCTGAGCTGCCACAGAAACCGCCTCGTTTGGTTTCATGGCACCGTTTGTTTCAACTGTGAGAATTAATTTATCGTAGTCCGTTCTTCTTCCAACACGAGTGTTCTCAACTCTGTATGTAACTACTCTTACTGGCGAAAAAATAGCATCTATTGGAATTACTCCAATTTCATCATCTTCATGCTTATTTCTCTCTGCAGGTGAATAACCTCTTCCAGTCTCCACCCTAACCCACATATCGAGTTCGCCATCATCAGCAATTTCAGCAATATAGTGGTCTGGGTTGACTATCTCAACTTCTCCAGGAAGTTCTAGATGGCCTGCAGTAACTATCATTGGACCCTTTGCTTTTAGCCTTCCCTCGAAAGGTCCATTGGATGTTGATTTTAAAACAACTCCTTTTAGGTTGAGTATGATATCAATATAGTCCTCACGAACACCTGGAACAGGAGTAAACTCGTGGTCTAATCCTCTGATTTTTACCGCAGTGATTGCTGCACCTGGCATAGAGGAAAGAAGTACGCGTCTCAAGGAATTACCAAGAGTATGTGCATAACCGCGTTCAAGTGGCTCGACAATGAATTCTGCTTTGTTTGGATTTTTCTCATCAACATAAACCTCAATGCGAGGTTTGATGATATCTAACATTCTTTAAAAACCTCCCTAATTTTTTTAAAAGTTTTGTAAATGAGATTACTTGGAGTAAAGCTCGACTATCTTGTTTTCATCAACAGGCACATCTATTTCTTCTCTGGTTGGCAGATTTAAAACCTTTATCTTTCCTTCTTCAAAATTTACTTCAAGCCATGATGGTGACTTTGCTCTTATGCCACCACTTTCAAGAATTTCTTTTAGTGTTTCATTTTCCTTTCCTTGAGGAGAAATTTCAATCAAATCATTAGGATCTACTAAATATGAAGGAATATTTACTTTCTTACCATTTATGTGAAAGTGTCCATGACGTACCATTTGTCTTGCTTCGTTGCGGGAACGAGCAAAACCTGCTCTGTAAATAACATTGTCCAGTCTTCTTTCAAGCAGGATGAGGAGGTTCTCACCTGTTTTTCCAGGAGTTCTCGTTGCTATATCAAAGTAGCGTTCAAACTGAGTTTCAAGAACTCCATAAATTCTTTTTGCTTTTTGCTTTTCTCGAAGCATGAGAGCATAAGGTGTAAGTTTTGTTGACCTCCTACCATGCTGACCAGGTGGATAAGGTCTTCTTTCAATAGCACAGTTATCAGAATAGCACCTTTCTCCTTTTAAGAACAGTTTCATTCCTTCTCTTCTACAAAGCCTACAAACAGGTCCGTTATATCTTGCCATCTAAAACTACACCCTCCTCTTTTTCTTTGGGCGACATCCGTTGTGTGGAACAGGAGTTACATCTGTAATCGACCTTACCTCAAGACCAACTGCCTGCAGAGTTCTAATTGCAGGCTCGCGACCTGATCCTGCACCCTTAACTAATACATCTACTCTTTTCATACCGTGTTCAATTGCTTTCTTTGCTGCTTTCTCAGAAGCAAGCTGAGCAGCGTACGGTGTTCCTTTCTTGGTACCTGAAAAACCGATTGTTCCGCCGCTTTCCCAGCAGATTACATTTCCATCCTTATCTGTGATGGTTACGATTGTGTTGTTAAAAGTGGATTTGATGTGAACGATTCCCTCAGCTATATTCTTCTTTTCTCTTCTTTTTAACTTTCCCTTAGTCTGCCTTCTAGCCATTTGACCTCCAAACTAATTACTTACCTTTTTTCTTAACTCCAATCGCTCTTCTTGGGCCCTTTCTTGTGCGGGCATTGGTTCGAGTCCTCTGTCCGCGAACTGGAAGTCCCATCTTATGTCTTAAACCTCGATAACATCCTATCTCCATAAGTCTCTTTATATTCTGAATTACTTCTTGCCTAAGTTCACCTTCTACCTTTAAGTTATTCTCAATATAATCCCTTATCTTCTTTACTTCCTCTTCAGTCAAATCTTTTACCCTTGTGTCCATATTTATCTCGAGTTCTTTCAGTATCTTTCGAGAAAGGGACCTCCCTATTCCATAGATGTAGGTGAGGGCAACCTCGATTCGCTTGTTTTTTGGTAATTCTACTCCAGCTATACGAGCCAAATCAGCTTACCTCCTTTAACCCTGTCTCTGCTTATGTCTAGGATTCTGGCAGATCACCATAACTTTTCCGTGTCTCTTTATTATCTTGCATTTCGCACAAATCTTTTTTACTGAAGGTCTGACTTTCATCTCTTGCTCCCCTTTCGCACTTTTGAGTTATTCTTTTCCGCTCTTACGGTATATGATCCTACCTTTCGTCAAATCGTACGGCGTTAGCTCAACTATGACCTTATCTCCAGGTAGAATCTTTATGAAATGCATCCTCATCTTTCCAGAAACATGAGCAAGTATCCTATGCCCATTTGGCAATTCCACTCTAAAATATGCGTTGGGCAAGGGCTCAATAACTGTTCCCTCTACCTCAATCTTTTCTTCTTTTTTTGCCATGCGACCTTCTTCCCCTTTAAAAAACGCAAAAAGTGATTATACTAAATTATAATATTAAGGTCTATAAAAATTTTTCATGCAATGTAAGTATTTCAGGTCCATCTTCAGTGATTGCAATTGTATGTTCAAAGTGTGCTGAAAGTTTCCCATCCTTTGTCTTAACAGTCCACCCATCAGCCAAAGTAAAAACTTCGTAAGAACCCTCATTGACCATTGGCTCTATGGCAATTGTCAATCCTGGCTTAAGGACCATTCCTTTACCCTTCGGGCCAAAGTTTGGAACCTGTGGTTCCTCGTGAAGGCTCTTCCCAATACCGTGGCCAACATACTGCCTGACCACTGAGAACCCGGCACTTTCAACCGTTTCCTGAATTGCTGCTGATATATCAAAGAGCCTGTTGCCTGGCTTGGCCATCTCTATTCCTTTAAAAAGGCTTCTTTTAGTGACATCAACTAACCTTTCTGCCACCTCATTACCCTTCCCAACAACAACACTTGCAGCAATATCTCCGCAGTATCCTTGATACCTCACTCCAAGATCTATACTTACAAGGTCACCCTCTTCAATAACTCTGCTATCTGAAGGTATCCCATGAACAACCTCATCATTCAAAGATATACATATACTTGCCGGATATCCCATATAACCCAAAAAAGCTGGTTCTCCGCCTCTTTTCCTGATACTGCTTTCAGCAATTCTATCAAGAGCTTTTGTGCTTATTCCAGGTTCAATGGAATCGAAAATCAAAGCAAGCGCTTCGGCTGCTATCTCTCCAGCTTTTCTCATTAAGTCAATTTCCTTTCGGGATTTCAAGTAAATCATTTACTGAGGTATTTTAAAATCTCCTCGGTCACTTTTTCGACTGGAAGCTCGCCGTTTATATCGATCAATATTCCTTTTCTCTGGTAGTAATCAATCAGTGGTGCAGTTTTTTCGTTGTAGACCTTTATCCTGTTTCTTACTGTTTCTTCCCTATCATCATCCCTTTGATAGAGTTCTCCACCGCAGACATCGCAAACGGCTTCCACTTTTGATGGATTGAACTCGATATGATAGACAGCATTGCACTGTTTACAGGTTCTCCTACCTGTAAGTCTCCTGACAATTTCATCTTCAGACACTTCCACGTTGAAGACAAAGTCAAGATTCTTACCAAGTTCAGAGAGCGCTGAATCTAACGCTTCTGCCTGTGCTACAGTGCGAGGAAAACCATCAAGAACAAACCCATTCCTGCAATCATCTTTCGATAGCCTTTCTTTTACAATGCCAATGACTATTTCATCCGGAACCAGTTCGCCTCTGTCCATATATTCCTTGGCTTTCTTGCCCAATTCTGTTCCCTGACTGACTGCTTCCCTAAAAATATCTCCAGTGGAGATGTGAGGAATTCCAAGTTTTTTGGAAATAACAGAGGCCTGGGTTCCCTTTCCAGCGCCAGGTGCTCCCAAAAATAAGATAACCATTGACTTACCCCCTTCTACTTTATGAATCCTTCGTAGTGTCTCATCAGAAGTTGGGCTTCTATCTGTCTGGCCGATTCAAGTGCTACTCCCACAAGAATCAGAATTGATGTGCCACCGAATTCGCCAAAGAAAGGAACATTAAACAGTCTGAGGAAGATAGGAGGGACGATAGCAACCAAGGCAATAAAAATAGCACCAGGAAGCGTGATTCTTGTAAGGATTCGATTAAGATATTCAGCTGTTGGTCTGCCTGGTCTTACTCCGGGCACAAAACCTCCCCATTTCTGCAGGTTCTCAGCAATATTTACAGGATTGAACACTATCGCAGAATAGAAGAAGGCAAAAAGAATAATAAGTATGAAATAAACAATCATATATGGAAGTGATCCTGGTCCGAACGATCTCGAAAAGTTTTCAAGCAATTTGCTGCCCGAAAGTTGAGCAATTGTCGATGGAATTACAAGGAAAGAAGCAGCAAATATGATTGGAATCACACCTGCTGAATTGATCTTTACTGGAAGGTAGGTCGATCCACCTCCGTACACTCTTCTTCCCACGACTCTTTTTGCGTATTGAACAGGAATTCTTCTTTGAGCCAGCTCTATGTAGATAATTGCTATAAACATTAGAACAAGGAGCGCAAGCGTTAAAACAAGAACAAGAGGAGAGGTTGCCTGGTAGGTTTTAACAACAGAGTCAGGAAATCTGCTCACAATGCTTACAAAAATGAGTAAGGACATTCCATTTCCAATACCATGCTGGGTTATTAACTCAGCAAGCCACATTATAATTGCTGTTCCTGCAATGAGAGTGATGATCACTGTAAACATTCTTAATGCATCTAGCTGAAGCGAAAGCGAGCGCCTAATAAATAATGTCATACTTATTGAATTAACCGTAGCAATAAAAAGTGTAAGATACCTCGTCCACTGGGCAATTTTTCTTTGTCCCACATCGCCTTCTTTTGACCATTCTTCAAGTGTGGGTATGACAAGTGTAAGTAGTTGCATAACAATGGAAGCAGTGATGTAGGGCATAATACCAAGCGCAAAAACTGCAAATTGTGAAAGTGCACCTCCTGCAAACAGGTCCAGAAAGCCAAATACGCCACCTTGTTGAAAGAGTTGTTTAACCGCACCAATAGGAATTCCTGGAGTAGGAATGTGGGAACCTATTCGATAGATAAAAACAATAAAAAGAGTGAAAAGAATTCTCTTTCTCAAATCAGGCAAGCGAAAAGCATTCTTTATTGCATCAATCATCATGGTAGGATCTCTACCTTTCCACCATTTGCTTCAATTGCTTCCTTAGCCTTTTTCGAAAAACTATTTGCCTGGACAAGGGAAAGTTTTGACTTTAATTCCCCTCTACCAAGAATTTTTATAGGTAAATCTGATTGACGAATCAATCCCTTTTCAATCAGTTTTCCAATGGTAACTTCTTCGCCATCAGCAAATACATTGAGCTGATCAAGATTTATTGGTGTGTATTCAACCTTAAAGATATTTGTAAATCCAGGAAACCTTGGAAGCCTTCTGTAGAAGGGGGTCTGTCCACCTTCAAATCCTGGACCTTTACCACCGCCGCTCCTAGCCTTCTGTCCCTTTGTTCCCCTGCCTGCAGTTACTCCATGTCCAGAGCCAAGTCCTCGACCAACTCTTTTGCGGTTTTTCTTTGAACCGCTTGCAGGTTTTAAATTATCAAGCCTCACCTTTGACTCCTCCTCTTATGCTTCCTTGTCTACGAACTCGTAATTTACCAGATGCTCAACAGATTTAATCATTCCAAGTATCTGTGGAGTTGCTCTATGAACAACTGTTTGGTTGAGTTTCCTTATACCTAAAGAACGAATGGTTTTCTTCTGCCTTTCTTCTCTACCAATGGCACTTTTCACATAGGTTATTTTTACGAATTTTTCAGGGTTATTCTTTTTCGCCATCAGTATCTCCACCTCTTGTGCTGGTTCTAATTCTTTTTATCTCAGAAGGATCAAAAAGCTGCCTCAATCCTTTTTCAGCAGCACGCGTAACATTTATCTGGTTGGAAGAACCTAAAGATTTGGCAAGAATGTCTTTGATTCCAGCAAGTTCAAAAAGATGGCGTAGCGGTCCACCAGCAATAATTCCTGTACCTGGTGCTGCTGGTTTCATTAAAACTTTGGATGCTTTGAACTCACCAACAATTTCGTGGGAGATTGTTGAGCCATTCATTGGTATACGAAAGAGATTCTTCTTGGCATCCTGAATTGCTTTTCTTATGGCAATCGGCATTTCAGAGCCTTTTCCGTATCCTACACCAACTATGCCGTTTCTATTTCCAACCACAACAAGGGCACACATCTTAAAGCGACGGCCACCTTTTGTTACTTTAGCAACCCTGTTTGTAAAGACAACTCTTTCTTCGAGTTGAGTTTCGTCAACGAGAATTCCTTTGTTGTTCTCTGCCATTCTTTCCTCCCCTAAAACTCCAGTCCTGCTTCTCTAGCAGCATCAGCAAGTTCTTTAACCCGACCGTGATATTTGTATCCACCACGGTCAAACACGACTTTCTTAATACCCTTGTCTATCGCTCTTTTAGCAACAAGGGCACCGACTTCTCTTGCTGCTACCTTATCTTTTGTTGATGAAAGTTTTTCCCTCAATTCTTTTTCCAGTGATGAGGCAGAACAGATGGTTATGCTCTTCTCATCATCAATGATCTGAGCATAAATATATTTATTAGATTTAAAAACGCAAAGTCTTGGGCGTTCTGAAGTTCCAAATACTTTCTTTCTTACTCTCTTATGTCTAACAATTCTCTTTTCTACCTTTTCCTCGACCCTCATACTACACCTTCCTATGCACCAGATTTTCCGGCTTTACGCCTGATGAATTCACCTTGGTATCTGATTCCTTTGCCCTTATATGGCTCAGGCTTTCTTATCTTTCTTATCTCTGCTGCTACCTGGCCTACCTTCTCCTTATCAATACCTTTAACAATAATCAAGTTAGGGTTTGGAAGCTCAAAGTCAATTCCCTCAGGCTTCTTGTAAATCACAGGTTTTGAATAGCCAACTGATATTTCGAGGTCCTGCCCTTTCAGAGCTGCCCTGTATCCAACACCTACGATTTCGAGAGCTTTTGAGAATCCATTTGAAACTCCTTCAACCATGTTGGCAAGGACCTGTCTTACAGTTCCGTGAAGTGCCTTATGGAAATTTTCTTCAGAGAAAGCTTCAACGATCAGTTCATCTTCGATTTTCTTTATAATCACTTCAGGATGAAATTTTCTTTCAAGTACACCCTTAGGACCTTTTACCCTAACAAAGTTTCCATCTGAAATCTCTACTTCTACGCCTTGTGGAATTTTTATTGGTTTTCTACCTATCTTTGACATCTGACACCATCCCTACCAAACATAGCATATTACTTCTCCACCAAGACCATTTTTCCTTGCTTCATAATCTGTCATAAGGCCTTTTGAGGTGGAGATGATTGCAATACCAAGCCCGCCTAAGACTTTTGGAATCTCGTCCTTCTTTACGTAAACCCTGAGACCTGGTTTTGATATTCTTCTTATTCCATGGATTACTTGTCGTTTATCAGGTAAATATCTCAAGTTTATTTTGAGAATATCAACTGGCTTTGAAGCAATAACTTCGTAATCTTCAATGTATCCTTCTTTTTTCAGGATTTTTGCAATTTCAACCTTCATCTTTGACGAAGGCATTTCAACTGACTTGTGTCGCGCTTTGTTCGCATTTTTTATTCTTGTAAGCATATCTGCAATGGGGTCTGTAAGCATTATTCCTTTCACCCCTTACCAGCTCGCTTTCCTGAGCCCTGGGATTTCGCCCTTATGAGCAAGCTCTCTCAGGCAAATCCTGCAGAGGCCAAATTTTGTAAAGAATCCCCTTGCCCTTCCACATCTGGGGCATCTGTTATACTTCCTAACTTTGAATTTTGGCTCTCTTTGAGCCTTGACCATCAGTGCTTTTCTTGTCATTTTGCCTCCCTTAAACCTTCTTAAATGGAAATCCAAAAGCCTCAAGAAGCGCCTTTGCATGTTCATCGTTTGATGTTGAGGTCACAATTGTTATATCCATTCCCAGAGTATGCTGAATCTTATCAAGGTCAATCTCTGGAAAGATGATCTGTTCTTTTACACCAAATGTATAGTTGCCGTTTCCGTCAAACTGCTTAGGCGAGATTCCTCTAAAGTCCCTTACACGAGGCAGCACTATGGAAATCAACCTGTCCAAAAACTCATACATTCTATCTCCACGAAGTGTGACCTTTAGACCAACAGGCATACCGGCACGGATCTTAAATCCTGCCACTGATTTCCTTGCTCGTCTAATCTGAGGATTTTGACCGGTGGCTGCTCTCATAACTTCAATGGCTTCATCCAAAATCTTTGCATCTTGGGCTGCTTCACCAACACCCATATTTACGACTATCTTCTCCAACCTTGGAACTTCCATTACGTTGGAGAGACCAAGTTTTTCCTTGAGGGCTGGTCGTATCTCTTTTAAATATTTTTCCTTAAGCCGAGGTATGTAAGTTTTTTCTTCTGTCTTACCACTCATAGCTCCTCCTATGCAAACTCAGATTGGCACTTCTTACAGGTTCTCACCTTTGCACCATCTTCTCGTATCTTAAATCCGATGCGAGTTGGCTGTCCGCAGGATGGACAAACCAGTTTAACGTTAGAGATATGTATGCCCGCTTCCTGAGTTATGATTCCACCCTTTGGGTTTTTCTGAGTAGGCCTTACATGCTTCTTTACTATGTTGACCCCTTCCACAACAACTCTTTCAGTTTTGGTCAACACAGAAAGAACTTTTCCCCTTTTTCCCTTATCTTTTCCGGCAATCACTAAGACTGTGTCACCTTTCTTTATCTTCCTTGCCATCTTTGTCCTCCTTACAAAACCTCTGGAGCAAGCGATACAATCTTCATAAAGTTCTTGTCTCTGAGTTCGCGTGCAACAGGACCAAAAATTCTCGTTCCCTTGGGATCACCGTGGTCGTTTATTATGACTGCTGCGTTATCATCAAATCTGATGTAGGAACCATCTGGTCTTCTAACTTCCTTCTTTGTTCGCACAATCACTGCCTTGACGACATCGCCTTTTTCGACAGAACCTCCTGGTATAGCTTTCTTAACAGTTGCTATAACAACATCACCAACCGAAGCATATCGGCGTTTTGAACCACCAAGCACCCTGATTATGAGTAGCTCGCGTGCTCCTGTATTATCTGCTACATTGACCCTTGTTTCCTGCTGAATCATGGCTTTGCTCCTCCGCCCTGCAAAAATTTACTTTGCGCGTTCAACGATTTTAACAACCCTAAAATACTTATCTTTAGAAATTGGTCTGGTTTCCATGATTTCAACAACATCACCAACGCGGCATTCGTTGTTTTCATCATGGGCTTTATATCTTTTTGATTTAATAACTGTTTTCTTATAGAGTGGATGTCTGAACACTCTCTCTACAAGCACAACTACCGTCTTGTCCATCTTGTCAGATACCACTCTACCTCTTAATACTTTTCTGTAGCCGCGTTCCTGATCAGTCATTATTTATTACCTCCTGTTGCTTTGCTTGCTCTCTCTATCTCCTTAATCACAGTTAAGATTCTTGCAATATCCTTTTTAACCTCTTTTATCTTCTTGTAATTTTTTAATTGACCTGTTGCGAGTTGGAATCTCAAGTTAAAAAGTTCTTGCCTTGCTTCCTTTAATTTCTTCTGCAGTTCTTCAAATGTAAGATTCCTGAGTTCAGAAGTCTTCAATCTTATGCACCACCTTTTTCTGCTACCACTACTCTTGTTTTCATTGGCAGCTTATGAGAAGCAAGTCTGAGTGCTTCACGTGCCACATCTTCTTCAACACCTGAAAGTTCAAGTATTATCTTTCCAGGTTTTACGACTGCTACCCATTCTTCAGGAGCTCCTTTACCGCCACCCATTCTTGTCTCAAGAGGCTTCTTAGTAACAGGTTTATCTGGAAATATTCTTATCCAAACCTTTGCACCTCTTCTTAGATATCTGGCAACAGCAACACGAGCAGCCTCAATCTGCTGTGAGGTAACCCATGAAGGTTCAAGAGCCTGGATTCCATATTCCCCAAAGTTGAGTTCGGTTCCTCCCTTTGCATTTCCTCTCATTCTTCCACGATGAACTCTACGCCATTTAACTCTCCTTGGTAGCAACATCAGTTTCTACCTCCTTCTGGGCTGCCTGCTTAGTCTTATGCTCTTCAAGTCCCTTAATAACATCACCAAGATAAATCCATACTTTTACGCCAATTCTTCCATACTTTGTGTGAGCCTCTGCAAAACCATAATCGATTTTTGCTCTCAAAGTATGTAGAGGCACTCTTCCTTCACGGTACCACTCACGCCTTGCCATCTCAGCACCGCCGAGTCTGCCTGCTACCTGTATTTTTATTCCTTTTGCTCCTGCCCTAAGCGTTGAAGAAATAGCTCTCTTCATTGCCCTCTTGTGAGATACTCGAGCTTCAATCTGCTCAGCAACATTCTGCGCCACTATATTGGCATCGAGCTCAGGAATTCTGACCTCATAAACATGGATATCGATTTCACTCTTTACCTTATTTTTTATTTCTTCAACGATCTTGTCTTTGGTCTGGCCTTTTCTTCCAATTACAATACCTGGCTTAGATGTCCAAATTTTAATTTCGCAACGATCGTTGGGAGCCTTACCTTTCCTTTCGATTTCAATCCTTGATATTCCTGCCTTAGGAAGAAGTGACATTATCGTATCTCTGATAAAAGCATCCTCTTGTACCAATGCTGAATAGGACTTCTTGTCAGCCATCCAGCGAGAGCGCCAGTCTTCTATAACACCTATTCTGAAACCAATTGGGTGGACTTTCTGACCCATTTAGGCAATGCCTCCTCTCTCGGCCACTGAAATCATTATGTGGCTGGTCCTTTTTCTAATCATAGAAGCCCGACCAAAAGCCCGAGGTCTCCACCTTTTGAGCGTTGGTCCTTCGTCTACTCTTGCCTCAACTACATAGAGTTTCCTTCTATCCATTCCATGATTCTTCTCAGCGTTAGCAACAGCAGAAGAAAGTGTTTTAAAAACAAACCTTGCAGCACGCTTATTCGAGAAGGCAAGAATCTTGAATGCTTCGTCTATATGCTTGCCCTTTATTTCGTTTGCAATAAGCCGCGCTTTCCTTGGAGATATTCTTACGTATCTCGATATTGCTCTAGCGTTCTTGGCTTCGCTTTGCTGCATCATTCATCAACCCGCCTTTATTTCTTCTTTTCCTTTCCAGCATGACCCCTGTAAGTTCTTGTGGGGGCAAATTCACCGAGTTTATGTCCTACCATTGCCTCGGTAATGTAAACAGGTACGTGTCTTCTTCCGTCGTAGACAGCAACTGTGTGGCCGACCATTTCTGGAACTATTGTGGACCTTCTCGACCATGATTTGATTATCTTTTTCTCGCCCTTTTCATTCATTTTCAGTATCTTTCTTAGTAGTTTTGGATCCACATAAGGACCCTTTTTTAGTGAACGACCCACGTTTTAACCTCCCTACTTTCTTCTCTTGACAATCAACTTATCAGATGGTTTCTTTTTGCGTGTTTTGTATCCTACGGTCGGCTGACCCCAAGGAGTAACAGGGTGCCTACCTGGACCTGAACGACCTTCTCCACCACCATGTGGATGATCGATTGGGTTCATTGCTGTTCCTCTAACGGTAGGTCTTATGCCGAGCCATCTACTTCTACCAGCTTTTCCGATGTTTACAAGCTCGTGTTCAAGATTTCCTACCTGGCCTACAGTTGCCTTGCAGTTCTGGTGAAATATTCTTATCTCGCCACTTGGCATTTTTACCTGTACATATTCCCCTTCCTTAGCCATAATCTGGCAGGCTGCACCAGCACTTCTTGCAACCTGTCCACCTTTTCCAGGAAGCAATTCAAGATTATGAATAATCGTTCCAACAGGAATCTTTTTAAGAGGCAGTGCATTTCCAGGCTTGATGTCAGCGTTCTCACCGCTCTCAACAATGTCACCTACTTTTAATCCAAGAGGTGCGATGATGTAACGTTTTTCACCATCTGCATAATGTAACAACGCGATTCTTGCTGACCGGTTTGGATCATACTCAATTGCAGCAACTTTTGCTGGCACACCGTCCTTGTCTCTTTTGAAATCTATTATTCTGTAAAGTCTTTTATGGCCCCCACCTTTGTGCCTGACGCTGACACGCCCTTGAGCGCCGCGACCAGATTTTCTTATAAGTGGCTCGACCAGTGACTTCTCCGGTTCGGTCTTTGTAATATCGGAAAAGTCATCAACAGTCATAAAGCGTCTACCTGGTGATGTCGGTTTTAACTTCTTGATGCCCATTGGCTATCCTCCCTAACTTCTCTACGAAGCTGCAAAGAATTCGATTCTATCGCCCTCTTTAAGGGTTACAACTGCCTTCTTCCATCTGTTTGTTCTTCCTTCAAACTTGCCCAAGCGTTTTTTCTTCGGCTTTACGTTAATCGTATTCACGCTTAGAACTTTCACATTGAATAATTTTTCAACGGCATTCTTTATTTCAATCTTATTGGCATCTGGATGAACCCTAAATGAGTACTTATTTTCTTCATTTGCCAAACGATAGCTTTTTTCAGTGATGATTGGAGCAATAATGATATCTTCAGGATTACGCATCTTTCAGCCACACCTCTTTCATTCTCTCAAAGCCTGCGCGAGTGAAAACAAGTGCCTCGTTATTAAGAACCAAGTAGGGATTGAGAGATTCAGCTTCAACTACAAGCACATTTGGAAGGTTTCTGAAACTTAAAGCAGCTGTTTCTTCGTCTCTGTGAACAACTAATGTGATTCTTGAATTCTCTATGCCTGCGTTCTTTAAAATTTCAAATGCACTCTTTGTTCTGGGTGCCTCTGGATGAAAATCTTCAATTATATATATTTGATCCGCTTCAGCCTTATAGGTTAGAGTGGCAAATAATGCTTTACGCTTCTGCTTTTTAGGAATTTCAAATCCGTAATCTCGTGGATGTGGCCCAAAAACAACTCCGCCACCCTTCCAGAGTGGTGAACGGATCGACCCAGCTCTAGCGCGACCGGTACCCTTCTGACGCCATGGTTTACGACCGCCGCCACGGACTTCTGACCTGGTTTTAGTATCGTGGGTTCCCTGCCTGAGGAGGGCCAACACCCGACGTACAGATTCGTGGACCAGACCTTCGCTGGCCTTTACCTGAAAAATAGGTTCGTTGAGTTCTATCTTATTTACTGTTCCTGTTTTCTCAATTACGTTTGCTTTCGGCATTCTACACCACAGCCTTTACTGCTTGTTTTACAAAAACAATTGAATTTGCTGAACCTGGCACTGCTCCTGCAACCATAAGAAGGTTGCTTTCGGCGTCAACTTCAACAACCTCAAGGTTTTGAATTGTTACCCGCTCGTCTCCGGTATGACCTGGCATTGTTTTTCCTTTAAATACCCTACCAGGAAATGTTGTGGAACCGATTGATCCACCTGCCCTATGGTAGCGGCTTCCGTGAGAATCAGGAAATCCGCGAAAACCATGTCTCTTAACCCCACCCTGAAAGCCTCGTCCTTTGGTTCTGCCGGTAACATCAACCAATTCGCCTACCTCAAAGACGCTTGCACCGAGTTTTTGTCCTATTTCGTATTGGTCAAGTTCTTCGGGGTTTACTCTCACTTCCTTAATGTATTTAAGAGGCTTCAGGTTATTTTTCTTAAAAACACCAAGAAGTGGTTTATTAACTCTCTGCTCTTTAGTTTCTTCAAATCCTAAAACAATGGCAGCATACCCATTCTTCTCAGGTGTTCTTTTATCAACAACATAGCAAGGTCCTGCCTTAAGCACTGTAACCGGTATTGCCTTGCCTTCCTTAAATATCTGGGTCATGCCTAATTTCTTTGCAAGTATCCCTTTCATGGCCACCAACCCTATATCTTTATTTCAATGTCGACACCTGCTGGTAAATCTAATCTCATTAGGTAGTCGACCGTTCTCGGTGTTGGATCTATTATGTCAATCAATCTCTTGTGAACTCTTAATTCAAATTGCTCACGCGAATCCTTATCCTTGTGTGGTGAACGCAACACCGTAACAAGCGTTCTTTCAGTTGGCAGTGGTACTGGCCCTGAAACCTTTGATCCGGTTTTCTGAGCAGTCTCCACTATTTTCTGTGCTGAAGCATCAAGAATCTCATGGTCATATGCCTTGAGCCTAATTCTTATTCTCTGGCTCATCTCCAATCAAATCCTTTCCTTCCTAATTACTCAATAACCTTTGTAACTGTTCCAGCTCCTACTGTTCTTCCACCTTCACGGATAGCAAATCTCAGTCCTTCTTCCATAGCAATAGGAGCTATCAGTTCAACTTCAAGTTCGATGTTGTCTCCAGGCATTACCATT
>JAOADC010000069.1 GCA_026417515.1 Actinomycetota bacterium
CGCTAATCTTAAGATTGTAAAATTCAAATCCTTTCCCTCTGTTAGGGTTGCAAGATACCATTCAGCTGCAGCCTTTGAGGCCCCATATGGAGATATTGGTTTAATTCTATGTTCTTCGTCAACTGGAAGATAAGTAGGTGTTCCATAAACGGCTGCACTAGAAGTAAAGATAATCTTTTTAACCCCTGAAGTTAAAGATGCCAGGGCAATATTTATTGTGCCAATCGCATTGGTATTAAGATCTTCAACAGGATTTTGAATAGACGATAAAACATCTATCTTTGCTGCCAGGTGAAAAACGACATCTGGTTTTATCGAAAGAAAAAGAGGCTCAATCTTATCCCTATCTGTAATTGAAACATTGTGAAAAAACGCATTCTTGTTAACAAAATCGATGTTTCCGTTGCTTAGATCGTCAACAACATGTGTCTCGAAGCCATATTCAATCAGCCTATCTACAAGATGGGAACCAATAAATCCTGCTCCTCCAGTAACAAGAATTTTCATTATCTTATCCTTTCAGCAACAGGCTTAAAATTTAAGGAATCGCTTCCAGCAATCACTCCAACAAAGGCACCACCAAGCATCTTTTCATAAGTTTCATTAGCTTCGACTAATTCACCAAATCCAAAAAGTTCTTTCACAAGTTTTGCCTCGTTTTCGTGACCTTTCTTGTAGATTATCAGACTTGTCCCATAATCGAACCTGTCTGCATTCTTTGACCCATAGACGTTAAATCCTAAGTCCTTTAAGTAAGAAGATACCGCTCGAGCAAGACCTGGTTTCCCAACTCCGTTAAAGACTTTAACATTTATGGTTGCAGGATCTAGGAGTTCCTGTGGCGAAGGTAAACGTCCTTCGCTCATTATCTTCTTCACAATTATCTGGACTTTAGCATCATCAGGAACAACAAAACTTACTCCTCCAATATTTTTTGGTACACCTGGTAGCATAATAGAATAAAACTTCACACCGCCATTTGAAGCAAAATAGCGTGCAAGTGAAATCATATCCCTTATGGAAAGGTCGGTTTCGAGATTTTCAGCAATGATATTTGCAATACGAGGATACTTTGGTATAGCTTGTGGTTTGAGCAACTCATCAGCAACTGCTTTCAAGAACTGCTGTTGTCTTCTGATTCTTCCAAAATCACCTTCTTCATCATGCCTGAATCTAACATAGGCTAATGCTTGCTCTCCATTCAATCTCTGTACACCAGGGTAAAGATCCACTCTACTATCTTTAGCCTCGTAAAGCCTTTTTTCTACATCAACAGTAATTCCACCCAAGGCATCAACTACTTTCATAAAACCTTGAAAATCAATTATCGCGTAATGATGAACATCAATACCTAAATAATTAGAAACAGTTTTTATTGCCAGTTCCGAACCACCAAGCGCAAAAGCAGCATTTATCTTTCTTTTTCCGTAGCCAGGAATTTCTACTCGATAATCTCTGGGTATTGATATCAAAAATGCTTTTCTTTCCTTTGGAATAACCCTCATAACAATGAGTGTATCTGACCTTCCCCTTCCCTCTCCTCTTGTGTCACTACCCATAAGTAAAACATTGAAAGGTTCTTCAAAACTTGCCCTTTGAGAAAGCACTTTCTTTGCACTTTCAACACCTTTATGAGAAGTAAGCTTTTTTTGAATACCATAGCCAACAAAGAATACATATCCGACGAAAATAAGAACCAAAAGACCAATAATAATCAAAAGACGTATGAAGTAACGGAAGAACAATTTTCGTGATTTTTCCTTTTTAAATTCCTTATCTATTTCCATTAATTTTTCACTGAAAATTTCTTTATTCATCAGATCCTCCAACAAAGAATGAGATTATACCTTCGAAGGCAATTTCCTCATTAACTCTGCCTCTTACATTACCCTTTCCAAATCTACCTCTTACTGATATCAGTTCAATTTCAATCTCAACAGTCTCATTTGGTCTTACAATCCTTTTAAATTTAAAAGAATCAATGCCTGCAAAGTAAGCAATCTTTCCTTCAAATTCCTTCATTGAAAGAAGCAGACAGGCACCTACCTGTGCTGATGCTTCAACCATTATCACACCAGGAAGAACAGGATTTTGAGGAAAATGTCCCTTAAAAAATTCATATGAATCGTAAGCAGTAAATTTGCCAATAGCACTTCTGCCAGGTTCAATGATTCTTACCTCATCGACGAAAAGAAATGGAGGTCTGTGAGGAATTATCCTTAATATATCTTGTTTGTTAAGATAATCTTTTTCCAAATCAGGATACCTCTCTTTCGACGTTAGCACCTATAACTTTTAATTTTTCGATAAAATTTTCATATCCTCTAAAAATATGATAAGCATCATAGACAATGGTTTCCCCTTCAGCACCTAAAGCAGCAATAACGAGAGATGCACCACCTCTCAAATCCATTGCACGAATTGGTACACCATAGAGTTTTGAAACACCATGAATGATTGCATGCTTACCGTTTATTTCTATCTTTGCGCCCATTCTTACAAGTTCATCTGCATGAAGAAACCTATTATCAAATATGTTTTCAGTTATAACCGAAATGCCTTCCGCAAAGCACAGTACTGACATTACGAGAGGTTGAAGATCTGTTGGAAAACCTGGGTATGGGAATGTTGCAACATCAATGCCTCGAAGTCTCTCAGTCCTATGGACTCTGATTGAATTCTTTTCAACTTCTAATCTGGCACCTGCTTCTTCTAGTTTTTTAAGAACATATGCTAAATGTTCAGGAACAACATTCTTTATCAATAATTCGCTACCTGTAATTAATGCTGCTGCGATGAAGGTGCCAGCTTCGATTCTATCAGGTATAGGAAGATGAGATGTACCCTTAAGTTTTTTTACCCCCTCGATCTCAATACGCGAACTACCAGCACCGTTAATTCTTGCTCCCATTTTATTTAAGAAGTTTGCCAGATCCACAATTTCAGGCTCTCTTGCAGCGTTTTCAATAACTGTCTTGCCTTCAGCTAGACAGGCAGCCATCAAGAGGTTTTCTGTTGCACCAACACTCGGAATTGGTAAATGAATGTAGGAACCTTTCAATCGATCTGCTTTTGCAACTATATAACCTGATTCATAATCAACACTTGCTCCAAGGGCTTTAAGACCTTCCAGATGCAGGTCAATCTTTCTATGGCCTATATTGCATCCTCCTGGTAAGGCAACCTTTGCTCTACCGTATTTTGCAACCAGAGGTCCAAGAACAAGTATGGAGGCGCGCATTTTACTAACAAGTTCATAATCCGCTTCGAAATTATTGACTTGAGGAATAATTTTTAAACCATTTCCTTCTGTGCTGATGGTTGCGCCCAAACTCTTTAAAAGTTCAATCATTAGATTAACGTCATAAATAAACGGGGGCTTCTCTATGAAGACTTCATCATCTGCAAGCAAGGAGGCTGCCATAAGCTTTAAGACGCTGTTTTTTGCTTGGCTTATTTCCACACTACCTTTTAATTCTTTTCCACCAACAACTCGTATGATGTCTTTTTCCATTTTGCTTTCAATTATAAAAAATTAATTGCGGCCTGTTTTTAAAGGCCGCAATTCTGTATTGGATTATAGCTTATCAAATTTTAAACTACTTTTTTGCTTTTCTTGCTACTCTGAGTCGAGTTAAAGATCTGTTAAGTTCTTCGAGAAGAGATGAGAAGTCCTCGCCCTTTTCTTTAGCTTGTTCTATCATTCTCTTAATTTCTTCTTGTGCCTTTAGTTCTACTTCAGGTTCTATCTCCTGTGCAGGAATAGCCTCGGATGCAAGAATGACAGCCCTATCCTCTTTGACTTCTAAAAAACCATCTTCTATATAAAAGTAGTCAATATGGTCTTTATGTTTAATTCTTATTTCTCCACGAGTAAGAATGGAAACCATTGGTATATGCAGAGGAAGTATACCCAGTTCACCTTCGTAGCCAGGAACAACAACCATATCGGCTTCCTCTGCATAAAGAACTTTATCAGCAGCTACAACTTCTACTGTAAGTTTTCTATCACCCATACTTAACCTCTACTTAGCTGATTTCAATCCTTTGCATTTCTTCTGCTTTCTTCACTGCATCGTCAATGGTTCCAACCATATAGAAGGCATCTTCAGGTAGATGGTCCCATTTACCTTCAACAATTTCTTTGAAGCTCCTGATTGTCTCTTTCAATGGAACGTAGACTCCTGCTCTTCCTGTAAATTGTTCAGCAACATGAAATGGCTGTGAAAGAAATTTCTGAATTCTTCTTGCTCTGTTAACAATCACTTTGTCTTCCTCGCTCAGTTCCTCCATACCAAGAATGGCAATTATATCTTGAAGTTCTTTGTATCGCTGAAGTATTCTCTGAACTTCTCTTGCCACTCTATAGTGTTCTTCACCAACATATTCAGGATCAAGGCTCCTTGAAGTTGAATCAAGTGGATCAACAGCTGGGTAAATTCCTAACTCAGCAATCTGTCTTGAAAGAACTGTTGTTGCATCAAGGTGGCTGAATGTTGTGGCCGGTGCAGGATCAGTCAGGTCGTCAGCAGGAACATAGATTGCCTGGACAGAAGTGATAGAACCTTTCTTGGTGGAAACAATTCGCTCCTGAAGAGCACCCATTTCAGTTGACAAAGTGGGCTGATATCCAACGGCAGATGGCATTCTACCGAGCAAGGCCGAAACCTCAGAACCTGCCTGTGTGAATCTGAAAATGTTATCAATGAACAGCAATACGTCCTGTCCTTGCTCTCTGAAATACTCAGCCATAGTAAGGCCTGTGAGACCTATTCTCAATCTCGCACCAGGAGGCTCATTCATCTGTCCAAAGACCATAACGGTTTTATCAATAACTCCAGATTCTTTCATTTCAATCCAGAGTTCGTTTCCTTCACGAGTTCTTTCTCCAACTCCAGCAAATACAGAAACTCCACCGTGGTGCATTGCTATGTTGTGAATCAACTCCATAATGATTACGGTTTTTCCTACGCCAGCACCGCCAAAAAGACCAACCTTTCCACCCTTAACATAAGGTTCCAGTAGATCTATAACCTTTATACCTGTCTCCAATATTTGAGTTGATGTATCCAGTTCGTCAAATTTTGGAGGTTCTCTATGGATAGGCCATCTTTCCTCGGTTTCAACCTCTCCGCTTTCATCAATCGGTTCACCAATGACATTAAAGATCCTTCCCAGAGTTTTAGGACCTACAGGTACAGAAATTGGTTGGCCTGTGTCTACCGCTTCCATTCCACGTACAATTCCGTCTGTCGAGTCCATTGCGACAGTTCTTACAACATTTCCCTCAAGCTGTTGTTGAACCTCACATATTACCTTTATTTTTCCTGCTGGAGTTTCTCCCTCAACGATGATTGCATTTAGAATTGCTGGTATCTGCCCAGGTGGAAATTCGATATCGACAACCGGACCAATCACTTGAACTACTTTTCCCTTAACCACTTTAACACCTCACCTCTTTATTTTCCTTTAGTAAATTTAATGGCTTCAGCGCTGGTGACAATTTCAGTTAACTCTTTGGTAATTTGAGCCTGTCTTGCCTTATTCATTGAAAGAGTCAATGCTCTTATCATTTCACCAGCATTATCTGTAGCGTTCTTCATGGCAGCCCTTCTTGCAGCATGCTCTGAAGCTGCCGACTCCAGCAGGGCTCTAAACACGAGAGTGTCTATATATCTTGGAAGTAGTTCATAAAGTACCGCTTCAGCTGATGGTTCCCAGAGGTATTCAGTTGTTCTCTCATTCTTTCTTTCAGAAACCTTCGGCTCAAGCGGTAGAATTCGATATTCTGTTGGAATCTGCCTTATCAATGATTTGAAGTGGTTAAAGACAAGATAAACAGCATCGTATTGTGCCTCAGAGTAGCTTGAAATAATGTAATCTGAAACCTGTTTTGATTCTTTGTACTCTGCTTTGTCAGATATTTCAAAGTACTTAACAATTTCAAAACCTTTAAAGTTAAAATAACTGAATCCTTTGCGCCCAATTACAGCCAGACTTACTTTTCTACCCAAAGATGTTTCACGTTCAATCAATTTCTCGGTTAGGCGTATGACATTTGAGTTGAACGCTCCACACAAACCTCTGTTTGCTGTGTATAACACCACAAGAACATTGTTTACTTCTCTCTTTTCAAGAAGCGGGTGTTTGACATCCTCAGCAGCATCAGCCACGCTTTCCATAATTTCGATCATTTTTAGTGCGTAAGGCCTGGCTGCTTCCATTCTGGCTTGAGCCTTCTTAATCCTTGCAGCAGCGACCATTTCCATAGTCTTCGTGATCTGCTGCGTTTTCTTTACGCCTTTGATTCGGGTTTTAATTTGCCTGAGTTTTGACATCCCTGTATCCCTTTATGATTGGAATTTTTTCTTAAACTCCTTAATTGCTTCAACAAGCCGGTTTTCGATCTCTTCGCTAAGCACCTTTTCGTTTCTAATTTTTTCAAGAACATCGCCATAGTTAGTCTCTACAAATTCAAGGAACTGCTCTTCAAATTCACGCACCTTTTCTACAGGAACATCATCGAGATAGCCTTTGGTTCCAGCATATATAGAGACAACCTGTTTTTCTACTGGCATAGGTTTATACCTTGGTTGCTTAAGAAGCTCAACCATTCTTCTTCCACGTTCTATCTTTGCAAGAGTTACCTTATCAAGTTCAGAACCAAACTGAGCAAATGCCTCAAGTTCGCGATATTGTGCGAGATCCAATCTCAGCATTCCTGCAACCTGTTTCATTGCTTTTATTTGTGCATTTCCACCAACTCGGGAAACTGAAATTCCTACGTTAATAGCAGGTCTTACACCAGCATAGAAAAGGTCTGGTTCAAGATAGATCTGACCGTCAGTAATTGAGATAACGTTGGTAGGAATATATGCGGATACGTCGCCGGCCTGTGTCTCAATGATTGGAAGCGCAGTAAGGCTTCCGCCGCCAAGTTCGTCATTGAGCTTAACAGCACGTTCCAGAAGCCTTGAGTGAAGATAGAAGACGTCACCAGGGTACGCCTCTCTACCAGGTGGACGCCTGAGAAGCAAAGAAAGCTGTCTGTATGCAACTGCATGTTTCGAAAGATCATCATAGATAACAAGCGCATGTCTTCCTGAATAAAGGAAGTACTCACCCATTGCACAACCAGCATAAGGAGCAAGATATTGTAATGGTGCAGGAGAGCTTGCAGGCGCAGAGACAACGATTGTGTAGTCCATAGCACCAAAACGTTCAAGTGTTTCGACAATCTGAGCAACAGTTGAAGCCTTCTGACCTATGGCAACATAGATACATATTACGCCAGTACCTTTTTGGTTAATGATGGTATCTATGGCTATGGCTGTTTTTCCAGTCTGTCTGTCGCCTATGATAAGCTCTCTCTGGCCACGGCCAATAGGAATCATTGCGTCGATTGCTTTAATTCCTGTCTGCAGAGGTTCTTTGACAGGTTGCCTGAAGACAACACCTGGTGCCTTATGCTCAACCTTCCTCCATTCATTTACTTCGATCGGTCCCTTTCCATCAATTGGCTGACCTAATGGGTTGACCACTCTTCCTATAAGATTGTCGCCAACAGGAACTGATAGAACCTTGCCAGTTCTTTTAACGACATCCCCTTCTTTAATAAGAGTGTCTTCACCCAGAAGAACAGCTCCGATTTCGTCTCTTTCAAGGTTTAGAGCAAGACCATAAACACCGTTAGGAAACTCCAACATCTCAGAAGCCATCACGTTTTCGAGACCAGAGATTCTGGCTACACCGTCTCCAACCTCTAGAACTGTTCCAACTTCTGCAACATCCAGAGCGCCTTCCACTTCTGCGAGTTGCTTCTTAATGATATCTTCTATTTCTTGGACAGAGATTTTAAATTCCAAGTATTGACACCTCCTACAGCCGCGCCTTCACACTATTTTTGAATCTTTCCAACTTACCCCTGATGCTGGCATCGATAAAAGTATCACCAACTCTGAGCTGTAAACCACCGATCAGCTCAGGGTCAAGCTTATAAACAATATTTACTTCACCTTGAGAAAGTTTCCTTATCGCGTCATCTATACTTTTCTTAAGGGTTTCATCAAGTTCAAAAGCTGTTATCACTTCAGACTGACGTTTTCTAAGGATTCTTTCAGCCTTAGCCTTCATATAATGGATCAAGCTTGGTAGTTTGCTTAATTTATTAGCATCGATTAGATAATTCAATAATGCGATCAAGTAAGGAGAAATTCGCCCCTCAAACAGATCAAGGAAAATCTTCTTTTTAATGCCAGAGTCGATATTTTCACTGTATATCAACTGTCTTAAGCCCTGAACCGAGGCAAAGAGATTTTCAAAGTTTTCAAGACTTTCATAAAGATTAAGTAAGTCTCCGTTCTTATCGGCAACACTCACTACAATCTCAGAAAGTCTTCTTAACTCCTTATCAATTCTCACTTCTCTTTGCCACCTCTTCAAGCGCCTCATCAATTAAGTTTCTGTGAGTAGAAGCATCAATAGATTTCTTAAGTATTCTGCTGGCTATCTCAACAGAATATTCCGCTGCCTTCTCTCTTAACTCCTGAAGGACCTTTTCTCTTTCCAATTCGATTGATCGAATTGCCTTCTCTTTCAGATTTTCCGCCTCTTTTCGCGCTTCTAATACAATTTCTTCCTTTAATTTCTCGCCCATTCTCTTGCTCTCAAGGATTATCTCCTGAGCCTCTTTTTTTGCCTGTTCGAGGCGCTCTTTGTATTCAGCAAAGAGTTTTTCAGCTTCCTCTCTCGCTTCTTCTGCTTTTCTAAGATTCTCCTCGATGGTCTGTCTACGCTTATCAAGCATTGAAAGAATGGGTCCTAATGCAAACTTAGAAAGCAGCAGAAGAAAAACACCAAAAGTTATAACTGTCCAAATCATTAAACCCGGTTCGGGCTTAAAAAACTCTGGCATTTAGGCCTTTCCTCCCTCTATCTGTTGATTATATCTTTGTCCAAAGCAAGATGGCTGTAACAAGAGCATAAAGAGCAATTGCCTCGATAAAGGCGATGGCAATAATCATGGTGGTTCTAATCATACCACCTGCTTCAGGCTGACGAGCTGTTCCTTCCACAGACTTGGAAGCAAGCCAGCCGATTGCTAGGCCTGTTGCTGTTGAGGCAAATGCCATAATAAGACCAACTGCAAGTGCTGTCATTTCCGCACCTCCCTCCCTTAATGTCCTCCATGCATAGCATCTGCAATGTACATGCTGGATAAGGTTGTAAATATATAAGCCTGTATTGCTGTAAACAGTATTTCAAGACCCATAACCAGAATACCACCTAGCATTGGCATAGGTGCAATAATAAAACTCTTAAATTCAAGAATGAGAGCAATAAATGTCAAAAGCACCAGGTGACCTGCGAACATATTGGCAAAAAGACGGACGGTTAAAGAAAAGGGCTTTGCAAACGCGCTTATTATCTCAATTACAAAAAGGAAAGGAGCAATAGCAGCAGGAACACCATGTGGAACGAAACTTTTCATATATTTGATGAACCCGTGTTTGATTATTCCGTAAATATGTACAGAAGGAAATACTATAAGAAAGGCAAGTGTTGCAGTAACAAATACTGAGGAGGTCGGTGTAAAGAATCCTGGCACAAGACCAATGAGATTAGCAAACCAGATAAACATAAAGAGTGAAAATAGAAAAGGAAACCACTTGCGACCTTCTGGTCCGATGTTTTCTTCTATGAAATTGCTATAAGCAAATTCGACAATTGTCTCAACGAAGTTTAGGAGTCTACCGTTTGGAACAAGGGATACCTTTCTTGATGCAGCATAAATGATAAGGAAAGCAAGAAGGCTACTTACCCACATTGATATAACAGCCATATTTATTGAAAGATCTAAACCTGCTATTTCAAGGTGAAATATTGGATGGAGTACAAAATGATCCAGCAGATGTTCCACTAATTTATCACCTTCTTTTCATATCATTCAGTATTCTTGCTATCATCAAAACCTCTGGTAAAAGCATTAAACTGTAAACGATTGCAAATGTTATCAAAAAAGTGAAAACGTTTCCACCATTAATAATCAAAAAATAAGAAAACCCTAGCACATAAAGTGCACGCAAAACGGTTAAAAATATAAAATACCTCAAACTCTTTTGTAAAGAAAAATTTCTTACTTTTACAAAAAAAGCCAATATAGGTCCGAGCATTACAACAATTAATGTGAAAAAAACATAGGTTATCACGTTTTGCATTATCGATTCCCACCTTCTTTATCTCTGTTAAGCAACTTAAAAACATTTAAGAAACCAGATGCTGTGCCTAGTACTGTAAATATCAGAAGAAAGATGGGCATCGTATCAAATTTCTTATCCAACAGGTATCCAACCAATCCACCCACAACCGTATGAACTACCAAATCAACTCCAATACCTGCATAATAAAAATAACTCTTTTTATCTGGATTTTCTTTTTCTTTCATTTAGGACAACCCTAATTTCTTGAAATATTCCTGTATAAGAAACAATCCCTATCGTAAAGGCAAGAGCCAGAAGAGCGTAGAGAATTTTTAAGAAGGATGAGGTTGCAAAGCTCAGCGCAACACCTGAAATGGCCAGAAAAGCGCTCCAAACATAGATAACAATAACAGCACCTTTGTGACCTAATCCCCTGTGCATAAGCCTGTGGTGAATGTGTTTTGAATCAGCCTCTGTAATTGGTCTACCAGCACTTGCTCTCCTGATTATTGCAAGTAGCGTATCAATTATAGGAGCACCCATAATAACTATTGGAACCAGAAGTGATATTGCAGAAACGCTCTTTAAAACACCATTTATTGATATAACTCCAAAGAGATAACCAAGGAGCATGCTGCCTGAATCACCCATAAATATCTTGGCTGGAAAGAAGTTGTATCTCAAAAAACCTAAAGTCGCACCTATTAAACCAGCAATGATAAGGCTCAAAGTATAGTTACCCTTAAGAGCAAGATAGAAAAGAAAAGAAAATCCTGCAATTGCTGAAACGCCAGCAGCCAAACCATCCAATCCATCAATAAAATTCATAATGTTTATCATTGCTGTTATCCAAAAAATGGTGACTGGAATCGACCAGAAACCAAGCGATACCATACCATAGTAAGGAAAATTGATGAAAGAGATACTAAAACCAAAAAGAACTGCGACAAGCGAAACTGCAATCTGCCCAAAATACTTCTCAGCTGGTTTTAAGGAAAAAAAATCATCAGCAACTCCAAGCAAAACTATAAGTGTTGCTCCAATCAGAATGCCTAAAAGAGATGAAAAATCCAGCATTATCTGTTTCTTATCTCCAAGAAAAATAAGTACCCCACTTAAAACACCAGTTAAAATACCTATATAGATACCCAAGCCGCCTAGCCTTGGTGTAGGCTGAACGTGGATTTTTCTTCCTCCATCAGGTTTATCAACCGCTCCCAATCTCTTTGCAATCACGATGATAGGGGGAGTAAGAAAATAGCTTGTAAGCAGGCCTAATAGCAATGATAATCCCAAACCTTTTAAATATGTTTGATTGCTAAAAATCAACAGGAATTGTTTCAACTCCAGCCTCCTTCAACAATTCTCTTGCAAGTTCGTCAGGATATGATTCAAGATAGTAGATTCTTTTCACACCAACATTGATAAGCATTTTTGAGCAAAGTATGCAGGGTTCATGTGTTGTGTAAATCTCAGAATCCTTGAGTGATACTCCATGAAGAGCTGCTTGAAGTATAGCATTTTGTTCAGCATGAAGCCCTCTACATAGTTCGTGCCTCTCTCCTGAAGCAATATTGAGTTCCTCCCTCAAGCATCCCACCTCATCGCAGTGTTTGATTCCTGATGGCGCACCATTATATCCTGTCGCAAGTATTCTTTTATCTCTCACAATTACTGCCCCTGTCTTCCTTCTCAAACAGGTACTGCGAGTTGCTACGTTTTTCGTTATTAACATAAAGTAACTTTCCCATGTAGGTCTTGACATTCAAACCGCCTCTTCCGTCTGTAATTTAACCTCTGATATTGTCAGGTGCTTGCCTGAACTAA
This sequence comes from Actinomycetota bacterium, assembly GCA_026417515.1. GTDB lineage: Bacteria > Actinomycetota > Aquicultoria > SKW223 > SKW223 > JAOADC01. The sequence goes on from JAOADC010000069.1 coordinate 12,027, forward strand.
AAGTATTCAATTGTAGAATGTTCTTATCTATTAAAAGGTAATTCTGATTCTTGAACCAACTACCTAAATTTACATAAAACTTGTTTTCAAAAATACTCAGGATTTCTGCATGATGCGTATGCCCAAAAACAACCACGTCGTATTTACCCACCTGAAGTATATTTTCAGATGCTTCTTTCCAAATTTTCCCCAATACTTCAGGAACACCAAAAACATCAGTCTGTTTTGTCTGAAAATGGCTGAAGACTGCGTTTAGAAGGTTTTCAGCGAGGTCACCAAATTTAAAATTACCCTTTTTTTCAAGGATCTCCATTAAATCATATATCGAATATTTAAATAATGGATCGTAATTGTGACCATGCTCAAAGTAAAACTTTAAATTTCCATTTGTTATCGTTACTGAAGGATATGCAACAAAGAATTTTCCATTAAAATAGCTCCCTCTAAATGCATTCATACCTATATCGTGATTGCCTACTATATAGTAAACAGAAACTTCATTTTCAACCAAAGAAAGAATAGTTCGTACTAAATTTTCTACCTGCTCTGACACAGATTTTTCTCTGGATGGACTGTCAAATATATCTCCATTTAAAACCAATATCCTAAGTTGATCTTTTAACGAATCTATTAGACTAAACAAATCTTTTCTCTCTGCTTCAGTTGCATAATCAAGGTGGAGATCGGAAAAAACAAGAATCAATCAGTTGATTCCTCCTTTTTTCTGATAAGACCTGCAGAAGACAACGCAAATAATATGCTATAAAGTTCAACTTCTGTCATTCCTGATGCCTTAAGAATGTCTCTTATTTTCCTTTCTCCATCCACCAACCTGAGAACTTTCAACTCCCTGGGCTTAAGCACTATTACCCTATCCTCATCTGTTACTTCCGCTGGTTCAAAGACTGAATCCATGCTTCCTACAAATCTCTTTAAGGATTTCCAATGTGAAATTTTTTCTGCACCTTTCAAAATCGCTGTATCAATGTCGAGTTTAATACCAATATCCTCATTTTCAGCTATTTTATTTGGAATAAAAATAAAGGTTCCCTCGTTCCACTCAAAGAGCCTGAATATGGACTCCATAATCTGTTCCTGAACGACACTCACAAGGTCCTGAGGATTTATGAATCCCTTATCTAACAAAATCATTCCCAACCTTACTTTTTTTCCAATTCTTTTCTGCTCCTCTAAAGCTTCCTGCAATTGAGCCCTCGAAATTTTGCCAGACTCAATTAGCATTTCGCCTATTGGTTTCTTCTTTGTATTTGATTCAGCAAAATATATGTAACCATCTTTCAGATAAACGCTTGTTTCTGAACCATCAGGCTTTCTTAGAATGATTACCCCGGTTTTTCTATTCTTTCCTGCAAGTTTTAGAATTTCTCCAAAATTGAATTCGCTTAAATCTCCTTCAAGCATAACAAGAAAATTTTAACAGCAATTGCTTAAGTAAATTGGCAATTAAAACGATTTATTTTATAAATGAAGTTTAACGAGGGTTTTACACTTATAGAACTGATGATTGTTATGTTAATTCTTGCAATCCTTGCATTTATTGCCTTTCCTGTTTTTTCGCTTGCTCGCGAAAGCGCCTGGAAAAATTCCTGTAAAGCAAACTTGCGCATAATTGACGGTGCGGTGCTCATCTACAAGGCGCAAAACGGCGAACTTCCTGAGGCAGCCGTCAACTCTTGGAACAACCAAACTGGATTTGCAGGAACTATTGTTGATCCTGATGTTGATTTTGACGATCTCGTACCATACTACATTAAGGAACCTATTGTATGTCCAAAAGGTGGAACCTATACCTACTATCGGGATGAATCAATAACTCAAAGATACACCGTTTGTTCAGTGCCAGAACACAACTGATTAGAATTCTCCGTCTAAAATAATCTTTTCAAGGATCTTTACAAGCTTTGGATCATACTTTTGAGGTGTCTCCTCTTTTATGATTCTTATTGCCTCTTCTTTTGTAAAGGCTTTTCGATAAGGCCTATCAGATGTAAGGGCATGGTAGGCATCGGCCAAACAAAGAACTCTTGAAAGAAGCGGAATCTCTTCACCTTTCAATCCATAGGGATAACCTTTTCCCGAAAACCACTCATGGTGATGAAGAACAACCTTCGCCACTTCGCTTAAGTTCTCTGCTTTGCTCAATATCTCATAACCAATTAAAGAATGCTTTTTAATCTCGTTATATTCTTCTTCTGTGAGTTTTCCAGGCTTTTGTAGTATGTTGTCTGGGATTCCTATTTTTCCTATATCGTGAAGCCTGGCTGCCATTTCTAGTATCGCTTTCTCTTTTTCTTTCAGACCTAACTCTTCGGCAATTTTAAGCGAAACTTTTTGAACAGATTCGGTATGCTCCCCAGTGTAAGAATCTCTTGATTCTATCGCCTTAGCAAGTGAATCTACAATTTCAAGGTATGCTTTTTCTAAACGGAATCGATAATTAAGAGAATGGTAGAAGTTTTCGAAATGGCTCATAAGTACAAGAAATGAACTTTTTTCAATCAATTTAAAATAATTATCTTTTTTGAACAAACCAACTGTAAGATGTGAATCAGCAAAATTCTTTACAATAAAAATCAGTGCCTCATTAAATTCGCTTGAATTCAAATCTTTTCCTGCTACTTCGTAGTACTTGGTCTTATCGCTTTCAGCTAACTTATTCTCGATAAAATTAAGAACCTTGCTGCAGACCTCCTGCCTATCATTATCAAGAATCAAATTATCTATCTTGCTTTTTTGGGTAACGCAAAGAAAGGACATATCAGGATTACAAAACTTTTCTAAGTATAGTTTTAGTACCTGTATTGCTTCATCGATTGAGTCTTTCTTAGAGATTTCTTCACTGAAACTGTTTAAAGATAAAAGCAGCTTCAGATTCAAGATCTCCTTTTTTAAAGTTTCATTTTCAAGCACCTGTTCAATTCTTTGTTTCATTAGACTTAGCTTGAAGGGTTTCAGGAGAAATGATTCAGCACCTGATCGCAAGATCTCAACTAAGACATCCATATCAGCAAAGCTCGACATAAAAATGAATGGAACTTGATAATACTCCTTTGAAATAATCTCCTTAAGTTCAAAACCCCTTAAATCTCCAAGATCAACATCGCAGATTACGAGATCAAAATCTCTGCTTGATAATTTGCTTATCGCTTCATGTCCAGAATAAGCGGTTTCAACCTCGTACCCAGCCTGTTCAAGGTAATCCTTAATAGTATTTATTAAGTTTTTATCTTTATCGACTATAAGCAATGCAGCAACTCCCATAATTTACTTTAAATGTAAGTTATTTGAATTATAATTTCAATTCAAAATAATAATTAGGTAAGGAGGTAAAAGGATGAAAGTTATCGTCAAGGAAGAGCTCTGTACTGGCTGCGGTATCTGCGAAACCATCTGTCCGGAAGTTTTTGAAATCGGAGAAGATGGTCTCTCTCACGTGATCTCAGAAAACTGCGACTATGAATGCTGCAAAGAAGCTGCAGATAACTGCCCAGAAGCTGCAATTGTTATTGAAGAATAAAATTTTTTTGGATTTTGCTTGACTTTCTTCGTTCTTAGCCGATAATAAAAAAGTGGAGCCCCGAAGAGATTTCTGGCTCCTTTGTCAAAGGCGGGTACCTTAAAAAGTACCTGAAAGGACGGGCTTTAAAAGAGGGCAGTCCGCGGTTCCTGTGGTTTGCCCAGAGCCACGGGAGTCTGGGCACCGCGGACACCCACATAAAGGGTCTGTTCTTTTGGGTAAGCCCAGAAGGAAACCGCCGTAAGGCAAAGGACAAACCAGGGACTAATCGGGGCTCCCTCTTTTTTTAATTTACCAGCACCGCGCGAACTACAAGCCTGTATTTTGCACTGTAAGGTGGATCACAGGTAGTTAAGGTCAATGAGGGAATCTCTGTTTTTCCAATAACCCATATATCCTTGGGTTTTACTCTACGAATCCATATCACCTGATAAGTATATTGTTTATTTTTATATTCAACATAGATACTATCTCCAGCTTTGATTTTATGGAGGTTTCTGAAAGGTCCTCCAAATGTGACCCTGTGTCCTGAAACAGCACAGTTACCCTTTTCTCCTGGATAAGAACTTCCCGGAATATGCCCTGGACCGCTCATCAGGACTCTTCTAGACACACCCTCATAGACTGGCTCTTTCAAATTAATAGCTGGAATCGAGAGATAAAATATTCTTTTAATTTTAATTTTTTCTTCACTTCTGCCAGCCTCAACATCCTTGCTGTCTAACGTTTCCTGATTGGTTATTCCTTCAGAGAGCCTTTCAAAATCAATAAATAATTTGGGAGGATTTTTGTCAATTGGAACCCTTTTGAATGTGGATACATAGGTTATATAGGTTATTGAAAGTCCTGCAATGACGAGGAATACTCCCAATATCAGTAGAAGATATCTTTTCATCCATTAGATTTTAACATGCATCAATTAGTTTCTCTGTTTCTGATTATTCGTGATAATCGTTATAATCGATATCGTTATCTTCTCTCCAGTCGATAATATGTTTAATTTCGTGCGCCACAATCTTCTCAAGAGGAGCTGTATGGTCAGGATCGATAAGAATGATTCCCTTCGTATAATAAGCACATCCCTGCCAGTTGTTTGGACAATCCCTTACATAGATTCTTACACCTTTAAGTATCGGATACTTGCTTATATAGGCATTAAGTAATTGTTCGGCTCTTCTCTGTTCAGCTGCGATCTTTTCTTCTCGGGAAATCTTTTTTGAAGTTACTGAGCTTGTATTCTTATTTGAAATCTTAGTTGTGTATGTCTTGACACTCTTTGTAACAACTTTCTTTTTAACTGAATAAGTTGCATATGGCTTCTTTTGTGTCTTAACCTTGTTCTTAACAATCGTGGATTTCTTTTCAGCTTCCTTATTTGTTGAAATAATTTCATTTTTCTCTTCTTCGCTTATCTCAGCTATCATCGACTTTTCTTGTCTCAATTCATCGGTCTCTATTTTGACTGCCTTTGAATCAAAAGAAGTAGACTTGATTTCCAAGGGTGCCTTTTCTGAGAGAGAAACATCCTTATTTGAATCTTCAATGATAGCAACCTGAGAGCCATAGGCTGCAGAAATTGCAGCAACAAGAATAGCTAATGGAAGGATTGCTCTTACGAACGACCTTCTAGCCTTCATGATGCTCACCTCCTGTTCGGGACCGCCCCCGAACTGTAGCGAGCATCGTAAGGCTCGCCCTCCTTCGGCAGCCCGGCTACCCTAGCTCTTTCAGCCTTAGGCCCGTGGCTTTGCGCCGCTGCCTTTCGACAGCTTTGCCCTTTCGGGAGGCGGTCGTTCTCTCAATTAACTATATCGACAATCTTTTTAAAAACTTGAATCGACAATCTCTAAAAAATCATCCAAAAGTACGATTTCGACACTCTTTTAGATATGTCATTATGATTTCAAATGAGGATTCTTATCGTTGATGACAAAACAGAAGTTTTAAATTTGCTCAAGCAATCTTTAAGAATTTTCTTTGAGGATGCACAGATCTACGCTGCAAGAAGACCAGATGAGGCTTTAAACCTTTGTTCTGAACTTTCTTTTGATGCATGCTTGATAGACTATAAACTCGACGACGAAGATGGAATCTCTCTGGCATTCAAGATTAAGAAAATAAATCCTTTATCACGACTTGCCATCATTTCTGCATACGAGGAACCTTTGGGAAGTTTTAATAAACCATACGAAAAATGGATCTTGAAAAGCTACGATTTATCGCCTCTCGTTGAATTTATTAACGCAGCCAAATCTCATACTTACTAACTTTTACATTTCTAATTTATAAGAAAGGAGGTGAAAAAAATGCGAAAAAGTAAACTCACCGCACACAAAATCCTTATGCTCACCGTATTATCCATTCTGCTTATTCTTACAGTAGCCACAGCATATGCTAGCGGAACAAACTGCAAACTTGAAGGTTGGGACATTGCCCTTAATAAATGGAGCACCGGAAACATTACCGGTTATTCTGAAACTGAATATATTCCTGCAAGGATATCAATAGATGACCTTGCTCCAAATACCACATACACAGTAACTGTTTCTTACGACAGAATCGATTCAGCCGGAAATTTAGGTATTACAGACATTCAAGAAAGCGGATCTTACTATTCAAAATCAGCAAACAGGTCATTCAATTTTGGAGCGACCAATGCAACAATACTCAACGTTCAAAAAGGGACAACAAATTCAGGAAAGACTGGCTACGCCACATATACATTCAAAACTGCGAGTGCCGGACCTAAGGTAGATGTTCAAATAACTTTTGGAGCTTATTTAGCAGAAGGTGCTCACAATTGGAATGGTGCAACTCTCCACTTATCTTTATCAGGAGGCTGCACTGGACAGCATGATCTCCCAATAGTGGTCAACAAAATCATCTATCATGATCTTTCCATTAATAAGGAAGGATCTGGCAACACCTTCTATGAAGGAAGCACAGTCACCTACACCATTAAGGTTGCTAACAGAGGCAATACAAATGAGGCAGTGACGGTCAAAGATCAAATTCCTTCTGGGCTAAACTTTATTGCCTCGTCTGCCAATCCAGCACCTTACCAGGTTACGACAAATACTTCAGGCACTCTTGTAGAGTGGAGATTCACCATTTCACCAAATACAACTGTTACCATCACCTATCAGGCTGT
>JAOADC010000020.1 GCA_026417515.1 Actinomycetota bacterium
TATAAAGAATAACCTTAAGAGTTTCCCTAGTGATTAAAATACAATCGATATATACTACGAGTTTTTAATCTACGGAAAATTAGAAACTTATCCTGATGAATAATCTAATGGTTCAGTGTCAGTTTAAATCTAAATTTCCATTATAAACAGAATTTGACAATGAATACTTAAAGTATGAGAATTGAATTAGTGAAAATGAGGGGGTGTGCGAATTGATCCAGGTAGAATCACTAACAAAGTCATACCATGTTGGAAAGACAGTAATCCATGCACTCAAAGATATAAATATGGAACTCGAACCTCATAAGATCTACGTTGTTCTTGGACCGTCTGGATCAGGGAAGACAACCCTGCTCAATATCCTTGGAGGTATTGATGTTGCTGACAGTGGAAAGGTAATTGTAGATGGATTTGATGTAACCAAAGCAAAACCATCTGAATTAACTTTATACAGAAGAAAAAAACTCGGCTTTGTCTTTCAGTTTTACAATCTTGTAAGTTCTCTTACTGTTCTTGAGAATGTCCTTTCTACAAAATACCTTGCCGAAGATGGTCTTGATCCAAAAGATGTCCTGGAAACAGTGGGAATGTGGGAACATCGAGACAAGTTTCCTTTTGAAATATCTGGGGGGGAGCAACAGAGAGTAGCGATTGCAAGAGCGGTTGTTAAGAATCCAGCCATTATTCTTTGCGATGAGCCAACAGGTGCTCTCGATTTTGAAAACGCAATCAAAGTTCTTAAATTGCTTGAAACAATAAACGAAAAGTATGGTACGACCATTATCATTGCCACTCACAACAATGCTATTTCACGTATGTCTCATAAGATAATCAGATTGAGAAGTGGCGAGTTGGTTGAATATACAGATAACCCTTCTCCTGTAAAGGCAGAGGAGGTTGTCTGGTGATGCTTAAAAAAATACCAGCAAGAATAATTAGGAGAAACCTGTCTCAGTTTCTTGGAATTATATTCCTTGTGTTTTTGGCTACTTTTACTTATCTCACTTTCAGTTTTCTGGTTCGTAATATAAAAGCTAACTACAAAGAATTCGTTGATAAATACAATCAGGAGAGGTTTCACTTCTTTACTCAAAAACCGGTCGATATTTCAGAATTGGAAAGAAAGTATGGACTTACAATACAACAGCATTTTGTTTTTGATTTTGAAAACGGCAAAAAGACAGTAAGGTTCTTTGATGTAGCCAAAAATATCAACAAACCCTATTTTGAAGCAGGTGGGGCACCAAAAAGAGGAGAAATAAGTCTTGATTATAGCTTTTGTTCTGAAAATGGAATCAGAGTTGGCGATTATTTCGAAGTAAACGGAAAGAAGTTCAGGGTAGCCTCTTATGTATACTTGCCCAACTATGTTTACATAATAAGAAGCGATCAGGATATTCTTCCAGATCACAAAAACTTTGGAATAGGAGTAATGAATTTTGAGGATATGAAAGCCATAAATGCTCAGTTTCCTTACTACTACTATTCTGCAAAAGGTGGACCTAACAATTTAAGAGATTTGCAGGCTGAACTCGGTAAGAAATACGGACTTCTTGGCTTCCTTGAAAAAGAAGAAGACTTGAGAATAGTTACAACAGAATTAAAAATGAAATCAGCAGAACCTATGACTTATACACTAACAGTAATCCTGCTTGCTGTCTCATCCTTCCTTCTCTTCTTAGTACTCAATAGAACAATCAATTCAATGCATTATGAGATAGGCACACTTTATGCTCTTGGTTTTAGCGGGAAAGAAATCGCGCAGGCAATGTACAGGTTTCCTTTGCTGATCTGGGTCCTCGGAAGTATTCCAGGATTTTTGGCAGGTTATTTCACTTCAAAACCATTCATAGAATGGTATCTAACCTACTTTTCGATACCAATGATAAAGCACTTCACCTCTACCAGCGACTTACTCGTATCAATGCTTTTACCAGGCATCTTTATGCTTATCGCAACCTATATTGCTCTCTCGAGATTGCTTCGCCAGAGTGTTGTGGAAATAATTCGTGGTGAAAGTTTGAAGCAATTTGGAAAAGTCGTCAGGTTCAAGTTTGCAGATAGATTCAGTTTCAAGCGAAGGTTGATGTTTAAGCATGCTCTAATGCATTTTTCAAGAGAATTGCTTGTTGTATTTGGAATCGCTTTTTCTACGTTCCTGCTTTTATATGTTGTGGTCGCTCAAACAGCGTTTGAAAAATTGATAACAAAAACTTATGGAGACGATTACAAATATGAGTATGTCTATTACTTTAATCGTATTCATACTGATAATCCTTTTGGCCAGGCAGAGAGATTTAACACTGCACCTTTTGCCTATGGGAAGGATAAGGTAAAGATACAGATATTTGGTATCGAGAAGAACACTCAATTAATAAATCTCAAAGATCTGAATGGTAACAAACTCAAAGTGGAAGGATTTATTATTACGAAATCGCTTGCTGATAAGTTAGAAGTTGGTGTGGGAGATATAATAAGACTTGAAAATAAATTAGATGGAAAAGAGTACGATCTAAAAATCACCGAGATTGCAAGTATATATGCAGGCAACAATGGTTATCTTCCTTTGGAAGACTTTAACAGGATATTTGGTTATCCTAAAGGCGCACACATAGGCTTATTTTCAATCAAGAAACTGAATATTCCTAAGCAGGAATTAGCTTCTTACCTCGACAAACAATACCTTATAGAAGTCCTTAAGTCTTCTATTGATGTGATGAAGCAGACCATACAGGTAATGGCGCTTGTTTCATTTCTATTTGCACTGAGCATTGTTTATGTGTTGGCTTCTCTTACTATAAGTGAAAATAGAAAACCTATCGCACTTTTCAAAATATTTGGTTATAAGAACCGCGAGATATCATCAATCTTTTTGGGGTTCAATAATTACTCCTTTTTGGTCGGTTTTGTACTTGGCATTCCTGCTTATTCATACTTCATCTCCTATATTTATAAACAATTGATTAAACAGGTTGACTTTGCTATTGAGATGAGAACTGGAATCCAGGAAGGCCTCATAAGCTTCTTGCTGCTCTTGCTCGTGTTCTTTATAAGTAAGTGGCTGAGCTTAAGAAAGATTTATAAGATCTCTGCTGCTGAAATACTTAAAGAGCAGATGGACTAACTGATTTTCTTTTGAAAATTATTGTTTCTACTCAGATTTGGTTGAAACTTAAAAAAGAAATATCTGGCTGATCCTCAATTTTAACTCTTAAAATGCCAAATCTTTATTTTAATTTCGTCTTAATTCTTACTGTCAGTGCTGCAATCTCTGAATAAGATTATGAGTATTTGAATACGTAGCAGTCAAAGAATATAATAATTACTTGCTTTTAGTTTCGTGGTGACCGTAGCTCAGTTGGTAGAGCAATGGACTGTGGATCCATGGGTCGCGGGTTCAAGTCCCGTCGGTCCCCCCATGTGGGTCGTTAGCTCAGTTCGGCAGAGCAGGGGACTCTTAATCCCAAGGTCGCAGGTTCGACTCCTGCACGACCCACCACTTTAATTTTTTAGCTTATTTTTCATCTTGTTGCACTTCGGTGAAAAATCTTTAAAAAAAAGGTAAAATACTTTTTGCATTTTTAAATGCGAGAGTGGCGGAACTGGCAGACGCGCTGGACTTAGGATCCAGTGCCTGATGAAGGCGTGCGGGTTCAACTCCCGCCTCTCGCACCAAATTTTTTTTATTTAGGAGGAAAGAAGTTGAAAACCGAAATTAAGAAATTGGAAGGCAACTTTATCGAATTGACCATAGAGGTTGATAAGGAGGAAGTTGCTAAGGCTGTCAAAAGGGCATACAGGAAGGTTGCCAACGAAGTTAAAATTCCTGGTTTCAGGAAGGGGAAGGTACCACCTGAAATAATAGATGTTAAGGTCGGGAAAGAAGTAGTTCTGCAAGAAGCTATGGATGAACTCCTGAACTCGACCTATTTTCAGGCGGTAGCCGAAAACAAGGTCAAGCCGATTGACGACCCGGAGATAGATATAGTCCAATTTGAGGAGGAAAAACCAATGATTTACAAAGCAAAAATTGAAGTGAAACCTGAATTTGAGCTACCGCCAATTGATTTGGTTCAAGTAGAGAAGAAAGCAGTTGAGGTTAATGAAGATGAGGTAAATGAGCAAATAGAGAAATTAAGAGAAAGATTTGCCAAACTGGAAACAAAAAAATTAGGTGAAGCAAAAGAAGGAGATTATGCGCTCATCTCATTTGAAGGATTTATTAATGGTAAAAAAGAAGAAAAGGCATCAATGCAAGATTTTTTGGTTGAACTTGGCAGTTCAACACTTATGCCAGAGTTTGAAAGCCAGCTTTTTGGAACTCGTGCAGGCGATATAAAGAGATTTACGATTAGGTTTCCTGAAGACCACCACGAAAAATCAATTGCTGGTAAGGACATTGAATTTAATGTAATCGTTAAAGAAATAAAACAGAAAACTATCCCTGAAGTTAATGATGAGTTTGCGAAAGAAGTTGGTGGATTTGAAAATCTTGAGGATTTGAAGAATCTCTTAAGGGAAAGAATCAAAGAGGTAAAAGAACAGCAGGCTGAAGTTGAATTTCAGAACCAGATACTTAAATCTTATGTGGATGCAACAGAAGTAGAAATTCCTGAGAAACTCGTAGAAAAAGAAATAGACCAGATGATCGTTGAACTTGCTTATCGGCTTGCTCAGCAAGGATTAAAGCTTGAAGATTACTTGAATTATGTCCAGCTCAGCAAGGATAAACTCAGAGAAAGCATGAGAGAGGAAGCGCTTGAGAGAGCAAAGACAAAATTGGTCTTGGAAAAAATTGCTGAGGTTGAAAATATTGAAGTAACTGAAGAAGACCTGGTTCGTGAGATAAATCAAATTGCAGTCAGATGGGGTGTTACGCCTGAAGAAGTGAAAAAGCATCTTGAGGAAAGAAACGAATTAGACCTCCTCATATATGACATTTATGTTTCTAAGGCTTACAACTTGCTAATTGAAAGATACAAAGAAGCCAAAGGAGTAGTTGAAGAAACCAACTCTGACGCTACAGAAGAGGTTGAATCAGCCGACAATGAAAAAGATGAAACAGAAGATAAGGATAACGAATAGTTCTATAATATTTATCACGAGGTGAAGATTTTATGGCAGTGATTCCAATGGTAATAGAGCAAACTGGGCGAGGAGAAAGAGCCTACGATATCTACTCAAGGCTCTTGGCAGAACGAATTATTTTCCTCGGTACTGAAATAGACGACCAGATTGCCAACTTGATAATTGCCCAGTTGCTTTATTTGGAGGCAGAAGATCCAGAGAAGGACATCGCTCTTTATATTAATTCACCAGGTGGGTCAGTAACAGCGACTCTTGCCATTTATGATACGATGCAGTACATTAAACCGGATGTGCAAACAATATGTATAGGTCAGGCTGCCAGTGGAGCAGCTGTACTACTCGCAGCAGGAGCAAAAGGAAAGAGATATGCTCTTCCAAACTCGCGCATACTTATCCATCAACCTCACGGTGGAGCAGCAGGACAGGCAGTAGACATTGAAATTCAGGCAAAAGAGATTTTGAGATTGAGAAACTTGATTGACGAGATACTTTCAAAACACACCGGCCAACCGCTCGAAAAGATAAATAAGGACACGGATAGGGACTTTATTATGACAGCACAAGAGGCGCTTGAATACGGCATTATCGATGAGGTTGTTGAAAGGAGAGCCTAAGTTTGGCAAGATTTGATGACCACGGATTGCTACATTGTTCTTTCTGTGGAAAAAGCCAGAAGCAAGTTAAAAAAATAATTGCGGGGCCCAATGCCTATATTTGCGATGAATGTGTTGAGTTATGCAGTGAGATTCTTGAGGAAGAAGAGGTATCTGCAAACAGATCCAAACTTGCCAAACTTCCTAAACCAAGAGAGATCTATGATTATCTTGACCAGTATGTCATAGGCCAGGAAAGGGCAAAAAAGGTCCTTTCAGTTGCTGTTTACAATCACTATAAGAGAATATTTAACCCTGCTAGAAGTAAGGACGATATCGAACTGCAAAAAAGTAACATCTTATTGATCGGTCCAACTGGATGTGGAAAGACGCTGCTTGCGGAAACTCTGGCGAAAATGCTTGATGTACCATTTGCCATTGCTGATGCCACCACTCTTACTGAAGCTGGTTATGTAGGAGAAGATGTCGAAAACATTCTTTTACGATTGATTCAGGCTTCTGATTGGGATATAAAGCGTGCTGAAATTGGAATCATCTATATAGATGAGATTGACAAGATTTCCAAAAAGAGCGAAGGACCTTCTATAACAAGAGATGTAAGTGGTGAGGGCGTCCAGCAATCGCTCCTGAAGATATTGGAAGGAACTATTGCCAACGTACCACCTCAAGGCGGAAGAAAGCACCCACACCAGGAATTTATACAGATCAACACCAAAAATATACTTTTTATTTGCGGTGGAGCATTTGTTGGGCTTGAAAAAATAATTCAGAGAAGGATGAGTCAGGGCTCAATAGGATTTCAGGCTGAAATTAGGAAGCCTGGCGAATACAGGGTGGGAGAGTTATTAGCGCAGGTTCTGCCTGAAGATCTTATTAAGTTTGGAATGATTCCAGAGTTTATAGGTAGGTTACCAGTTATAACATCGGTTGATGAGCTTACAGAGAGTGATCTGGTGAGAGTTCTGGTTGAGCCTAAAAACTCCATCGTCAAGCAGTATAAGAAGATATTTGAATACGACGGGGTTGAACTCGAATTTGAGCCTGATGCATTGATAGCAATCGCCAGAAAATCAATTGAAAGAGCGAGTGGTGCCAGGGGTCTTAGAGCAGTCGTCGAAGCGGCGCTAATAGATGTGATGTTTGAATTGCCTTCAATGAAGGACGTAAAGAAATGTGTGATAACTGAAGGAGTTATTCTAGGCAAGGAGAAACCACTCCTCATACGAGAAGGAAAAGAAGCAGCCTCTATGTAATTGTCTAAGCATTTGTCTTTTCAATTTTTAAGTTCGTCCAATTATATCCTGATAAAATTATTCAATTAAATTCAGTAATCAGCGGAGGAAATATGCCTGAAAAATCGGGAAGGAACGAAACCATATCCAAAACATACGATTTTTCTGCGGTAGAAGAAAATATCTATGAGGAGTGGTTACAAAAAAATTACTTCCACGCAGTAATTGATTGGTCGAGGAAAAGGTTTTCAATAGTTATACCTCCTCCAAATGTTACTGGTAGCCTTCATATGGGCCATGCTCTAAACAACACTCTCCAGGATATCGTTGTAAGGCGAAAGAGAATGGAAGGACTGGTAACTCTATGGCTTCCAGGAACTGATCACGCAGGTATTGCCACTCAGAATGTGGTTGAAAGAGAAATAGCGCAGGAAGGTTTGACGAGATTTGATCTTGGAAGAGAAAAATTTATTGAACGTGTATGGCAATGGAAGGAAAAATATGGCTCAACAATTATCAACCAGTTGAAACGTTTAGGCGCTTCCTGTGATTGGCAAAGACAAAGGTTTACTATGGACGAAGGTTGCTCGAAAGCAGTTAGAAAAGCCTTTGTAACTCTTTACAATGAAGGATTGATTTATAGAGGCAAATATCTTGTTAATTGGTGCCCACGCTGTTTGACAGCGCTTTCAGATATAGAGGTTGAGTATGTCGAAAGAAAGGACTATTTGTATTACATCAAATATCCATTAGAGAATGGCGGATATGTAACTATAGCAACAACAAGGCCAGAAACAATGCTTGCAGATACGGCCGTTGCAGTAAATCCCAATGATAGTAGGTATAAACATCTAATTAATAGTTATGCAATACTTCCTCTTGTAGGTAGGAGAATACCAATAATTGCTGATGATGCAGTAGATAAGGAATTTGGAACGGGTGCCCTTAAAGTTACACCTGCTCACGACCCAACTGAGTACGAAATTGGTATAAGACATGAGCTTGATGTAATCAATGTTCTTACAGAGGATGGAAAAATAAACAGCAACGGTGGAAAGTTTGAAGGACTGAGCAGAGAGGAAGCCAGGAACGAAGTTGTTAAAGAGTTGGAAAACGAAGGATTGATAGAAAAAATAGAAGAATTCGAACATTCTGTTGGCACATGCTATCGCTGCCATACTCCCATTGAGCCCTATTTATCGACTCAATGGTTTGTTCGAATGAAACCACTTGCAGAGAAAGCAATTGAGGTTGTAAGGGAAGGAAAGATAAGATTTCACCCTGAAAAGTACACAAATATTTACTTTCAATGGTTGGAAAATATAAAAGATTGGTGTATATCTCGACAGATTTGGTGGGGGCACAGAATTCCGGTCTGGTACTGTGATGACTGCGGCAAGGTTTTTGCTTCTGAAGAAGATCCGGTTTCCTGCCCAGATTGTGGCAGTAAAAATATTAGACAGGATGAGGATGTTCTTGACACCTGGTTCTCTTCGGCTCTCTGGCCGTTTTCAACACTTGGTTGGCCTGAAAAAACTGAAGATCTTGACTATTTTTACCCAACTGACCTGCTCGTAACAGGTTACGATATCATATTTTTCTGGGTTGCCAGGATGATTATGATGGGGCTTAAACTTGCTGGCGACATTCCCTTCAAAGATGTTTATATTCACACTCTTGTCAGAGACGAAAAAGGACAGAAAATGTCAAAATCAAAGGGAAATGTCATTGACCCAGTGGTTATGATTGAAAAGTATGGGGCTGACTCGTTAAGGTTCACTTTATCTTACCTTGCAGCACCTGGACAGAATATCTATTTAAGCGAGGAGAAGATAGAAGGCGGAAGAAACTTTGCAAACAAGATTTGGAACGCAAGCAGGTATGTGCTCTTGAATTTATCTAATGAAGATAGCCCAATTTCTTTAGAGGAAGCAGAGAGCGGGTTTGGTTTGGCAGAAAAATGGATCCTAACCAGATATGCAATGGCAGTAAAGAACTTTGAAAATGGTTTAAACGAGTATGATTATGCAAGGGCCGTTCAAAGTGTATACAACTATTTCTGGGATGATTTTTGTGATGTCTACCTTGAGCTGACGAAAATTGCCTTTTATAGAGGAGGAAGGGACCGTAGGTCTGTTGAAACAGTCCTGAGGTTTTTGCTGGAAAATAATCTAAGGTTGATACATCCCATTATGCCATTTATAACTGAGCATCTATTTAAGATGTTAAAAGGCAAGGATGCCACACTCGTTATGGGACCAGTGCCAAGCGAGGGAATGATATTTGAGGGTGCAGAAGAAAATATGTCTGAGATTCTTTCGTTAGTTAAAGCAATAAGAGCGCTCAAGGCTGATATAGGTCAGCCGAATATGAAAGATTTCAAGGTGGTTGTAAATCCGGCTCGCAAACGTGAAGTGATTGAGGAGAATCTTGATTACATAGAAGAGCTTACAAAGGCAAAACAAGTGATAATCTCTACTGTAAAGGAAGAAGGTTATTTAACAGCAGTCTATCCTGGCGGCGAAGCATATGTTGAAGTAGTTGGTGGGCTAAATTCTGCCCAACTTTTAAAAAGGCTTGAAAAGAAATTCAAGGAACTTGAATCAGTTATTGCAAAAGCTGAGGCAAAACTCAATAATGCAGGTTTTATCAATAATGCTCATCCTGAGATTGTTGAGAAAGTTAGAAATGAAAGGGAAGAATCATTACTTCAAATAAAGAGGGTAGAGTTATTGATGAAGGAAATCAAGGAGGCTTAGTGAAGAAACCTGAAAATTATCTTAGAGCAACAGAAATATTGAAGGAGATTGGAAATTTCAGGATAAACCCCTCGCTTGAAAACTTTGAGAAATTTTTAAAAGAATCAGGAATAAAACCAAACTTTCAATTAATACAGGTTTCTGGCACTAACGGAAAGACATCAACTTCGGTATTTCTCGCTTCGTTGATTTCGAAATCAGGAAAAAAGACAGGGCTTTATATTTCCCCTCACGTTTTTCAATTTGGCGAACGTATTGCAATTGATGGAAACTCGCTTTCAATGTCTGAATTTGGTGAATCCTTTCTTGAATTTTACCGGATTTTTCTCAAATTAATTAAAAAGCATAAGCTTACGCAGTTTGAGATTCTCACAGCCTTCTCTGTCTGGCTTTTTAATAGTCGAGGAATCGAATTTGCTGTCTATGAAACAGGACTTGGAGGAAGATTTGATGCGGTATCTGCTCTTAATGCAGAAGTAGGTTTACTTACAGGTGTTCATTTTGACCATATGGAATATCTTGGAAATACGATTGAATCAATTTCCTATGAGAAACTCTACCCGTTCAGAAAAAAAAGGGTTTTTGTCCTTGATAGTGCTTTAAATGATGACATTTTGAAGGTTGCTAAGGGCCTTGATGTGAAAATTCAAATAATTAACACTTCTAACCTTTCTTACCGTCTAACTTCTGAAGGGACTGTTATAACTGCGCCATTTCAATCGGTATTGAGGCTGACTGGTTCTAAGTATGCTGAAAATGCTCTTCTTTCTTACCATACTTTGAGATCGCTTGGGTTTGATGTCAGTGAAAAGGATTTGGAAACCGCCTTTGTTCCCGCAAGATTCCAAAAATTAGTCATTGATGATTCTTTGATTGTTTTTGATGGTTCACATAATCCTCAGGCAATAAGAGTGTTTCTTGATACTTTCACTAATATATACGAAGGAAGAGAGTTTTCTGTCGTTTGTGGATTTATGAAGGATAAGGATTTCGAATCAATGCTTAATCTTATTATAGATTCCTCTCCTAAAATAGTTGTTCTTACAACGATAAAGAGTGCCATTGATAGATCTGCAAACCTTTATGGACATGCAAGAGGCATACTCAAGTATGAACAAAAACTTGAAACTGCAATCGATATAGCATTATCATATACTAACTTGATGGCTCTTACAGGCTCTCTTTATTTATGCGGTGAGTTCATCGAAGCATTTATTCCAAAATTGGGATATGATGCGTTTAATTACAAAAATGACGGAATTTTACGCTATTTTTGACCATTAAGGGGGTATAGTGGAAACCTTACAGGGTATTCTAGAGTTTTTTAATTCGCCACTTTTCAAACTGATGACCAGAATGTTCATACTCTATCTTTTCATCCTTTGGTTCAGCACTGTTATCTGGACATATACAGATGCTAAGAAGCGTGGCGGAGCAGCCTTGACCTGGTCTGCCTTCACACTTGTGTTTCCATTTATCGGAGTACTGGTGTATCTAATTTTAAGACCTAAAGAAACTATTGAAGAGGCAGAAATGAACTCTCTGGAATATGAGTTTAAACGATCCCTTCTTGAAGATGAGGTTAAATACTGTCCGGCATGCGGTAAGCGCATAGAAGAGGATTTTCAAATATGCCCTTATTGTTTAAAAAAGCTGAAGAAGAAATGCACCAGTTGTGGTAGGCTTCTCAAGCTCGATTGGCATGTTTGTCCTTATTGTAGACAGGAACAATAATAAAAAAATCAAAAGGAGGTAGATTGATGTCATCTGTAGAGCAAACTTTTGTAATGATTAAACCAGATGGTGTAAGGAAAGGATTGACAGGTGAAATCATCAGTAGATTTGAGAGAAGAGGACTTGTAATTGAAAAACTCCTTAAGAAAACTTTAAAAAGAGAAGAAGCTGAAGAACTTTATTCAGTTCACAGAGAAAGAAACTTTTTCGAAGAACTTGTTAATTATGTAACCTCTGGGCCAGTAGTTTTGATGGTGGTTTCAGGTCCATCGGCTGTGTCGGTTGTTAGAAAAATGCTTGGAGCAACTGATCCTAAGGAAGCTCTTCCTGGCACGATAAGAGGAGATTTTGCTCTCGATATTTCAGAAAATATAATTCATGGTAGTGATTCCTTAGAATCCGCTGAAAGAGAAATTTCGATTTTTTTCTAATAAAACATTTGACTGTTTATTCCTGAATGTTTAAATTTTTTAAATTCCATGGCTGAGATGTTGAGGGTTAGCTTGAGGAAAGCATTCAAAGGCGGCATCCATCCGCCAGAATATAAAGAGATTTCAAAAGATTGTCAAATTACAGTGCTTGAAGCGCCAGAGAGAGTGGTGCTTCCACTCTCACAGCATGTTGGCAATCCTGCAAAGCCGATTGTTAATCCCAAGGATAAGGTAGTTAAGGGACAATTGGTAGCAGAGGCACAAGGTTTTGTATCAGCAAATATTCATTCACCTGTCTCAGGTACTGTAATTGCTATAACAAAACATCCTTCTGCGTCAGGTATACGTGTTGAAAGCCTGATAATCGAAAGAGAAGAAAGCGATGAAGAGTTTAGATATGAACCATTAGAAAATCCAGAACCCAGATCCATCGTAGAAAGAGTTTTTCAGGCTGGCATTGTAGGATTAGGTGGTGCTGCCTTCCCTACACATGTAAAGCTATCGCCTCCGGAAGAATACCCTGTTGATACGGTAATAATTAATGGTGCTGAATGTGAACCTTACCTCACTGTGGATTACAGACTTATGATTGAGAATACAGATGAGATTATTGCTGGTGCATTGCTCGTAAAAGAAGCAGTTGGTGCAAGACGCGTTATTATCGCCATTGAAAGCAACAAGGAGGATGCAGCCAAGAAGATTGCTTCAATTTCGCCTTCAGAAATTGAAGTTGTGCTACTACCTACCAAGTATCCACAAGGTTCAGAAAAGCATTTGATTAAAGCTGTTTTAGGTCGTGAAGTGCCACAGCAGGGACTTCCGTTCCATGTTGGTGTGCTTGTTCAAAATATTCAAACCGTAATAGCAGTAAAAAGAGCTGTGCAGGAAGGCATCCCCCTATATGAACGTGTTATAACAGTTTCAGGACAAGCGGTTAACAATCCTTCAAATATTAAAGTCCCAGTTGGAACATTGGTTTCCTACATAATTGATATACTTGGTGGCTTAAAAGAAGATGCTAAAAAGGTTATTCTGGGCGGTCCTATGACAGGTATTGCTCTCGGTCGATTGGATGTACCTGTTACTAAAGGTACGTCTGGTATAGTTGCCCTTTCGTCAGATATAGTAAGCAGATACGATGAATCAGATACTTGCATAAGATGTGGTAGATGTGTCGAAGTTTGCCCGATGTTTCTTCAACCATATTTACTTGGAACTCTTGGTAGATTAGGTAGGGCAGATGCATTGATTGAAAATAACGTTTATGACTGCATCGAGTGCGGTTCCTGCTCTTTTATCTGCCCATCGAAAAGAAACCTTGTTCAACTTATAAGAGTAGGAAAGTCGATTGCAAGAGAGGTTAAGAAATAGCCATGGCCGAGCTAAAAGAAGAGGTTCAAACTGAAAAAAGGAAACTCCTTGTAACTGCTCCACCTCACATCTCTCACCCCGACACAACACAGAAAATAATGTTTACCGTAGTTCTTTCATTGTTGCCCATAGTCGTATATGACATATATCTTTTTAAAATATATGCAATCATCACTCTCTTTTTCTCAGTTTTTGGTGCTGTTTTTGCTGAAGCACTGATTCAGCAAATTAGAAGAATGCCTTCTACCATAAGCGATGGAAGCGCATTCTTAACAGGAGTTCTTTTTGCTTTAACCCTTCCTCCAAAGGTACCGTGGTGGATAAGTTTTATAGGTGGCTTTGTTGCCATTGCTATTGGCAAACAGGCCTTTGGAGGACTTGGATACAATGTTTTTAACCCTGCACTGGTTGGTAGAATTTTTGTTCTTCTCTCATGGCCAAAACATCTTACCTCTGACTGGTATGATAAGGTTAAGCTAGATGCTGTTACCGGTGCCACTCCAATGTTTGTTGCAAAACAGTTTTATCTTGGATCAATAAAAATCGATCTTTCTAAGTTTTATGAAGTTCATTTTTTCAAGAATCCATATGGATCGATGGGTGAGGCTTCTGCTCTTCTAATTCTGGTTGGTTTCTTTATTTTGCTTTTGAAAAGAATTATTGATTACTCAACCCCACTTACATATGTGGCAACAGTTGGAGTCCTTACTGCTCTGGCTGGCAGAGATCCTATTTTCTATGTACTTGGTGGTGGATTGCTTTTTGGTGCCGTTTTTATGGCAACAGATTATGTTACCACTCCAATTACTCGAAAGGGTAAGGTGCTGTTTGGCTTTGGGGCAGGAGTTATGACTTTTCTTCTAAGAATCTATGCAAATACACCTGAAGCAGTGGCCTATTCAATACTTTTTATGAATGCTCTGACGCCACTTATCGATATCTATACGAAACCAAGAGTTTTTGGAGCAAAGAAGCGATGAACAGTATTGCTAAAAAAATAATTACATATGCAATAACCCTAACTGCTGTAACTTCGATTGCTTCAGGCTCGCTTGCTTACACTTACTCAATTACAAAGGATCGTATTGAAAAAATGAAAATTGCTGAACAAGTGAATGCAGTAAAGGAAGTTTGTAATGGAGAAACAGAGGGCTCAAATATTTCAAAGGATGATGGTGCACTTAAAATCGCTTCAAAGTATGAGGAGGAAGCAAAGGCTGTCTACAGAGTTAATCGGGATGGGAAAACAGTGGCCTATGGAATCCTTGTCACTTCAAGGGGATATGGTGGGCCTATGAACATAATGGTTGGAATCGATGCCCAAGGTAAGGTTATAGGAGTTAAGGTTATTGAACAGAAAGAGACACCAGGTCTGGGAGATAAGGTCACAGCAAGTAATGAATTTCTTAAGCAGTTCCTTGGGAAGTCAGTTGACGATGCCGTTGAGGTTAAAAAAGATATTCAAGCTGTGAGCGGTGCAACTATATCTTCAAAAGCAGTCACAAGGGGAGTTCGCTCTGCACTGAACGCTTTTAAAGCCATTAAAAAAGGTGGTCAGGATGGTTGATTTAAAACGTATCGGCCACGAGTTTTATAAGGGGCTTTTTAGAGAAAATGTTGTACTCGTTAGTCTAATAGGTCTATGCTCAGTTCTGGCTGTAAGTTCGCGCTTTGAAAACGGTATCTACCTTGGTGTTGCAGCCACATTTGTTCTTATTTTTTCAGAATTGTTGGTAAGTGCAATTAGAAAATTAATACCAAAAGAAATAAGGATACCAATATTTATTGTTGTAATAGCATCATTCGTAACTATTGTAGACCTGACCATGCAGGCATATAGCCCATCTATGTATAAAGTTTTAGGCATCTGGATACCACTGATTGTTGTTAACTGTATGATATTGGGAAGGGTTGAAGTTTTTGCTTATCGAGAACCCATTATTTACTCCATTTCTGATGCATTGGGTATGGGAACTGGATATACCCTGGCTCTTTTAATTATGGGATTTGTGCGAGAGCTCTTGGGTTCAGGAAAGGTTATGGCTTTTGGAAGGACTATTATCTCACTTCCGTCAGCATACGAGCCTGCAAGCGTCTTCATTCTATTTCCTGGAGCCTTCTTAACATTTGCATTTTTGATTGCTATAAACAGGTGGCTCACTTCAAGAGGTGAAAGATAATGGACCAGGTAGTTCATCTAGGGCTTTTGCTCATAGGGGCTGCTCTTGTTAACAATATAATACTTGTGAGATTTATTGGTCTCTGTCCATTCTTTGGAGTTTCGACAAAGATAGAAACCTCAATTGGAATGAGTCTTGCTGTCACCTTTGTTATGACGCTTGCTTCAGCGATCAGCTGGATAGTATTTAAATTTCTGCTTGTGCCATTTAAGTTAGACGGCTTTCTTTATATCATAACTTTCATTCTGGTTATTGCATCGCTTGTCCAGCTTGTAGAAATAGTGCTCAGAAAAACTAGCCCTTCATTGTATAAGGCAATGGGAATTTATCTACCATTGATCACGACAAACTGCGCTGTGCTTGCCGCTGCCACTGAATCTGTAAAGCCAGGCTTCTTTAAAATGGCAATAGCCTACAACTATTCATTCATTGAAGCGGTTGTATATTCGCTTGGCATAGCCCTTGGATTTGGCTTCATTATCATAACCTTTGCAGCAATACGGGAAAGGCTTGAATTAGCACCTGTTCCTGAAATTTTGAAAGGTACACCTATAGCTTTCATAACTGCTGCACTGTTTTCTTTTGCATTCATAGGCTTTAGCGGTTTGTTTGGATTATAGACGGGTGGGTGAACGATGGATATAAGCTTGGTCCTACAAGCAGTAGCAGTTTTGGGAGGCTTAGGACTTCTAATAGGTGCCCTCCTTGCATATGTTGGGGAAAAAATGAAAGTACAAATCGACCCCAAAGTCGAAAAGATTTTTGAACTCTTACCACAATTAAACTGCGGCGCCTGTGGTTATGCTGGCTGTGAACTAGCTGCAGAAGCCATTGCGAAAGGAGAGGCTCCACCAAATGCTTGTCTTGTTGGTGGAGAGGAAGAACTCAAACTTATTGGAAACCTTTTAGGTCTTAAGGTCGAGAAAAAATTATATAGCGATAAACCAGTTGTTAATTGTGGTAAGGGGCGCAATGAAGTTGAAACCCAGTTTGAATATGAAGGTTTAAAAACCTGCGCTGCTGTTAATGCAATGGGTGGAGATATACCCTGCAGTTATGGCTGTTTGGGATTTGGAGATTGTGTAAGAGTTTGTCCGTTCGACGCAGTCCACATTGGTGAGAAAGGTTTACCTGTTTTTGATTTAGAGAAGTGCACAAGGTGCAGGCTTTGCGAGAAGGCTTGTCCAAGAAAGATTATTAGTTTTGTTCCTAATGACGCAGGTATTTATGTTGCTTGTAGCAATAAGGACATAGGAAAGAACGTACGAGAAGTCTGCAATGTAGGATGCATAGCCTGTAAGATCTGTGAAAAGAACTGTCCAAACAGTGCTTTCAAGGTCGAGGAAAACCTGGCAAAGGTAGATTACGACAAATGCCAGCTTGCTTTAGTGTGCGTTGAAAAGTGTCCCACGAAGTGCATAAAACAAATCTAATAGATCTACCTTTTTCTTTTAAGGATTTCGTAGTTTTTCTGGCACTTCTTATTCTCTTCAGTTTTTCCTTTATGACAGGTGCCAATGCAAAAGGCAAAGTAAAATACTTTGAAGTCAAAACCACTGATGGTAAGAGTTACATTTTTCAGTCAAACTACAATGGTAAGTTCAGCGTAAAAAGTGGTGGCTACAAATATGTAATACTTTTCTCTGAAGGTAAGGCAAGAATAATTCTTTCTTCGTGTCGCGACCAGCTTTGCAAAAAGAGCGGCGCCATATCGACACCCGGAGAAAGGTTGATTTGCTTACCTGGAAGACTAACAGTTACTGCGGTTGGAGACGCAAAAGTAGATGCTATCAACAGATAAAAAAAAACCAACTTTTATAGTTAACTTTACCTTGATAGCATTTGTAGCCGCTCTTTCTGTTGCGATATCTTTTTTCGAAGATTTCTTTTTGCCTGTAATCCCCCTGCCAGGAGTTTCTTTTGGGTTGAATAACGCAGTTTTTCTGGTTTTCTTAGGAAGACTTTCTATGACTGAGATATGCCTGGCAGAACTTCTTAAGATCGTTACCTCTGCTGCTGTCTATAAAGGGTTTAATCCTATCTCACTCTTTCTTTCTACTGCTGGTACTGCTGCGGTCTTAATAGTTTTTGTATTTTACAAAAAGATACTCTCAAATCAGGGTTTCACTTTGGTTACAGCATCGGTTATTTCTTCATCTCTTCACCTTTTAGCTCAAATTGCAGTCTCATCAATCATTTTAAAAAACATTGGCCCATTTGCTTACCTTCCTTTCTCTGGAATTGTTTCGGTATTTCTTGGATTTATTGTTGGTATCATCGCCAACTATACGCATTCAAAGATAAGATAAAATCAATAGTGTTTATATTTGTGCCATGCGAATGAGCCCATTTTTGTGTTAATATTTTTTATTTGAGTTTTTAACAGATATTTTTTACACGAACTCTTTTTGGAGGTAAAAAGAAAAATGTTTGAGTTTCTAATGGCTCCTTTTGGAAAGGATATGGCTATAGATTTAGGTACAGCCACAACCCTTGTTCATGTTAAGGGAAAAGGCATCGTTCTATACGAACCATCAGTTGTGGCAATCGAAAAGGATAGCGGAAGAATCCTTGCAGTTGGCGAAGAAGCAAAGAAGATGCTTGGTAGAACCCCAGGAAACATAGTTGCTATTCGTCCTCTAAAGGATGGTGTCATTGCCGATTTTGAAGTAACCGAAGCGATGCTCAGACATTTTATCCAGAAAGTCCACAGAAGAAATTTCCTTGTGAAGCCTAGAGTTGTCGTTTGCGTGCCATCTGGAGTTACTGCTGTTGAGAGAAGAGCAGTTTATGAAGCAACTATTTCTGCTGGTGCCAGAGAAGCCTACCTTATTGAAGAGCCAATGGCTGCCGCCATAGGAGCTGGACTTCCTGTTCAGGAGCCGACTGGCAATATGATCGTTGACATAGGTGGTGGAACAACTGAGGTTGCTGTTATCTCTTTAGGTGGAATCGTTGTTGCCAAATCTTTGAGAATCGGTGGCGATGAGTTTGATGAAGCAATCATTCAATACATCAAGAAAGAATACAATGTAATGATTGGCGAAAGAACAGCAGAAGAAATAAAAATCCAGATTGGTTCAGCCTATCCACTGAATCAGGAAATCGATGTTGAAGTGCGTGGAAGGGATTTGCTTACTGGGCTTCCAAAGAACATAGTTGTTTCAAGCGAAGAGATAAGGGCTGCCATAGAAGAACCTGTTGCAGCGATTATTCAAACAATAAAGGAAACATTGGAAGAGACACCACCAGAACTTGCAAGCGATCTTATGGATAGGGGAATGTTCCTTGCTGGTGGCGGTTCACAACTCAGGGGGCTTGACCAGAGATTGAGAGATGAAACAGGAATGCCTGTGCATTTAACTGAGGATCCCACCACCTGTGTTGTAAGAGGTTCTGGAAGGGCACTTGAAGATATCGCTACCCTCAGAAAAGTCCTCTACTCAGGCTCAAGGTAGGCGAAGTAACCAATGGGGGTTAGCTGTTGAAAAGGCGGAAGAGAGGCAGCCGCCTTGTTTACTTTGTTATCTTTGCTTTTGCTCTTTCTGTAGTGCTGAGTTCTATTTACCTGCGCGAAGGGGATAAAGGCGTGCTGCACAACATTAAAAACAGAGTAACAGATTCCCTGTCTACACCTTTGACTTTCTTAAAATCTAATTATCATTCTTTTTCAGGCTGGTTAACTGGTATATTCAGGGCTTCTGAACTCAAGAAAGAGAATGAAAAGTTAAGAGAAGAATTGAGATCAGCAAGAAGACTCATACTTGAGGCTGAAGCAATTAGGAGAGAGAACGAAGAACTAAGAAAAATGCTTGGTGTCATAAGAAGCCAAGGCGAAAAAGTGGTAACAGCAGAGGTTATTGCTGTAAATCAGGAACTAAGCGGTAAATTTTATAT
>JAOADC010000025.1 GCA_026417515.1 Actinomycetota bacterium
ATACCACATCGACTTATGATAATGCTTTCCTATTGCTGTTTTCTGCTATTGTTGTTATAATTTGCCGTCAATCCCTGCTTCCTGCTATGACAGGAGGCCGAATAAGTCCAAAGGGAGGTGAATTGGTTGCGCGAATACGAGACAATGTTTATCGTCCGGCCCCAGTTAACACCTGAAGAAGCTGAAGGCATTCTTCAGGAAATCTCAAGTGTTATCCAAACAAAAGGTGAGGTCACAAAAGTTGACAGATGGGGTAAAAGACCTTTTGCTTACGAAATAGAGCATCTAAATGAGGGTTATTACTTCGTAGTAAATTTCAAGGTGCCAGGAGATTTCGTAAGTGAAATTGACCGCAGACTTCGCTTAAACGATAATGTTTTTCGTCATTTAATAGTTCGCACAGACGAAGATTAGGGGTTTTAAAGGTGGATATAAATCGAGTAATCATCATAGGAAGGCTTGTAAGGGACCCCGAAAGCAGGTTACTTCCTAGTGGTACAGCAGTAACAAGTTTTAGAGTAGCTGTAAATAGAAGACCATCCAGAGAAGGAGTTTCGAATGCCGACTTCTTCGATGTGGTGGCCTGGAGACAGCTAGGAGAACTATGCGCAAAATACCTTAAAAAAGGCCAGAGAGTTGCCATAGAAGGATCTTTAAGACAGAGATCCTGGCAAGATCAGAACGGAAACTACCAGAACAAGATAGAAATTGTGGCTGAAAACATTCAGTTTTTAGAATCAAAGGGCGGTCAACAAACTGCAAATGCAGTTGAAGCCTCTCAGGACTACAATGCTTTAAGTGGCGAAGAATTGGCTGCTGAAAGCTCTACTGGCTACGACGAGGTTTTTGATGTTCTTGAAACAAACCTCGAAGATGAAATTGATGAATTAGATGAATTTAACTTTCAGGGTGGTGATTCAGATTGAACGGCTTTAGACAGAGAAAGAAAGTATGCTATTTTTGTAAGGAAAACGCTCCAATAGATTATAAGAATTATGAGTTACTCTCTAGATTTATGTCAGAAAAAGCAAAAATAAGATCCAGAAGAGCAACTGGAAACTGTGCAAAACATCAGAGAAAACTTGCTGTGGCTATTAAGAGAGCACGTGAAATGGGACTTCTCCCCTACGTGCGCAGGGTTTAAAGCAACAAATCTTTCTTTTCTAGCAAACAAAATCTAATAGGTTAAAATCTATTTTGAGCAAAAATGTAGCCTTTGCTCAAAATACTTTTGTGGGCGAGGTAGTAAAATGCTTGTTGAAACCCCGGTAGTTCTTTTTATCGTTGCTGCTTTAACTGCAATTGTGCTTCTTCTTTTGATGGTTCTTTTAAACCAAACTCAAAAGAAGTCTTCAAACTCAAACAATGCCTCAAAGAACTTGGAAAACCTCAGAAAATATCTTCTTGTTGATCCAGTTACAAGCGCATACAACCAGGCTTTTCTTGCTAAAAAAATCGAAGAGGAATTATACAGATCAGCAAGGTACAACGCACAATTCACCATGGCAATCTTTGATTTCTCTAAGCTGTTAGAAAAACTTGATGATGATACTTCAGTCTCTGTTTTCAGAAAGAATGTGATTTCTGCTGTCAGGGATACACGCTACAGCGACTTCGTAGCGACATTGGACGATTTTAAACTCGCTGTTTTATTTACAATGACACAAAGATCTTCGTCAGAAGTTCCTATAAATCGACTTTTGCATAAATTTGAAGAGGTACTAAAGCAAGATGGAATAGATAAGACACCAGAGTTAAAGGTTCTAAGTTTTCCTGAAGACAAGGCAGATATCGAAAAACTCATAAAAGAATTAAAGGAGTAAAGAAATGAAAGTAAAAATACTTTTAACTGCAGACATAAAAGGAGTTGGTAAAAAAGGAGAAATTGTTGAAGTTTCAAGGGGATACGCAACAAATTACATCCTTCCTAAGAAACTTGGAATAATTGCAACAGAACAGGTTATCAACGATTTTAAATCGAAAGAGGAAGCAAAATTACGACGTTTCGAAAAGGAGAAAAAATTAGCTGAAGAAACAGCTTCAAGAATTGATTCGAGCAGATTAACAATAAAAAGAAAGGCTGGAGAAGCCGGTAAATTGTTCGGTGCCGTAACACAAAAGGAAATCGCCGAAGCAATAAGAAGTCAGATTGGGATAAACATTGATAAAAAGTCAATAGAGATATCTACTCCCATCAAAAGTGTTGGAGAGTTCGAAGTATCTGTTGATTTGGGATTTGGATATAAAGCAAAAATTTACTTGATAGTGGAAGCAGAATGAAGTTCGAAAGAAGAGATCTAACAAATCAGGTTTCAGAGCAGGATATTAGTCTTCCTCCACATAATATTGAAGCAGAAAGGCGCGTCCTTGGCGCAATGATGGTCTCAGAAGAAATTTTAGGCGAGATGCTTGAAGAACTGGACTCTGACTCATTTTATCTTGATGCCCATAAAAAAATCTTCTCGTCTATAAAATCACTATTCAACAAAGGCAAGCCTGTGGATGCAATCC
Organism: Actinomycetota bacterium; assembly: GCA_026417515.1. Taxonomy (GTDB): domain Bacteria; phylum Actinomycetota; class Aquicultoria; order SKW223; family SKW223; genus JAOADC01. Next base: position 2,512 of record JAOADC010000025.1, read on the forward strand.
ATGTTGCTGAAGAACTTCAGACTATGGGTGCCAGACTTTTAGAGCAAGTTGGTGGCATTGCTTATCTTTCAGACCTGTGTACCGAAGTAACTGCGCCAACTCTTGCAAAATCCTATGCTGAGATTGTTAAAAAAACTGCATTACTGCGTGACCTTATAAAAGCAGGTCAGCAAATTGCTAGCTTAGGCTACAATCCACCTTCAGATGATCCGCGTGAAGTTATCGATAAGGCAGAATCGATTATTTATAAGGTTTCAAACACAAGAGTAAGGGATAGGTTCGTACCGCTCAGCGAAGTCATTAGAGAAACCTATGATTATCTCGATAAACTTAAAGATCAAAAATTTGGTGTTATTGGTGTGCCAACTGGATTCAAAGAACTCGATAGAACCCTTTTGGGTTTGCAACCATCTGATTTGATAATCCTTGCTGCCAGACCTGGCAAGGGAAAAACATCTTTTGCGTTATCTATTGCACGGAATGTTGCAGTCGAATCTGGTTATGCAGTTGGGATTTTCTCTTTAGAAATGAGCAAGATTCAACTGGCACAAAGATTGCTTTCTGCTGAGTCAATGATTTCCTCGCACGCATTCAAGACAGGAAACATTTCTAAATCAGATCTACCTGAACTTATGAGAGCAATTGAAACGCTTTCTTCAGCCAAAATTTTTATTGATGATACTCCTTCAATGACTGTCACCGAATTAAGAACGAAGGCAAGAAGGCTAAAAAACAAGGAAGACGTAAAACTTATAATAATTGATTATCTTCAGCTTCTCCAGGGAGATACAAACCTAAAAGATAGGTATCAACAGGTATCAGAGATATCAAGGTCCTTGAAAATACTTGCGAAAGAATTAGAAATTCCAGTTATAGCCATCTCACAGCTCTCAAGAGAGATAGAGAAGAGAAAAGACGACCCAAGACCTCGTCTTTCAGATCTTAGAGAATCAGGTTCAATCGAACAGGATGCAGACGTTGTCATCTTTCTCTATAGCGAAAAAGAAGAAAAACGTGAACATGGGAGCGAAGAAGAGGTTCACGAAACAGATGTTATCGTTGACATTGCCAAGCACAGAAACGGTCCTACAAGGAGTTTTAGACTGAAATTTATAAGCAACTACACAAAGCACGTAGAACCAGAGATTGTCGAATCGATATAATGATCAGGAAAAATAAAAGCAATCACTACGATATAATTATCATAGGCGCAGGTCCTGCAGGCATTTTCGCAGCACTTGAACTCTCAAAGAATGAATCACTTAACATACTAATTTTGGAAAAAGGACCCCCTTTAAACAAGAGAAATTGCCCTAGAGTCAATGGTAGTGTCTGCAAGCCATGTAAATCATGCAGCATTACAAGTGGATGGGGAGGCGCAGGCGCATTTTCTGACGGCAAACTCACTTTAACGACCGATGTAGGGGGTTGGCTCGACGAGTTTCGAAATAAGCAAGAATTGAACTTCTTAGTCGAAGAAGTAAAAAGGATTTTTTTGGAATATGGTGCACCACTAAGAATCTTCACTCCAGATGAAGAGAACGCAAGCAGACTTAAAAGAAAAGCACGCTTGGCTGAACTTGAACTGATAACCTTTCCTATTCTTCACCTGGGCACTGAAAATGCTTATTTGGTCCTTGAGAATTTCTACGAACATCTTAAAAATAAGTTTGAAATCCACTTCAATGAAAAAGCAGAGTCTATATCAAAATCTAATAACCTCTTCGTTGTCGAGTCTTCAAAAGATACTTACACATCAGATTTCGTTATTGCCTGTCCTGGAAGAGAAGGCGCTGACTGGCTAATAAGCATATGTCGGGAACTTGGCATTCCTGTTCAAAATAACGCAGTTGACATAGGTGTTCGTGTAGAAGTTCCAGCTGAAATTATGGATCCGGTAACTGATGTACTTTATGAAGCCAAACTTCACTATACAACCAAAACATTTGAAGATAAGGTAAGAACTTTCTGTATGAATCCCCATGGTTTTGTAACCACAGAAGTATATGAAGATGTCATTACAGTAAACGGTCATGCTTATGCTGAAAGAAAAACCGAAAATACAAATTTTGCAATTCTGGTTTCTAAAAACTTTACCGAACCATTTAAGGAGCCAATCGCCTATGGAAAATATATAGCCAGGTTAGCAAATATACTGAGTGGTGGAATTATAGTTCAGAGGCTTTACGATATAGAATTGGGAAGACGATCAACTCCTGAAAGGCTTGCAAGAAGCGTTGTAAAACCCACATTAGAAGAGGCTGTTCCTGGAGACCTGTCACTTGTTTTTCCTTACAGGCATTTTTCATCGATACTTGAAATGTTAAGGGCGTTGGATAATATGATTCCAGGAGTTGCGTCTCGACACACACTTTTATATGGTGTTGAGGTCAAGTTCTACTCAGCCAGAGTTCAATTAAACGACAATCTTGAAACTCCTGTTAGCAACTTCTATGCTGTAGGTGATGGTGCAGGCATAACTCGTGGTTTGGTGCAAAGTTCAATTTCAGGTATAATTGCTGGTCGTTCTATTAGACAAAAACTCTCCGGAGGTAAAGCGTAAATGCCTTCAATTGTTGTTGTTGGAATGCAATGGGGTGACGAAGGAAAAGGAAAGATAGTTGACCTTCTTTCAGAAAAGATGGATATAAACGTCCGTTATAATGGGGGAAGTAACGCTGGGCATACAATTGTTAACGGTGACCAGTCTTTCAAATTTCACCTGATTCCTTCTGGAATAATCTATCCTCACGTAATTCCAGTCATTGGTGCAGGTGTTGTCATCGATCTTGAAGTCCTCTTCACTGAATTGGAAGGTCTTGAAGCTCGAGGAATAGACACAAAGAGGCTTCTTATAAGTGGTAATGCCCATCTTACTATGCCTTATCATAAGGTTCTTGATCAATTATCAGAAAAAAGGCTGGGGAAGATGGCTATTGGTACCACACGCAGAGGAATTGGACCAACCTATGCTGATAAAGCATATCGCTCTGGTATAAGAGTTCAAGATTTGCTTGATTTAAAAATCTTCTATGAAAAACTTGTTGCTGCTTTAAAGGAAAAGAACAGAATCATTAAAGCCTATGGTAGGGAGCCTCTCGATCCTGAAAAAATTATGCAGGACTACATTGGTTACGCTGAAAAGATTAAGGAACATGTTATTGATGTGGCAAGATACTTGAACAATGCACTTGATGCTGGTTCAGATGTCTTGCTTGAAGGTGCTCAAGGCACGTTCCTCGACATCGATTATGGAACCTATCCTTTTGTTACATCTTCATCAGCAATTGCAGGCGGAGCAACAACCGGAGCTGGAATACCTCCAAAGAAAATTTCAGCAGTTCTTGGTGTAGCAAAAGCATACACAACAAGAGTTGGTTCAGGACCATTCCCAACTGAACTCGAGGACGAAATAGGAAACTATCTTGCAGAAAAGGGATATGAGTATGGAACAACTACAGGAAGAAAAAGAAGATGTGGCTGGCTTGATGTGGTTCTACTCAAATATGCATCTATGATCAATGGAACAGATTACATAGCACTTACAAAAATGGATGTATTGAGTGGTCTTGAAACAATAAAGATCTGTGTTGCTTACGAATATGAAGGTAAAACCTATGAAGATTATCCCTCCCATCAAACAATTTTTCATAAAGCAAAACCAATATATGAGGAAATTCCTGGTTGGAAAACTGATATAAGTGATGTTACAAGTTATGCTCAACTGCCAAAAAATGCTAAAAATTTCATAAAGAAAATTGAAGAATTGGTTAAGGTGCCTATTGGAATCATCTCTGTTGGGCCGAAAAGATCACAAACAATTTTCAAAGAATTTTACCTTTGGTAGAGGTGTAAGTGATGCGAGTATTGGTTTTAGGTAGTGGAGGTCGCGAGCACGCACTTTCCTGGAGAATTTTGCACTCATCTTCCTGTGATAAAGTTTACACAATGCCTGGTAATGCAGGAACAGAAGAAATAGGTGAAAACATCCCTGGAAACCCTGAAAAAATACAGGACGTGCTTGAGGCAGCAAAGAAAATAAGGGCAGATTTAGTCGTCGTTGGACCTGAAGCACCTTTGGTTGCAGGTATTGCTGATGCTCTCAGGGATGAGGGTTTCCTCGTATTTGGACCTTCTGCCCAGGCAGCAATGATTGAAGGAAGCAAGGCGTTTTCGAAAAAAATAATGCTTGATAACAGAGTCCCAACTGGCAAAGCAGAAATTTTTGCAAACTTTGATTTAGCAGTGTCTTATTTAAAGACGCTTGAGCCTCCAGTGGTTGTAAAGGCTGACGGTCTTTGCGCTGGAAAAGGTGTGGTCGTTGCCAAAAATTATGAAGAAGCGGAATCAGCGTTATACGCAATGATGGTTGAAGAAAAGTTTGGTAGCGCAGGAAAAAAAGTGCTTATTGAAGAATTCCTCGAAGGCGAAGAAGTTTCCTTTTTCGTAATCACTGATGGTAAGAATATAGTTCCTCTTACATCTGCCCAGGACTACAAGAGGGCATACGATGGTGACGAAGGTCCAAACACTGGAGGGATGGGCAGCTACTCTCCTTTTCCTCAAATTTCTAAAAAAGATGAAGAGGAACTCATAGAAAAAATATTTGAACCTGTATTAAACGCTCTTAAAAGGATGGGCCTTCCCTACATAGGTGTTCTATATGGTGGACTAATAAAGACATCAGAAAACTACAAAGTTTTAGAGTTCAATTGTCGATTTGGCGATCCTGAAACACAGGTTATATTACCTAGAATTGAAGGCGACTTTCTGGGTCTGCTTGCTTCAGCCGCAGAAGGAAATTTAAATAATGCACCTAAGTTAAGCATTAGCGAATTGAGAGCACTTACTGTAGTTCTGGCATCTGGTGGATATCCAGAAAAATATGACGTTGGCTACGAAATCAGTGGTATCAAAGAGGCAGAAGAAACGGGAGTTATCGTGTTTCATGCTGGAACAAAAAGAGAAAATGGAAAAGTACTTACTTCTGGGGGGCGTGTTCTTAATATAACAGCAGTAGAGAAAAGTTTTAAAGAGGCTCACTCAAAAGTTTACAACGCCATTAAACATATACGTTTTGATAAAATGCATTTCAGAAAAGACATTGGAGAAAGGGTGATGAGAATTGAAGGCTAAAGTTGCTATCCTTGCAGGTTCAAAATCAGACGCAGAGCTTCTCGAAAAAACAGTTTCGATTCTTGAAAAGTTCGGGATCGAAACAATCTCAGATTACATCTCTGCTCATAGGCAACCTGAAAGACTGCAGCAGTTTATAAATGAAAACGATTCCCAGGTTGCCTGCTATATTGCTATTGCAGGCCTTGCTGCCCATCTTCCTGGTGTTATCGCATCAAAGACTATAAAGCCTGTTATCGGCCTTCCAGCAGGTGGTGCAGTTGGAGGACTTGACTCGCTCCTTTCAATCGTCCAAATGCCTAAAGGAGTTCCTGTTGCGACCGTCGGTATCAAGATTGCAGATAACGCAGCAATTCTTGCTGCTCAGATTGTTGCTCTCTTCGATGAAGAAGTAAGAAAGAAACTTGAAGAATATAAAAAGGAGTTAAGCCAGGGTTAAATGATTCAAAGATATCAGACAGAAGAACTTAAAAAAATCTGGAGCGAAGAAAACAAGTTCCAAACCTGGTTGGAAGTAGAATTAGCAGTCATTAAGGCATATGAACTTACCGGAGTTGCACCAAGCGGAACTTCAGAGAGAATCAGAAAGAATGCGAAGATAAATGTAAAAAGAATTGAAGAAATCGAAAAGTCAACCAACCATGACGTTATAGCTTTCGTGAATTCAATTATTGAGCAGGTTGAACCAGAAGACGGCAAATGGTTCCATTACGGCTTAACATCTTCTGACATCGTAGACACTGCTTTAAGCCTTCTCACAATAAAGGCACTGGACGTAATTATTAAAGAAACTGAACGACTTAAGAATACGATAAAGAATTTGGCTATTAAAGAAGCAGAAACACTGATGATTGGAAGAACCCATGGAGTCCATGCTGAACCAACGACTTTTGGACATAAAATGGCTGTCTGGTTTTTCGAAACCAAAAGAAATCTTAAGAGATTAGAGTTTGCAAGGGAAAATATTGCCTATGGAAAAATATCTGGTGCAGTTGGAACTTATTCAAACATCTCTCCTGAGATAGAAAAGATTGCTCTTGAATTGCTTGGTTTAAATAGATCTCCTGCTTCAACCCAAATACTTCAGCGAGATAGACATGCTCAGGTAATAACAACCTTGGCAATATGCGCTTCGTCCCTGGAAAAGTTTGCAACAGAGATAAGGCACCTTCAAAGAACAGAGGTTTTAGAGGCTGAAGAACCCTTTGGAAAGGGTCAGAAGGGCTCATCTGCAATGCCACATAAGAAAAATCCAATAATTTGTGAAAGAATAAGTGGACTTGCTAGACTTGTGCGAGGATATGCAATCACTTCGATGGAAAACATTTCACTCTGGCACGAAAGGGACATATCTCATTCTTCAACTGAAAGAGTTATCTTCCCTGATGCAACATTTGCTGTTCATTACGCCACAAGAAAAATGAACGAAGTTTTGACAGGTTTAAAGATCAACAAAGAAAGGATGTTAAAGAACCTCGAATCAACAAGAGGATTGGTATTCAGCTCAAGGTTACTTCTTTATTTGATTTCTAAAGGTGCTTCCAGGCCTGAAGCCTATGATATAGTTCAGCGCTGCGCTATGAAAACCTGGGAAAATGAAGATACCAATCTCCTTGATGAGACATTGAAGGACGAAGAGGCCAAGAAATTTGTCTCTGAAAATGAAGTTAGAAACATCTTCGATTACAGATATTTCATCAGAAATGTGCCAGAAATTATCCAGCGAATCGAGAAGGAGGAATAATGGATTTTTTCGATGTAGTAAGCAAAAGAAGGAGTGTAAGGAAGTACTCTGACGAATCAGTTCCAATTGAAGATATTAAAAAGATGATTGAAGTAGCAACTTTAGCGCCAAGCGCCCATAACACAAAACCATGGAGGTTTGTTGTTATCTACAACAGAGAAGTCATAAAGCAACTTGTAAACTCTGTCCACAAGTGGATGGATGAGGTCCTTAAATCTCCTGAACTCGATGATGAACTAAAAGAGCATTACAATAAATTCAGACCTTATTTTACTTTCTATGAAAACGCTCCAGTGGTCATAGTTGTTTGTGGAGAGCACTTTGAATCAATTCCTGGAAAAGCAGTTTCTCTTGCTTACCCTGAGAAAGCAAAAGCTTCAAAAGTCAATTCACTTGAGCAATCGGTTTCTGCAGCAACACAAAATCTGATTCTTGCAGCGACTGCCCTTGGTTATGGCAGCTGCTGGGCCACAGGTCCCCTGCTTGCAGCTGAGGATATGAAAAAAATTCTAAACCTGCCTCCAGAATGGGAGATTTTCGCAATTGTTCCTGTTGGAAAACCTTTAAAACAGGCAGTTCCTAAGAAGCCACAGAAATTCGAAGAAGTAGCAATAGTTATCGAATAAAAAGGTGGTGCTAAAGTGAAGAAATACATAGTTACTGTTAAACTAAAGCCATCCGTGCTTGATCCACAGGGTGAAACTGTAAAAAGAGCAATCGAGCACTTAGGTTATAAAGGTGTTGAATCGGTTCGGATTGGAAAATATATCGAAATCCTTGCTGATGAAGATTTAAGTACTGAAAAAGTAACAGAAATAGCAGACAAGTTACTTGCAAATCCAGTCATAGAGACTTTTGAAGTAAAAATGGAGGACGAATGAAGAAACCCAAATTTGGAGTCGCCGTTTTTCCAGGTTCAAACTGCGATTTCGACGCTTATGAAGCTCTTAAAATTCTTGATGCTGATGTCTCTTATGTCTGGCACGAAGAAAGTAACCTGGATAAATTCGATGTTATAGTTCTTCCTGGTGGATTCTCATATGGTGACTATTTAAGAACCGGTGCTATTGCTCAATTCTCTCCTTTAATGAAAAGCCTAAGAGACTTTATAGATAAAGGCAAATTCGTTCTTGGTATTTGCAATGGTTTTCAAATTCTTCTCGAAGCCAAGATTTTACCAGGTGCGATGCTTACAAATAAAGACCTAAAATTCATATGCAGATATGTTTATATAAGAGTGGAAAACGTCAATACTCCTTTTACAAGTGCATATAAAAAGAGTGAAGTTTTAAGAATTCCAATTGCACATCATTCAGGCAACTATTATGCAACCGAAGAGATGCTTCGAAAAATCGAGAATAACGGTCAGGTCGTCTTTCGCTATTGCAACGAAAATGGTGAGGTGGACGAGAAAAGTAATCCAAATGGCTCGTTGAACAATATAGCTGGCATAATAAATGAAAAAGGAAATGTTCTTGGAATGATGCCTCACCCTGAGAGGGCCTGTGAAAACATTCTTGGTTCAGAGGATGGTAAGAAAATATTTGTATCCCTTCTAAATTCAGCCGTAGGACAACTCCTCCCTTAAGGGTAAGTTGACAGATTGGTTCAATCATTATAATATTTAAATATGTTTGGAAATATTTTAGAAGAATTGGTCCAAATTTTAAATGCTTTAGCAAATGAGCAAAGGCTTACCATAGTGTATAGAACAATTCAGGAAGATGAAGTGCCCTGTGAGAAGCTGGCTGAAGAACTCCCGATTACCAGGCCTGCTCTCTCGCATCATGTAAGAATACTGAAACAAACAAGGATTATAAGGGTAATTAAGAAGGGCCAGTATATTTATTACAAATTCAATCGAGAGTATTTGAGTAAAGTTTCTCCGGAACTAGTCGAATATTTAGAAAAGGAGGTCAGCAAATGGCAAAAATAAAAGTTTATCTTTCAGATAATACGAAAGAAAATGAAGAAGCATTTGAAATAATTAGCTTGATAAAAACACTTGTCCCCAATGCTGAAGTTTCTGTATGCAATATTCAGGAATTAGAAGTCCCTGAGTTAATAAAAGGAACTGACGGACCAATCTACGAAATATCAGGATTTCTCTTTAAAGGTAACCCAAGCCCTCAACAGCTGAGAGAAATCTTGATGCTCATAGCAAGCAAATACGTAAATTAATCGGTTTTTTTCTATCTTGCCGGTCTAAGTTTTTTAATGGTTTAATTATGCAAATCAGAACGAATACAATGCTTCTCGATGCTATTTTTAGTCATTTAGGTAAGATTTATCATATAATTTGCTTGCATCAACATTTGGAAAGGATGTCGATTGCGCCTCATGGAAGAAAAGCCAATTTATGAAGATCTTGGACTAAAAAAAGAAGAATACGAAAAAATCGTCGAACTTTTAGGTAGGGAACCGAACTACCTTGAATTATCTATGTTTGCTGTTATGTGGTCTGAACATTGTGCTTACAAACATTCAAAAGCTGTTCTCAGGTATTTCCCAACCAAGGCTCCGTGGGTTGTTCAGGGACCTGGAGAAAACGCTGGCGTTGTCGACATAGGTGATGGATTTGCTGTTGCTTTTAAAATGGAAAGCCATAACCATCCCAGTGCCATTGAGCCTTTCCAGGGAGCAGCAACTGGGATTGGTGGTATTGTAAGAGATGTTCTTTCAATGGGGGCAAGGCCGATTGCACTTCTTGATCCATTAAGATTTGGTGATTTGAGCTCCCCAAGGACCAGATATCTATTTGAACATGTCGTTTCTGGTATTGCCTTTTATGGAAACTGCATAGGTGTTCCAACAGTAGGCGGTGATATTTTCTTCGATAGTTCTTTTAACAGCAACCCTCTTGTGAATGTTATGTGCGTTGGTCTCTTAAAAGATAAGGAGCCGATGAAGAGCGCAGCAAAAGGAATTGGTAACATTGTCGTTCTAATTGGTTCAAAAACTGGAAGAGACGGTATTCATGGGGCAACTTTTGCTTCAGAAGAACTCGATGAATCTTCGGAAGAAAGAAGACCCTCAGTTCAAGTAGGAGATCCTTTTACAGAAAAAATACTGATTGAAGCTTGTTTGGAACTTATCGAAAAGAATTTGGTAGTTTCGATGCAGGATCTCGGTGCTGCAGGCTTAACATCATCCAGTTCAGAGATGGCAACAAAAGGCGGTGTTGGTATAGACATTGATGTTAACAAGGTTCCTTTGAGAGAGGAAGAAATGGAGCCTTTCGAAATAATGCTTTCTGAATCGCAAGAAAGAATGCTGGCCATCGTTAAGCCTGAAAATTTGGATGAAGTAATTGAAGTTTGTAAGAAATGGGAACTTGATGCAACACCCATAGGAAAGGTAACAGATACGCATAAGATACGCGTATTTCAATCTGATAAACTGGTTGGAGAAATTCCTGCTCGATTTCTAACTGAAGAAGCACCGATCTACATTCCTGAAAAAAGAAAACCTGATTATATTTCAGATGAAAGACCTGACTATCTATTAAGCGATGCTGAAATCATAGATGCGATGAATGCACTTGAAAATTCTCCTCATCTTGCTTCCAAGAAATGGGTTTACGAACAATATGATCATATGGTTCTAACCAATACCGTTATCCAACCAGGACATGATGCATCGGTGCTGAGAATACGAGGCAGCAAGAAAGCAATCGCCTTAACTGTTGACGGCAATCCTCGCTTTGTTTACTTAAATCCTTATGAAGGTGGAAGATTGATTATTGCAGAGGCTCTTCGCAATCTTGCCTGCGTTGGTGCAAGACCTCTTGCTTTTACCGATTGTTTAAATTTTGGTAATCCTGAAGACCCAGAAATCTTTTATCAATTTGAACAATCAGTTCGAGGAATGGCTGACGCTATGGAATTTTTCGGCGTTCCTGTTGTTTCAGGAAATGTCAGCTTTTACAATGAAGGGCCAGAAGGAGCGATAAAGCCCTCGCCTATTGTTGGAGCTGTGGGTGTAATCGATGACGCAACTCGTGCAGTACCTTCTTTTTTCCCTAAAGAACCTGCATACATAATTCTCCTTGGAAAAACTGAAAGAGATTTTGGTGGCTCTGAATTGCAACAGATACTAGAAGGAAAAGTTTTTGGGCAACCACCTGAACTTAATATGGAGTTAGAAAAGAATCTGCATCTTTTGCTTCAAGAATTGGCAAAAGAAGGAGTAATACTTTCAGCTCATGACCTAAGCGAAGGCGGGCTTTTCGGAGCTCTGCTTGAATCTGCAGCTGCAGGCAACACTGGTTTTAAGATTGAAGTTCCTGAAGACGAAGAACCCACTGCATTTTTCTTTTCTGAAACACCTTCAAGGGTTATTGTTACTTCTCTAGTTGAGAATGTAACTCTGGTGCGAGAACTCTGTGGTAAACACGGTGTACCAATAACAATCATTGGAGAGACAGGAGGCAGCCAACTCATTTTCGATAGGTTTTTAACCAAGGAACTGGAAGAGACAAAAATGAATTACTTTAATTTAATTGGAGGTTTAGTTGGATACTAAGAAGTGGAAAGAAGAATGTGGTGTTTTTGGAGTATATGCGCCTGGAGAAGATGTGGCAAGACTGACCTATTTTGGACTACATGCTCTTCAACATCGAGGTCAGGAATCAGCTGGCATCACAGTCTCCAACAAAGAAATGCTTTTAACATATAAGAATCTGGGTTTGGTAACTCAGGTATTTTCAGATTCTGATCTCGATTCTTTGAAGGGAGATCTAGCAATTGGCCACGTAAGATACTCCACAACTGGATCGACGAGAATAGAGAATGCCCAGCCATGCGTTGTTGATGACGGAAGATATTCAGTTGCAGTTGCTCATAATGGAAACCTCCTAAACACAAGACAGTTAAGAGAAATGCTATCTAAGGAAGGTTATGCTTTTAAGAGCACCTCTGATACTGAAGCGATTGCTTACCTTATCCACAAGCATTTGAAGCTCGGTTTCCCTCCGGAGGAAGCAGTGGCACGTGGTATAAGCCAACTTAAAGGTGCTTATTCTCTGGTGATAATAACGCTTGATCAATTGATTGCAGTTCGCGATCCTTATGGCATCAGGCCTCTTGCAGTTGGTAAGATGAACAGTGGATATGTTGTTTCTTCTGAAACCTGTGGTCTTGATATCGTAGGTGCCGAGTTCGTTAGAGAAGTCCAACCAGGAGAGATAATAGTTTTTGATTCAGATGGAATGTTTTCTTATGAAGGTCTTCCAGTCGAGAAACCTTCAGTTTGTATGTTTGAATTCATCTACTTTGCACGCCCTGACAGCAGGATAAATGGAAAAACTCT
>JAOADC010000032.1 GCA_026417515.1 Actinomycetota bacterium
GACGATAAGATAGTTGGTGACGTTGACTTCGATTCTGCTTCGGAAGTAGCTTCATATATAACGCCTGTTCCAGGAGGAGTCGGGCTTGTAACAAGAGCAATGCTTTTGAAGAACACTCTCATAGCTGCAAAGAGGCGGGCAAGAGGCCAAGCGCTTTCCCAGTCTTGGACCAAAATTTGATATCGAAGAAGCAAAGAATGTTCTAGGATATCCTAAAACAGCACCGCTTGATGGTGAAATCAAACATCTTCTTGATGAGGCAAGATCTTCAGGAAGAAATCTTATTGAACCGAAGGGTCTCTTTGAAGAAGTTGACTTAGAGGTCATTGATTACTCTGTCTATCTCATAAAAGAGAACAATAGATACGAAATTAGAAGTAAAAAACTGGCTCAGAGGCTTAAAAACTCTTCATCAGCTATTATTTTTGCAGTAACCATAGGACCAGCAATCGAGAACAGGATTCAAGAACTGATAAAGCAGGGAGAATATACCCGCGCTCTTGTTTATGATGCAGTTGGTTCTGCTTACGCTGAAGGACTTGCTGATGCTGCCCAATCTTATCTGGAAGGTTTTTTCTTTCCAAATGAACTGACTCCAAGGTATAGTCCTGGTTATGGTGATTTGGATTTAGAAGTACAGAAGATAATTTTTGAAATTTTAACTCCTCAAAGTATTGGTTTGGAACTTACAAGCAGTTTTATGATCAAACCAAGAAAATCGATAACTGCAATTTGTGGCAAGATATTGACGCCACAGAAATAAAGATTAAATTTATATGAATTTTATGCAAAGATGAGCAGACTAAATGAATTCTTAGAAAAGAGAATACTTGTACTTGATGGCGCTATGGGAACTAGCCTTTTTGCTAGAGGTTATGCTGATGTTCCTGAAAAGGCAGTTCTTGAAGCTGAAGATATTGTTTTCGAGATTCACAGATCATTTTTGCAAGCAGGATCTGACGCAATAGAAACGAATACTTTTGGTGCAAACCGTGTAAAACTGCAGAAATTCGGATTAAGCGAAAAGATAGAAGAAATAAATCTGAAAGCTTCAGAAATTGCGCGAAGGGCAGCAGGAGACTCAGGATTTGTTTTTGGTAGTATTGGTCCAACCGGGCTATTGGCTGAACCAATTGGAAAAGAAAGCTTTGATTACCTATATCAAATTTTTAAGGAACAAGCAGTTCTACTTGCACGTGGAGGCGTGGATGCCATTCTCCTTGAAACTTTTATTGATATACAAGAAGCAAAGATTGCTGCTCTGGCTGCCATAGAAAACACAGGTCTTCCTGTTTTTGTAACAATGACTTTCAATTCAGATCTAAAAACTGACGTATCTGCATCAAGTCCAGAAGCGGTAGTTGGAATACTTGAACCTCTCAATGTTCAGGGAGTTGGAGCAAACTGCAGTTTGGGACCATCTAATTTTGTGGAAATAGCCAGAAGAATGGCAACCGTAGCAGAAAAAAACACAATTTTCCAACCAAATGCTGGTTTACCGAGATTTGAGGGAGGCAGGACTTTTTTTGATGCAACGCCTGAAGAGTATGCGAAATTCGCTGAACAGGCTGTAGATTCAGGCGCTTCAATTGTGGGAGGTTGTTGTGGTTCAAGGCCTGAACACATCGCAGCATTAAAGGAAACAGTTGAATCAAAGACACCTCTTAAACTTAAGAGAAGGAACTACTTCTATCTTTGCACTCCGCAGAATTTTTTCCGTTACGATCTGAGCGGCAAGGATTTCTTGGTAATTGGTGAAAGAATTAATCCTTCAAACCGCGAAGATTTAAAAAATGATCTGTCAAACGAGTCTTTTGAATTAGTTCTAAAGGAAGCAAAATCTCAGGAGAATGCTGGAGCTGATGTACTTGATATAAATGTAAGTATCCCGCTTGCAGATGAAAAGCATTTGCTCTCTGAGGTTGTAAGAAGACTTGCTTATTCAACTTCCATACCAATCTCAATTGATACAACCGATCCTGAGGCACTTGAAGCAGCACTCAAAATCTATCCTGGAAGGCCGATTGTAAATTCTGTAAATGCCAATGAAAACAGTTTAAATACCTCACTTTCTGTAGCGTCAAGATTTGGTGCTCCAATAATTGCTCTGGCTGTTACAGGCAGGTCGGTGCCAAAAAGTGCTGAAGGCAAACTTGAAGCTCTTGAGATTATTTTTAAAGAGGCAGAAAGAAGGGGCTACTCGGTTTACGACATACTTTTTGATCCAGGAGTTCTACCAGCTGCAACTGCTTCAGCAAAAGAAACCTTGAAGTCAATCAAGGAGTTGCGTAAAAAAGGACTCTATACAGTTATTGGTCTTTCAAATGTTAGTACAGGGCTTCCAGATCGCAAAGTTTACAATAGAGCACTTGCAGTGCTCGCTGCTTCCTATGGTCTTTCTGCTGCCATACTCGATCCACTTGATAGCGAACTCGTAAAACTCATCAAGGCATCGAGATTTGTTGTTAAACTCAGCACTGAGCTCCTTATTGAGCCGAATGAATTAACGAAAGAGAAGGTCTCCAAGGAAATTAAGGAAGCGTCCCCAGAGGATGATCTTTACAGTTGTATTGTTTCTGGTAACAAAGAAAGAGCTGAGAAATTGGTTCGATTGGTGCTTGAAGATCTAAAGCCTTATGATGTGGTCTTTAAAATAATATCACCTGCAATGGAAGAAGTTGGCACTCTGTTTGCCGAGAAGAAGATTTTTCTTCCACAAGTGCTGATGTCAGCAGAAACGGTAAAAAAAGTTTTTGAAATAATAAAACCTGAAATCATAAAAGCAGGTGATGCTGTTCACAAGGCAAGGGTATTGCTTGCCACAGTTGAAGGTGATGTGCACGATATAGGCAAGGGAATTGTCGGAGCCATACTTGAAGCAAATGGTTACGAGGTTTTTGATCTGGGTGTAGATGTTAAAGTAGAAGAGATAATAAATTCAGTGGAAAGGTTTAAACCAGATGTTGTTGGCCTATCCTGTCTTATGACAACCACGCTGCCATCACTTGAAAAATCTGTAAGAGAACTCAAGAAAAGATTTGAAGGCTTGCTCGTTGCTATTGGAGGAGCAATCGTAAGTGAGAATGTAAAGAACGCATACAATGCTGACATTTATTCAAAGGATGCCGTTGGTTTTGCAAAGATACTAAACGAAATCTTTCAGGGTGAATGAATTGGTAGTTACAGAGAAAAAGAATCTTAACGAGATAGTTCAAATATTAAAAAGTTTGAATTGTAGGAATATAGCAATCATAGGATGCGGTAGCTGTGCTACTCTTGCAGGAACTGGTGGGGAAAAGGAAGTTGAAGAGTTATCTAACTTACTTAAGAATTTCGGGTTTTCCATTGCTTTTAAATCAGTTATTGATACCGCATGCCATGAAAGACTTGCCATAAAATCAATCAAGGAAGCAAGGGGGATAAGTTTAGATTGCTTTCTTGTGCTTTCTTGTGGTTCAGGAGTTCAAAACATTGCTGATGTTATCGATAAACCTGTAATTGCTGGATTGAACACAGTCTTTATTGGCAAAACTAAAAGACCTGGTATATTTCTTGAATACTGCCAGAGCTGTGGTGATTGTATTTTAAGTGAAACAGGTGGTATCTGTCCAAAGACAAGATGTCCAAAAGGGGTTCTCAACGGGCCCTGTGGTGGGATGCATAAAGGAAAGTGTGAAGTTGATGAAACAAAGGATTGTATCTGGGTAAAAATACATGAGAAGTTGAATCTAAATGAAAGAAGAAAAATCAGATTTTCTAATTTTGAGATTTTAAACAGAAAACCAAGATCTGTTGGGGGTTGAACATTGAACAAATTAAGAGACGCAATTGATAAAGGAAAATTCATTCTGACTGCTGAACTTGGGCCACCAAAAGGAACTGATGTATCTAATTTTATGAATAAAGCTGAAATCCTCTCTTCGTACTTTGATGGTATAAACATAACAGATAATCAAAGTGCAGTAATGCGCCTCAGTTCACTTGCAGGATGCCTTCACCTGCTAAGAGCTGGTGGAACACCAATAATGCAGGTTACCTGTAGAGACAGGAATCGATTGGCTATACAGTCTGACCTATTAGGAGCCTATTCTCTTGGAATTGAAAACGTACTTGCTCTTACAGGTGATCATCCAAGATTCGGTGATCATCCGCAGGCGAAAGCAGTCTATGACCTTGATAGCGTTCAGCTCATTTCAGTAATCAAAAGTTTGAATGAAGGTCAGGATATGGTTGGAAAACAGTTGAAGGGTGCAACCAATTTTATTATTGGTGCTGCGGTTTCACCGATTGCTGTTCCACTCGAACCAGAGCTTTCCAAATTTGAAAAAAAGGTTCTCTCTGGAGCCACCTTTTTTCAGACGCAGGCTGTTTTTGAACCAGAAAAAATGGAAAATTTTATGAAATTTGCTAGGAAGTTTAACGTAAAGATCATTGCTGGAGTTTTGATATTAAAAAGCGTCAGAATGGTTGAGTTCATAAATGCAAATGTACCAGGCCTTGATATACCTGAAAGCGTTGAAGTTGCTATAAGAAAGGCAGATGATGCAGAAGAGGAAGGAATAAGGATTGCTGCCTCCCTCGTAAAAGAATTAAGAGATATTGTAGATGGAGTTCATTTGATGGCCATAGGAAACGAACACAGGTGTGTTGATGTTCTTGAGAAGGCAGGGATTGTTTAGTTATGAAAGTAGCTGTTATTGGATCCGGTCCAGCCGGTTATTTATCAGCTTTGCTTATATCTAGAAAGGGAGCAGAAGTTACTGTTTATGAGAAGAAGGATATTGGAGGGGTCTGCCTAAACAGAGGATGCGTGCCAACCAAGCATCTCATTTTTTATGCAAAGACATTGAAAAAAGCGCGTGAACTTGGAATGAGCATTTCTGAAGCATCCGTTGAAAAAGCCGTATCTTACGCAAAAAGTGGTGCAGATTTCTTTAAGACAAGCGTTAGTAAACTCCTTGAAAAAGAGAGAGTGAAAATTATCAATTCAGAAGCAGTTTTACAAAGAGATAAAAGAGTGATTTTTGAAGATGGTTCTGATTCATACGATGCTATTGTGATTGCAGTTGGTTCACGACCATTAAGGCTGAAAGTTTTTGAAGGCTTGCCTGTCATTACAGGCGAGGATTATTTGAATTTTAAAGATTGGAAAAGTGTTGCTGTTATTGGTGCTGGTGCTCAGGGCGTTGAAATTGCAAGCTTCTTTGCTTTAATGGGAAGTGAAGTCTACTTAATAGAAGCACTTGAAAGAATACTTCCCTCCCTTCCTGGTAAAGTTTCCCAATTATACGAAGCGCGCCTAAAAAGGAATGGCATAAAAGTATTAAAAGCAAAGGAAATTACTGAAGCCAAATTCGAGAAAAACCTTTTTAGTTTAAAGTTCAAAGATGGTGAAGAGATTAAGAATATTGAACAAATAATTGTTACGGCAGGTAGGGTCCCAAACACTGAATGTATTGAAATACCCGAAATAAAAGATGAAAAGGGATTTATTAAAGTTGATGAATATTTAAGAACTTCTATTGATGGGATTTTTTCGTGTGGCGATTGCATAAGAACTCCTGCACTTGCCTATACAGCCTATGCTGAAGCGGAATGCGTTGCGGAAAATCTTTTTAATTCAGGTAATAAAATCGATTACAGATATCTACCTTATGCAGTCTTTGGATGGCCTGAAATTGCCTGGATTGGCGAATTGAATGGTAAGGAGATCAGGGTTCAGTCAGGTGTCTCAGCAAGAGCCTACGCAGAACTTGAAAGGGATGGTTTTGCAATTCTATTTGTTGAAAATAACAAGATAAATGGATGTGTCCTTGTTGGAGCAGAAGCGGCAGAAACCATTCATCTAATTGAATCCTTTATGGTAAGAGGAGACTATTCTCGTATGTTTTTTGTGCATCCGAGTTTTTCAGAGATTGTTGGTGAACTGATGTTTTCATTTTCAGGCAAGAAAAGACATAGTTGAAATGAGAAAATCCAAAGCAACCTATCTTAAAAGAATAGAAGCTGGTGGAAAATATGGTGCAGTTGAAAAAACACTTAGAGAACTTGAGTTAAACACAGTCTGCAGGTCTGCAAGATGTC
>JAOADC010000068.1 GCA_026417515.1 Actinomycetota bacterium
AATGATGTCTTGAGGTTTTAATTCTATTCTCAGTGAAAGAACTCTCAGAATCGCTAGAAGAATGAAAGCAACGAAAAAAACTACTCCATAAAAAATATGAAGTGTATAGGGAAATGTTAAGAAATTACTCATATATGTGAGGTTTCTTAAAGCCTGGTTTATGTCAAGACCAAAAGATACACCTAATGAGACATTAGGATTTTGGACAGTTAGTATATATCTGTGTTTTTGAATGACGTTAAGGATATGCAAGGTGTAAGCAATTGGAAAAATTGTTCCAAGTGGTATTGTTAATGCAAGATCGCGTTTTTTCTTTGTGGCGATGAATCTAATAGTAACATAGATAAAAACTGCAGCGTAAAAAACTACAAATAGGTTCCTTGAAAGTGCTGCGAGTTGAGCAAATATAAGAGATGTTTTCAACTTACCATTAAGAAGCAAGCCTGTTGATATTAAAGCAAAGAGACTTCCCCAAACTTCAGGTGCAAAAAGGCTTTCCCATCCTAAGGCAAGATAAAAAAATGGCTGAATTATTATCAGATAAAGTATTGATGAACCATAAAAGAAGTTTTTTTCGAAAGCATATGAGACAAGCGAGTAACCTAAAATAAAAAGGGCAAGGGCAAAAATAATTATTAATTGAGGACTGAAAGACCCTAAAAAAGCCCATAGGTAAAAAAGATATGGTAGTCTGACCCAATGAGCTGAAGGGATGGCATAAGCTTTATCGGGTTCTTTAATAACCCTAACATCTTCGTTTCTTGCCTGATGTAGAGCCTGATAAAAACTGATGCGATTATCTCTCAGTATTTCATAAGTTCTTTTATAAATATGGTAATCTGTTGCATATGAACCTGGCATGGTTGGTTTATCAATCCTTGCTCTAAAAGAAGCATATGGAAAAAGAAAAGAATAAACTGAGAGAGTTAATATAATAATCAAACCGAATAAAAAACTGCTGTTCAGTATCAAGTTTTTGTGATGTTTAGAAAAGGCTTCATTGATTTTTTTGAAACCAACACTGAGTAAGTATCCAAGAAAACCTGAGATAAAACACAAACTAAAAAGAAGTAATTTTGTTTGAATCTGGAAAACATTTAGGTTTGCGCTATTAAAAAGAAGCTCACCAAATACAGCCTGAATTATCATATCTCCATAAAGTAAAGGATCATTTATTGCAACAAACCTTTCAAAAAACACCTGATTAAAGACACCAGGCCAGATTAAAAAAGCAAAGATACCAAATGAGAAGAATTTGATTAACGCTGTTAAATGGTTACGAGAAACAGTATAAAAAAAGAATCCTGCAATAAAGAAGTTGAGGTAAGGCTGAAGTTTACCACCAGTGTAAAGCAGGGGAATAGTGATAATTGAGATAAGAGCAGCTTGAAATATTGAGCAAAGTATAATGTAAAGATTTAAATTTGAGAACCTTCTTTCGATCTTTTTGATTTTTTTCTTTTTCTTCTTACCCAAGACCCCTCTGGTATTATTCTAAGAGTTTCTTTCATATTTTAAACATAATTTAATTCCTGAAACATCCAACAATAAAGATTCTAGTAATTCACAGATGTAAAACAGACATTTTCAGCATATTAGGATTTATTAGATGGTGGGCCTGCGTGGAGTCGAACCACGGACCTCACCCTTATCAGGGGTGCGCTCTAACCTACTGAGCTACAGGCCCTTTCTGAGAGTTGCAATTTAAAAATTTATCATATCTTTGGAATAAATCAATAGAGTGTTTGAAAGACTGTTAATCTGTTTCTGACCCCATCTGCGCAAAGTAGAAATCAGCCAATCGTCTCGAGGATATTACAAAAATAAATCCTAAGAAAAACCCCAGTGCAACAAGGCAAATTAAGAAAAAGTTCCTTCTCACTTAACTTATTCACCTCCAAGTAGGTTGCATCAAATTCCTATCCATATAGTAACCTTTGTCCCTTTTCTTACCTTGGTATTCGGATCAGGAGTCTGCTGGACGACTTTTCCAACTTGAGATTCCTCGAATACTTCAACATTAACTGTTTCTACTTCTAATCCTAAACTCTGAAGCTGATTTCTTGCACTAAGAGAGTCCATACCAATAAGATTAGGAACTGCGACAAAAGCTGGACCAGAAGAAACGACAAGTAAAACCTTGTCGCCTTTCTTAGCATTATCTCCTGGAGAAGGTGACTGTCTGATTACCTTACCTTTCTCGAAAGTTTCACTTTCTTCCTCAACAACTTCGAATTTTAAACCTGCTTTCTTTATCATTTCTTTTGCTTTATCCAATGAGAGCCCTGTCACATCTGGAATGATAACCACTTCCACTCCCTTTGAAATAACGATATCGACTGCTGTACCTTTAGAGACCTCTGAATTTGGAGAAGGCGATTGTTTCATAATCATATCCTCAGGAATATTGTCAGAATATTCGTAAGTTACCTCCCCAATTCGAAGTCCTAACTCACCGAGAATTTGACCTGCTTCAAGTACTGATTTTCCAAAAAGATTTGGAACCTTTACTGGCCTTTCACCAAGCGATACAACAACCTTAACAACCTTCCCTTTTTCAATTCTTGTTCCTGGTGGTGGGTCCTGGCTGATTATTTTGTCTTTCTCGTAGGTTGCAGAGTATTTTTTCGAAGCGATATCTATTTTTAGTCCTTTTTCTGAAAGCAACTTTTCTGCCTCTTTAACACTTAAATCCACGAGTTTAGGAACTGCTACGAATCTTTTTGCCTGCTGGCTTAAGTAAGAATAAGCACCAAAAGCTACTGCTGCGATGAGAAGAAGTATGAGCATTGCCAAGATTACAGATCCAAACCCTTTCCTTTTTTCTTTACCTGATTGAGTTTTTTGTTTAATAACAACAGTTTTTTCATAGGATGGTCTTGCTGCTTCAACTGGTTTGCCACTGGTAAACATCTTTAAATCTTGAAGAAGTTCATCAGCTGTTTGATATCTTTCGTAGGGATCCTTTGCCATTGACTTAAGTATTATCTTTTCAAGCTCAATTGGAATCTCAGGATTCAGTTTTGATGGCGGAACGGGAATTTCTGAAGCATGTTTCATTGCTATGGATATGGCAGAATCTCCTTCAAAAGGAAGGTTGCCAGTAAACATTTCATACATTACAACACCAAAAGAATAAATATCTGACAGTTCGGTTGCTGGAAGGCCCTGTGCTTGTTCAGGTGATATATACTGGACAGAACCCATTATTGGACCGGTATCAGTTATGGAGCCAGACTTAGCCCTTGCAATTCCAAAATCTGTTACCTTAACAAGACCTTCCTCAGTTATGATGATGTTATGAGGTTTTATGTCTCTGTGAATAACTTCATGGCGATGAGCAAATGCAAGAGCTGACGCAATCTGTTTGGCGATATCCAGTCCAAAATCTAAGGGAAGGGATCCTTTTTCTCTTATGATTTCCTTCAGTGTCTTTCCAATGATATATTCCATAACGATGAAGTAGGTTCCTTCTTCTCTGCCCCAATCAAAAACTGAAACAATGTTTGGATGGTTGAGATTTGCTGCTGCTTGAGCTTCTCTTCTGAATCTTCTTACGAAGTTCTCATCTGAGGCCAGGTTTTCATGCATCACTTTTATGGCTACCTTGCGATTAAGAACAACATCTTCGGCAAGGTAGACTTCAGCCATTCCACCTGAACCTATTTTTCGTATTATCAGATATCTATCTTTGATGAGCCTGCCTTTTTCAAACTGCATATTAAAAGTTTATCAAAATGCGTTCTTTATCTTTCAAAAAAATAGTATTCAACAAGTTTCTTAAACAATGGCGCTGATTCAGTGCCACCTGAACCAGCATTTTCTAATATAACCACTGCAGCAATTTCAGGATTTTCAGCAGGTGCAAATCCAACAAACCATGCATGTGGCTTTCCACCTTCTACTTCAGCAGTGCCTGTTTTGCCAGCAACTTTTAATCCTCTGATTCTTGCGCGAGTTCCAGTGCCTGAACGCACCACTTCAACCATTGCCTGGGTTACTAACTCAGCAGTTCGTTCGTCAATGATCCTTTTTGCAGTTGAAGTATTTCCATCCATTAGAATGGTCGGCTTAACCCAAACTCCCTTATTGGCAATCGCAGCGGTAAATGCAAGCATCTGTAATGGTGTGACATTTAAATCAGCCTGACCAACAGCGCTCCATGAGAGGATGACAGGATCATCAAGTTTTGCAGGCAATCTGCCTGTGCTCTCAGGTATCTCAACGCCTGTTTTACCACCAAAGCCGCATTTTATACAAGAAGATTTGAATTTATAAGGGCCGATTGACAAACCCATTTGGGCAAAAACTGTGTTAACAGAATATTTAAAAGCATCCTTAACAGTGATTTTTCCATAAGATTTTCCGCCGTAGTTGGTTATCCTGAAACCTCCAACTTTAAAGACGGCTGGAGCATCGTAGATATCCTCAAGAGACCCGATGCTCTCCAGGTATGTGGCAAGAGTCAAAATTTTAAAAGTTGAACCTGGGGGATAAACTCCTGAGGTAACTCTATTCAGCAAAGGTTTGCCTTCCTTTTTCTTCCAACTTTCAAATGATTCATCCACCTTGTTTGGGTCAAATGAAGGGTAAGAAACGAGACAGAGAATCCTTCCTGTTTTTACTTCTACTGCTGCAATGGCACCCTTTTGTTTAAGCAGAGAAAAGGCTTTTTTCTGAAGCCTGCTATCCACAGAGATTCTTACATTCTTGTAATCCGCTTTTCCTGGTGACCAGAAACGCTGAGAAGGGTTCCCACTCAAAACATCATTGAAATAAGCCTCAGAGAAGGAAGCCCCGTAGCGCTGAGAAAAATACCCAGTTAAGTGAGCAAATTTCTCACCATATGGATATATTCTCTTATATCCTCTGTCAGTTTTTGCAGAGTATGCAAGAATTTCCCCATCCCGAGAAATTATTTTTCCTCTTGCAACTTTTGATGTTAAAAGGATTTCTCTTTTATTATGCGGATCGTTGGAAAGTTTTTCAGATTCAAGAACCGAAACCTGAAACAATCTGATTATAAGAACTGCAAATAGGATAAAAAGAACAGTAGAGATTCTCTTTACTGCACTATCCATTTTTCTCTCCTTGTTGAAAAGAGAAGCGAAAGTTGAATAAGAACCATTGATGAAACAAGTGAACTTCCACCGTAACTGAAGAAGGGGACTGTAAGGCCTGTAAGAGGAAGGAGGTTTAAAGTACCAGAAACCACCAAAAAGACTTGGAATGCAATTGTGAATCCTGATGTTGCAAGAAATATTTTTTCAGCTGAATTCTTTGTTTTCTGAGACATAAGAACAAGTATCGTAGATATAAGGAAGGAAGCAGCGATAACGGTAATCGAACCCAAGATTCCACAGGATTCTGCAAAAATTGGAACAGTCATATCTGTGTGGGCTGCTGGCAAGAGTTCAGGAAATCCATGGTTTAGACCTAAACCCAGTACGTTACCTTCAGCATATGCAAAAAGAGACTGTAGCACTTGATAAGATTTTCCAAAGGGATCTGACCAAGGATTGAGCCAGGCATCGATCCGGTTTTTTACATGATCAAACAATCTATAGGAGATTAAGGAACCCAGACCAAAAATGCCTAAAGAAAGAAAAATATATGAAAGATTAGAAGATGCAATAAAAAGGGAAGCAAGAAAAATTGAAAGTATGAGGAGAGAAAAACCAAGGTCTCTGACAAATACAAGAAGAATTAAGGAAAACAATGTCATTATTAATGCAGGAATCAGGTAAACAAACCGTTTTCTAAAGGAAAGTCCACTGGTTTTCGCAAAAAGAATCTGGTGTTCGCCAAAATAGCCTGAAAGAAAAAGAATAAAAAATATTCGTCCAAGTTCAGCTGGTTGAAATCTAAACCCATCTATAGAAATCCATAGCCTAGCACCATAAACTTCTTTACCAAAGGCCATTGGAATTAGAAAAAGTAGTAAACCAGTTACTCCAAAAACAAAACGGTAGGTAAATGGCTTTCTCAGTTTGCTAAAAAGATAGGTAAAAAACATACTGAAAAGAGCAGCAATGTAAATATTGCGAATCTGTGCTGAAAAGTAGGAAGAATCTATTTGATAGAGGTTGATACATCCAAGGTTTGAAAGAAGCGCAACAAGAGGGAGAATGTGTTCGTCTGAGTTCCTGAGAAAAAAAGCATTAAAAAAAGATAGAAGAAGGAAGGGAAGATTTATAATAGCAGCATATTTAAATGGATTCGATAAACCCAGGACATAATATCCAAAAACTGAAGCAATAAATGTGAGAACCAGGAATGATATTTCTTTGATTCTCATCTAATTTTCCACTTCCAGAAGAATGACTGTGACGTTATCGAAACCTCCTGCTTTAAGAGCCAGCGAGACGAGTCTTTTTGTTTTATCTTCTGTTGTTGCCTCTGACGTAAGTACTTCAAGAATGTCATTTTCGCTAACAACACTGTAAAGCCCATCAGTGCACAAAAGCACTCTATCCTGTGGATGAAGTTGTATGGTCCTGGTTTCTACCTGGAGACCTGTTTCTCCGCCAAGCGCCTGCAATAAAGCATTTTTCATTGGATGCCTTTTTGCTTCTTCTTCTGTTATTTCGCCCCTGTCGATTAGCATTTGTACGAAGGTATGATCCTTCGTTATCTGGCTTATTTTTCCTTCACTAACAAGGTAGATCCTTGAATCACCAACATGCGCTATTACTAAAAAGTCATCAAGAACAACGGCTGCAGAGATGGTTGTACCCATACCATGGAGTTCAACATTTTTACGGCTTTCTTTAAAAATCATATTGCTTGCATCTAAAATACTTTTTTCAAGTAATTTCTTTAATGAGTCCAGGCTCGATACATCTCTAATACCATTCCTTACAGATTTAACGAATTCTTCTACTGCCTTCTTGCTTGCAACTTCGCCTCCTCTATGACCTCCAAGACCATCAGCAACTACGAATATAGGAAATTCAGCAAAGAAGTAATCTTCGTTCTTACTTCTTTTTTTACCTCTGTCTGTTAGACCTGCGTACTTGATTTTCATAGTTTATTCCACTTTAAAAATGAACTTCTTGTTACCTATGGTAAGCAGATCTCCATCTTTTAGTTCAGATTCTAAAATTGGCTGTCCGTTTACAAAGGTTCCGTTCTTACTGTTTAAATCTTTAATAAGAAATCTTCCTTTTCTTTGAGTAATAAGGCAGTGTTTCGACGATATGCTTTCATCAAGGATAGAAACATCAACCTCGCTACCCCTACCAATGAAAATTCTTGGAGTATTTATAAGAATCGAGTTCTCTGGACTGTTTATTGGAATAAGAGCACAACTCTTTCTGTGAAACTGATGAAATGCAAAAAGAAGCGCTAAAGATGAAATAACCAAAGAAGAGGTTAGAAGGAAAAGTATCTGGGCAATTGCCTTCAAATTCATCGGTTTGGCAGCCACCTCAACTTGGTGTTGCCAACAGTTATAACATCGCCTGGATTCAACTTCCTTACTCTTATCAGTTTGCCATTAACGAAAGTGCCATTTGTACTTTCAAGATCTCTGATTAAATATGATTTTCCATCGTCGTAAATCTCTGCGTGAAAGCGAGAAACAGCCTGATCATCCAAGACTAAATTATTTGCTTCCATCCTTCCAATCCTGTAGGGAAACCTCATTACATGATGTCTGCTCCCAGTGGTTAGGTTTTCTATAATGGCATAAGGAGCCTGAAGGTTTAGATTTGCCGCTTCTTGAACTGGTATGACTTTTGTTTTTTCCTGCTCAAGAGCCTCCATCTTTTCGCTAAATTCATCTTTCTTGACTTGTGGTACAATCTTTAAATCGCCTGCTTTGAGAGACTGTTCGACCTTAAAGATAACTGAAGGTTTTCCCAGAAGAACAACCCCCAAGGATTCTGCTTTCTTTGCTACAAAATCTTCAAGTTCTGCCTTTAATTCTCTTTCATAGGGTTTGAGAAAGGAATAATCTGACCTGCTAATCATTATGTGATAGACATTGGCAGCATATGGAATAGTAACGTCAGTGACAGCAGTTTCTTCTACTTTTCTTTCCAGTTCGTTAGCAAGCTCAATAGGTTCAATCTTTTTTCTGAGGGCTTTTGTAAAAGCCCTTTCGAAGATCCCTTCAAGCTTTTCTTCCAATTTTCTTAACAGGCTCATCTTATGAATAATTATATTAGATGTTATCTGGCGCTCTTCGAATCAGGTCGTAGACGCCATAAAGTATGGCTGCAAACAGCGATATAGATAGCCTTTCAAGAGAAAAAATCTCTTTAAGATAACCTGCTTGGTTAAGAGAAAGCAGAGCAGCTCCCACAAGAAATAATGAAATGGCAGAAGAAAAATTCTTTGCCTTTCCTTTAAGAATTCTGTAAATGCCAGCAGAAACGAGAAGAGCAACAACTGGGAC
This sequence comes from Actinomycetota bacterium, assembly GCA_026417515.1. Taxonomy (GTDB): domain Bacteria; phylum Actinomycetota; class Aquicultoria; order SKW223; family SKW223; genus JAOADC01. Next base: position 8,402 of record JAOADC010000068.1, read on the forward strand.
AGAAACAAGATTTAGAAACTTAAAAGCAAATGTTTTACCTGGAAGAGGCAGCAAAAACACGCTTGAGGACAAAAACTCGTTTGATTGATTGAGGAAGAAGATGACCAGGAAGGATAATGATAAATAGCAAATCAATCCTGAAAATATTGAACTCAATTTCTTCTTATGAAAGAGAATTGATAGAAGAGCCCCCTCGATTCCAATTGGTGATGTTGCCAGCGCAAGACCAGCAAGTGCACCTTCTTTTGAGATATCTCTTAAGAGCCAAAATAGAAAAATACCCAGAGCAATTAAGAGAACTGATGAAAAAATACTTGTTTTTGCAATAATGTATGATGAAAGTGCAAAAATCAGAAATCCACCCAACGGTACTGTAAGAAAAGAGACAATCAATACAAGTGCCGTAAAAATCAACGAGTCAATAAGATTTCCATCTCTGGCGATAAATGAAACCATAAAAGAGGCAGAAGCAAGTCCAAGAGCATGTGATGTTCTGAAGGTTAGTGTTCTTAAAGCCTTTTTACCAAGAGTTATAGTTCTTGGAGGCTTGCTCTTTTCTTGCTCAAAAATTTCTCTTATAGGTTCTTCAGGGTAATCGTACTCAAAGAACCTCTCAACTTTTATTCGAAATCTTGTTACATCTTTAAATCTCCTGCCAGGATGTTTTGCAAGTGCTTTTGCAAGAATCTGATCAAATTCTTCAGGAACATCTTTTCTTAAAGAAGATATTAGAGGTGGGTCAAATTCGAGTATTTTTTTATAAGCTTCCTCCTGGCTGTAACTGTAAAAAGGATTCTCGCCTGCAAGCATCTCATAAAGAATTACTCCAAGCGCAAAAACATCTGAGGCAACTGAGTACTTCCCTCTTAAGGATTCAGGAGCCAGATAGTGAGTTGTTCCCATAATCTTTCCTGCATCCTCTGGTTCTGTTACGAAGCGGGCTATGCCAAAATCTGTGAGTTTAACCACTCCTGAGGAAGAAACTAAAATGTTTTCAGGTTTTATGTCAAGATGAAGGATTCCATGATTGTGGGCAAATTCAACTGCGAGGGCAACCTGAATGAAAATGCCAAGCGCAGTTTGGAAATCCATCATATGGTATTCCTGAAGCAACTCTCTTAAAGAGATGCCTTCGACATATTCCATTATGAGGTAAATTTCTTCTTCGTCTTCGATTACATCGTATAGTGAGACCACATTTGGATGGCTAATTCTTGCTATGGCTCTTGCTTCTCTTAAGGCTTCTTCTCTTTTCTTGTTTCTGAGTTTTAATTCCTTGATGGCAACAAATCTATCAACAGCCTTATCGAGCGCCTTAAGTATGCGCCCCTCGCCACCTTCTCCAATTATTTCCTGGATTTCGTATCTGTCTTCAAAGTAATTAAATGGCATAGATGAGAATTACTATTCCTATTTATTGTTATCAGGTTCTATTATAGAATAACGCACAATTTATAATAGTTATATTGCCCACTTATGATTTCAAGGGCGAGTGGCGGAATTGGCAGACGCGCTGGACTCAGGATCCAGTGGGCATTTAGCCCTTGCGGGTTCAAATCCCGCCTCGCCCACCATTGTTATCTTCTGAGAGAATAGTAATTTCTGAGAAGGATAGCAGATCCTCTATCTGGTTAATTGAGGGAACAGAAAAGAAAAAAATAAAAACAAGAATAATTTCAAGCCAGATAGCAAAGTAAATATTCCTTTCTTTAACAAACATAAAAACAAAGTAAAAACAGGAAAAAGTGGAAAGCAACATAGAAGCGTATAGACTCTGATATATTCTTTTCACTACCAGGTATCTATCTTTTTTCTTAGAAGCTTTAACAATGCTTTCAAATCTCAGATAACGAAGGCCTATGGCAATATATACAAAAACAAATGTTGTGAGCATCTTCCCTTCTTCTAGTGATGAAAAAGAAAGCGTTTCTCGTTCAAGCAGAAAGAAATAGAGAAAGGTCAGAGGAACTAACAGGAGGAGGAGGCTTCTAATGAAAGATATAAGATTTAAGAGTTTCTTAAAATCTTGCCAGTGTTTGATATAGAAATCTGTATATATGCCGAGTCTCATAATATTTTAATCGTCATTTCTTTTTGCTTCTATTAGAAATTAAAGCAACTTTGAAGCTGTCTCCTAAAAAATGAGGAAGGGCAATTTTTAGAAGAAAGTTCCTCTCTTCAATTGAAAAAGATTGGAGATGGTCTTCCAGGTATTCAACAATGAAAGAACCAAGGGATTTTATGAAGAAAAATTTAAAGCCATTCTGTCTCGCTTCCTCATTCAAGAAAGTAAAGTTTACCTGGTGAGTTACATCAAGAATATCGCCATCGACAATCCTTTTAAGTGGATTGTTTATAAATAGATTATCTTTAAAGCCTACAAGTGTTCCTTCTCTGAATCTTTCAATTTCTCCGATTTGAAAACCATAATCGATTATAAGCAACCAAACTTTATTAAAACGGCGAAGAACCCTGAATAACTCACCTATATCGGTTTCAAATTCAAAGATGGTATTATCAGGAATATCTTTTAGATGTTTGATTACTGAAGCTGGAAGTTCAGATGCTGTTACTTTCGTAAAAACAAATTTGTTAAGCAAAGAATCGTAGTAGAGTTCTTCGCAAAATTCTTCGTTTTTTCTAAAAACCCTAACAACCTGTGCGTCAAAGAATTCATTTGCAAATACGATTGCAAACTCACTTTTTGGTATTTCCTCAAGAGATGAGACTATGGAAAGGTTAGAGATGCCACATAATCTATTTCTTATTATCTCTTGTCTTCCTTTTGATGCCTCTACGGCAAAAACTTTTGCATCAGGAAAATTCTTTGCAAAGAATATAGAGAACTCTCCAAAACCAGCACCAAGATCTATAAAAACAGCCTCTTTTTTGCTGACTCCCTCTGTAAAAAGAGACATTAAATATAAAGAAATAAGTTTGTTGAATGGCTGATAAGATTGTGGCGCAGTGTGATAATCTAAACGAGGCAACAATGAATGTTTTGAATAATATCCATTATTGCCATAGAGGTAGTTTCTCAGAAATTTGTCAAATCTGAGCAGGTGTTTTTGCACAATAAAAGTATAAACTATTCGTGAGGAACGACATATTCTTTAGGGTCTATACCAACTTTTGCTGGATCAACTGCTTCAAGTATAGAATGCCTCTTTCCACCTTTTCTGGCTTCTTCTAATAGGTTAACTCTGAAGGGTTGTTCGTATTTTTGCATATGTTCATTCAGAAGAACAAATACTATGGGCCTTGTGATGTCATCTTTTCCAGGCTTCACAACCACAGCATATTCCTGTGTGTTTAATTTAACCACGCTTCCAACTGGATAGATTCCCATCAACCTCACAAACTGCTTTGCAAGAACAGGATCAAGTTTTGTCTTTGATTGAACAAATATCAGTCTTAAAGCATTGTCAGGTAAGGTTGGTTTCCTGTATGGTCTTTGAGAGGTAAGCGCGTCGTAAACATCAGTAATCTGCACAAGTCTTGAAAAGATGTGAGGCTTCTTTACAAGCGGCAAACTAGGATATCCAGTTTTATCAACATTGAGGTGATGCTCCAAGGCAACCACTGCGCATATCTTGTTTAAATTTGGAGATAGAAGGAGCGCTTGTGCTCCAAAAACCGTATGCTTCTTCATCATTTCCCATTCGTCTCTTGTCAGAGAAGTTGCTTTCTTGATAATTTCCTGTGGGATTTTTACTTTACCTAGGTCATGAAGGAGTGATGCTAATCCTAAAGCAGAAAGTATTGGCTTTTCCAATCCCAAAGAAGCTCCTAAGGTAAGAGAAAGTAACATCACGTTTACTGAATGATAATATGTATCTTCGTCATAGTTCTTGAGAATGGAAAGCCTGATCAAAGCATCGGGGTTTTGAAGTACTTTTTCCACCAGATTGTCAACCACTTGTCTTGCTTCGCGTACATCAAGGGGCATGCCAGAAAGGTACTGAAATGCTATCTTCTTTATAACTGTTACTGCCTGGATGTAGGTCTCTTCTGAAATTCCAAAAAAATCATTGTCTTCTTCTTCTCTTTCTTCTTCTTTCTTAGGAGAAGAAGAAGTGACAGAGATATGCGTTATTCCAAGGTTTGAAATTCTTGTTTGCAATCCACCTGCTTTTTCAATGTTTTCAGGTTTTTCAGTCAGGGACTTAGCAAAATCATATATTTCTCGTTCTGTTATTCCAGGTAGTATTGAAATTTCATTTACCTTGCGTGTTTCAAGAAAACTTACAAGTTTTTCAAAAGATTTTCCTAAATCTGGAACAAACCTATTAAAAAGATAGACCTCGCCTTCATAGATATTTATGTGAAGCCTTCCAAAACTTTGAAATATCTCTTTTAGGTATTGTTTGAAGTTGCTTATCGATTCTACAAGTATAGGGTGATTCTCTGGATAAAAGTTTGAATGCTTTATGACTGAATTGAATTTCTGAAGAAAAGTTTCTCCGATTTCAAAAAGTTGACTTGTTGACAACTCCTGCTTCATATTAACATTATGCATTTTCGTTCACCTCATTTGTTTCAAGGCGAAACGCTCTTAAAGCATTCTTTGCTGCTTCAGATATCTCTTTTGCTTTCTTTCTGAAAAAGAAGCTTCTTGTTTGCGATAGTTTTTCTAAAATCTGTTTTGATTCAGGAAGCTGTAGTTTGCTTAGCGACTCTATGACACAGAGTTTTTCTTCAAAATCTTTAAAGAAGAAATCCTTTTTTTCAGCCACAGGCAGGAGTATGCTCAGTGCTTCCTTGCATCCAGTGTCTCCAATATTTCTTAATATAAACTTCTTAAAGTCGGGATCAGCTTCTGCGTAATGCTCCATTATCACCTCAAAGGCTTCTTTTCCTCCAATTTTAGCCAGAGATTTAACTGCTTCTTTTTTTACTCTTATGTCACTGTGGTGAGTTGCCTCTTTTAGATACACGATGCATTCAGGTTTTCTTATGAGACCTAAAATAGTGCACATATTTCTTACTACAAACCATTTGGAGCTCGAAGAACTTATCCTTTGTCCAATTAATTCAGGAGAGTCTTTGCCTATTTCAGCAATCAAAGATATTAGAATTTTTCTCCTTGAAAGCATTTCCTCAGATGAGAGTATCTTTATCAGTGAAGATATGACGATATCACGTGGTAGTATATTCAAAATTTCCTTTGCTTGCACGTATGTTGCTGAATTGCTATCTGAATTGGCGATTTTTTCGAAAATCTGATAAATGTTTTTTTCCAAATGTAATTCCGTAAGGATTTCCTTGGCAAAATCTCTTTTTGCCTTATCTAAATTCAGGTCTTTTGATAACTTTGTAAGAAAAGGTATCGATTGTTTTAGAAGCAGAAAATCTTCACTTTCAAGAATTGAAGGTAGAAGCATTTTTACTGTCTTACTTATCTCTTTAAGTACATCCTCTTTTTCAACATATGGCAAGAGTGAAAGGATACTTGAAAAAATATGAGATTCTGCTCTAAATCTCCTTGCTTCTAATTGAAGATACTCCAATAGCTTTGCATCATTTGGCGTTTCTTCAATATCAGAAAGTTTTAAAGAAGCATAATCAAAATCTGAAGGTTTCTTGCTGCTGAAAATACCCTCTGATTCAGAATCTAATTCTTCAATGGATTCTTGTTGTTTAGCACTGACGATAACTTCGGCTTCTTCCTTACTATATCCTCGCTCAATTAAACCCTGCTTTATGTGGTTGAGCAAAGCATCCTTATAATTTTCTTCAAAATCAATATTGTTGAGCGTAAGTGCAACTTTCTCTACTCTTGTTATTTCCTTTTCGTTGGCTGTGAGAATCTGTCGAGCGAGCTCTTCAGGAGAAATACTTTCCAGAAACTCTCTAGCTGATGCTGAACGAACTGCAGAAAAAATAATATTTACTAAAAGTTTGCCGCCTGCAGGTTGTGGTAACTTGAGTACTGCGTAAATCAATCCTTCTTCCTCAACATTGGAAAAGTTAGATTTTTGTTTTATTAATTCGTTTAATTTAAGAACCATATTTTCAAGAAGATCTATATTTCCACCCTGCTTTTCACCTCTACGATAAACATGGTAAAGAACTGAACGCAAGTCTTTTGGTTTGCTCAATAAATGTCCAATGAGTTTTAGGTCCTCATCAGTAAAAGAATCTTTAAGGAGAATGGAACCTAATATATCAAGAATATCAGATTCATCGCTCTTCTTTGCTTCAGAAACATCATCTGCTTCTCCTTTTTCCTCAAACTCTACTTCTCTTGGTATCTCGTTTATCTTTATATGCTCAATTTCGGCCTTTTTTGAGTAGTTTATTGGACCCCCTTCTTTTTCCAATTCTTCTCTTTCCTTAAGTAGCATATTTAAAAGAGCCATAAGTTCAGTTTTTTTAAGACCGTGAAAAATTAAAATGGAACTTATGCCATGGCCGATAATCCTTTCTGTGAATTGTTTCACCCTATCTTCAATGCTCATATTTTCAAAAAGCGATGTATTTCCCTCAACAATCTGTTGTCTTGAGAACTTAAGATAAATAGAACCACACGAGTTTAGGACTTCAGTTATTGTGTTGTAAGCTTGAGTAATTGCATTTTGTGGAATTGGATTATGAGAAGGATATATCTGCAGCATCTTATATGCGTTAATAAGTTGAAGGATTGCGTTTTTCAATTTTTCATTTGTTGCAACCTTATTCATAAATTCCTCCTGTATTCGATTTTTCGTCAAGATGTTAAAATTATTTAGTTTTTTGTATGAAGAGGCTTGACAAATACCAACTTTTCTTATTAGATTTGGACGGAACACTTCTTGACCTTAACTTCAATGATTTTACTGCTGCCTATTACAATCTACTGATCACTAAGGCAAGCAAACTGGTAGACCCCTCTACTTTTAAGGTTGCTCTTAATGAAGGCATAAATGCGATGCTAACTAACGATGGAAGCAAAACCAACAAAGATGCATTTTTTGAAAAATTCAACAGGATTATCGGAAGTGGCCAGGAAGAATTTATTGAATTTTTTGAGGAGTTCTATGAAAGAGATTTTCCGTCCCTCAGTTGTTTTGCAAGAAAAGTTGAGGGGGCTCAAAGTTTTATAAAAACCCTGAAAGATAAAGGAAAATCGTTAGTCCTTGCTACGAACCCTGTTTTTCCGCTGGCTGCTATAAAGGAGCGCTTAAAATGGGCTGGCTTTTCCATATCTGAATTCGACTTTATATCTTCATTTGAGGTAATGAAGGCTTGTAAGCCGAACCTACTATACTTTAATCAACTTCTTGAAGAAATGGGTTTTAAAGCAACTGAAACCATTATGATTGGCGATGATGAAGAATTGGATGGCGGAGCAATCTATGCAGGCATAGATTTCGTCCTAGTTGACAGAACTGGAAATAACAACCAAAAAGGAAGGAACCTCGTAGTTAAGAAACTTTCTGATTTGCTCGCACTCAAATATTAATAAGGACAGGTATCGAGTGGGCATCCCCCTGAATACCCAACATCAACAGAAACCTGCTTTGGTAGATCGGTTTCCTTGCTTATCTTTATCACCTGATCTTTTCTGCTTCCAAATCTATACACAGTAATTCCTTTACATTTCAACTTATAGGCAAGTAGGTAGCATTTTCTAACCTCGTCAGGGGTTGAGTCTTCTCTTAGATTAACTGTCTTTGAAACTGCGTTATCGATATTTTTTTGAAAAGCAGCCTGGATTCTTACGTGCCAGGTAGGCTCGATTTCCAGTGCGGTTTTAAAGAGGCGTTTTACATCCTCTGGAATGGGTAGGTTTTCAACAGTTCCAGTTTTTGCGACTTCAAGCATCAGTTCTTCAGAATAGAAACCCATTCTTACAGCGAATTCCTCGAATACCTGATTGATTTCAAGAAGTTGTGTTCCTTCAAGTATGTTCCTAACAAAAGCAACTGCAAAAAGTGGCTCTATACCACTTGAAGTCCCGGCAATAATTGAGATGGTTCCTGTAGGGGCAATTGTTGTGACAGTGGCGTTCCTTAGAGGTGGATAACCTTCTTTTGCCCACTTTGATTTTTCAAAGTTTGGAAAAGGACCTCTTCTTTTTGCAATTGAAGCAGATTCTTCCCTTGCTATCTTAGTCAACAGAGAAGAAACTTTTGAAGCGAAGTCAAGCGCTTCTGTAGAATCATAGGGTATATTCATTTTAATCAGGGCTTCTGAAAAACCCATCACCCCTAAGCCTATCTTTCTATTGGCAAGAGTGATTTTTTCTATCTCTTTTAGCGGGTACCTGTTGGCATCAATCACATTATCTAAAAACCTGACAGCGATTCTTATAGTTTCTATCAATTTCTCATAATCGAAAGCTCCTTCTTTAACAAACTTAGAAAGGTTAATGGATCCCAGATTGCAGGATTCATAAGGAAGCAGAGGTTGTTCGCCACAAGGATTTGTGCTTTCAATCTCTCCTACTTCTGGTGTGGGGTTATGTCTATTTATTTCATCTATAAAGACCAGACCAGGATCTCCAGATTTCCAGGCATTGTGAACTATAAGATCAAAAACGTCTCTTGCGTTGATTTCCTTGACCTTTTTTCCTGTTCGTGGATTTACTAAGGCATAATTCTTTCCAGCAATAACAGCTTCCATAAATTCATCAGTTGCTGCTACTGAGATATTAAAATTTCTGAATTGACCCTCTTCCTTCTTGGCATTAATGAACTCGATGATATCAGGATGATCAGCCCTGAGTATTCCCATGTTTGCGCCACGACGTTTTCCACCTTGCTTTATTACATCTGTTGCCACATCAAAAACTTTCATAAAAGAAACTGGTCCAGATGCTGCTCCCATAGTAGTTTTTACAATATCTCCCTTAGGTCTCAGTCGTGAAAATGAGAATCCAGTTCCTCCTCCAGACTGCTGGATAATTGCCATTGCTTTTAATGCATCAAAAATACCTTCAAGCGAATCATTGACAGGAATTACAAAGCAAGCAGACAGCTGTCCGAGTTCAGTGCCAGCATTCATTAGGGTAGGGCTGTTAGGTAAGAAAATTAATTCAGACATTATTCTGTAGTAATCTTCTTCAGCAATGTCAGCATCAATGTCTCCATAACTTCTGTCGACATCTGCTACTGCTTTTGCAACTCTTTTAAACATCTGTGAAGGTGTTTCAACTATCTTTCCTGTATCATCCTTACGCAAATAGCGTTTTTCAAGAACAACGATTGCATTCAGGCTGAGTTTCAAATCATCGGAGACACCCAGGAAGTTTTTCACTTTCCTTGCTTGAGCACGCTTGTTCCTGTAAAGAATGAACGCCTTTGCCACAGAAGGGTAGCCACTCTCCATAAGGGTTTCTTCAACCAGATCCTGGATTTCTTCAACATGAACTTTTTCTTTGTTTATTTTTGAAGCTACTTTTCTGGCAAGGAGTTTGTAGTCGATTTCAACACTTACAGCAGATGAGGCCTTTTTAATTGCGGATTCTATCTTAGAAAGGTCAAAAGGGACGACCGAGCCGTCCCTCTTAATTACTTTCATTTTATTTAAGATTGCTCTTCTTCGGAGCCTTCAATCGCAGCGTTGAGGTCAGCAATGAGTGTATCAACTTCTATTCCATGGGCAAGGGCCCCTTCTTCGATGGTTTCGAAGGAGGCAATTGCACAACCCAGGCAGCCCATTCCATGCTGAATGAACACTGGTGCCACTTCAGGATATTTCTCTATTGCTTCCCTGATGCTCATCTCCTTAGTTATCTTCATCTTAAGCCTCCTTTTCTTTTAGATATTCACTGCTTATTTTATCAATTGTTATATTATTTAAAACCTGTCTTGCGCTATGCTCCAGTTTGGAAAGATTTTCCTTGATAGGACAGTTTCTTGCAAAAAAGCAAGGTTCGTTACTATCAGCAGAACAGTGGTGGATAGCAAAAGGTCCATCGACAGCTTCGACAACTTCAAGAAGCGTAATCTTCTCAGGATTCTTTTTAAGGAAAATGCCTCCGCGAGAACCTCTTTTTGAAGAGATAATCTCTTTTCTTGAAAGCTCTAACATTATCTGTGTCAGAAATTTATAAGGAATCTGGAGTTTTTCTGAAATTTTTCTTGTAGAGAGCGTTTCTTCCCTATGAAGCGCTAAATAGACAATTGTCCTAAGTGCATAATCACTTTTTTTAGAAAGCATTTCTATTTACTTTTTCCATAAGTTTTATAGAAAATTTTAATCTACTAACTTTAAATGTCAAAAAAATAATTTTTAACTTCAAAGGGTTTTTGACGATAATAAACTTAGGTGACTTAATTTGAGCAATAAATCACAGATTGCGTATACTCAATACATTAAAATTGCCCTTGATCGCGTTCGCGAACTTAAAGAAGAAGGCCACGATGTTAGTGAGGCTAACAGAATTCTTCAATCAATAGTTGCTGCTGTAATTGAAAGTGATTTTAACTGCGCTGATTTTCTTATAAATGAACTCGAAAGCGTTTTTGCAAAGATAGAGAGTTACAGATCGCCTGATTTTCCGAAGAAAAAACCAGGATTTCCTCAGGTTGAAACTAGATATATGCCAGTAGCCCGTTCAGATTCTCATATGGAACCATTTAGATTTGTTGTAAAAGATATAAAAAGAGTAGAACCCGTAGAAACCAGATCGAAATTAATAATTACTTTTATCTATGTTTTTCTCTTTCTATTTATTTTCACTCTGATTTCACTCATCTACTATCTCTTAAGGTTCAGAGGTTAATATGAAATTAGAATGCAGACGTGGATGCAGGATATTGTTAATTGCTTTGCTTTTTTTAATGGCAGCTGGCTTAACCTATTACTTTGGAATTCTTGAATTTTCTCTCTGGCTTCTATTTCTGCCTGGTCTTGCTATTTCTGTAATTTACTTTCAAATATATGGATCTGCTCTCTACATCTTCTTTACTGGAATATATGGATTGGTAGTTTTTTACTACACGATGGCTTCAGTTGATTATCAGAATTATTTTGAGGTAACGACTGCGATTTACTCTTTTCTTTTTTACCTGACCAATTTGCTTCTAATAAGCGTTCTATTTTCTTACAGGATTGAAAAACTAAAAAAAGAAAAGGAAAAGATAAAAGAAGTTGTCTTAATTGACCAGCTAACTGGTTTAAAAAACTACGGATATTTTGTTTCAAGACTTGAAGAAGAAAGGAAAAGGTCTGATAAAGAAGACAGAGAACTCTCTCTCGTTATGATTGACATAGACCATTTCAAAGAATTCAATGATAGATTTGGACACCAGCGGGGAAATGAAATATTAATCAAAGCCTCAAAGATAATTGAAAATAACATAAGGTCAAAAGATATTGTCTGTCGTTATGGTGGAGAAGAGTTCGCTGTTATTCTGCCGGATACGTCACTGGAAAAAGCATTCGAAATAGCAGAAAGAATAAGAAAGGCATTTGAAAATGAGTACTTCTTTGGAAGCAAGGCATTTCCTCGTGTAAGAAAAACAGTTAGTTGCGGTGTTGCAAGTTATCCACGACAGGCAAAAGATGAGTTTGAACTCATTGATATGGCTGACAGGGCTCTTTATTATGCCAAAGAGACTGGTAGAAACAGAACTGTTTGTTATGGAGACGAAGTAGAACTTAAGTGGTTCAAGGGAATTATTGAAGAAATCTAACAAATTCGTTGGTCGTTGATTGTATAATCTTTCTTATGAGCTTATCCGAAGTGCATTTTTACTCTAGAAAGAAGCATCAGACCAGTTTCTTAGATCAGATAAGCAAGGCTGCCAAACAAGCAGTAAAACAAACAGTAAACAAGGGTGATATTGTAGGGGTTAAGGTTCATTTTGGAGAGGAAGGTAACACTTCCTTTGTGCCACCTATTTATATTAGACGTATTGTTGATGAGATTGAAGCAGCAGGAGGAAAAGCGCTACTTTTTGATACCAACACACTTTACAAAGGCGATCGAGAAAACGCAAGGGATCACTTATTGCTAGCTTTAAGACATGGATTTTCCTACGAAGTGGTAAAAGCTCCGGTGATGATTGCTGATGGTTTGAAGGGTAAGGATTTTGTAGAAGTTGAAATAAAAGGTGAAAATTTCAGTAGCGTAAGATTGGGAAGCCTTATAAAACAGCTCGATTCATGTATCGTTGTCTCTCATGTGAAAGGGCATTCAACAGCAGGATTTGGTGGCGCAATTAAGAATATTTCTATGGGATTTGCTTCAAGAAGTGGTAAACAGCAGATGCACTCAGATGTGAAACCAACTGTAGATCAGGAAATATGTATTGCCTGCGGTACCTGTATGGAGTGGTGCCCAGTTAACGCTATTGAATTCGATATAAGCGGCAAAGCAAAAATAAATTGGGATATCTGCATTGGATGTGGTGAGTGTCGAGTTACGTGCCCAGAAAATGCCATTGACATAAGCTGGGAGACAACTCCTATCAAACTTCAAGAGAAAATGGCAGAGTATGCTCTTGGTTCAATGTCAATACTTAAAGGCAAGATATCATTTATAAACTTCCTTATAAACGTTACTCCAGATTGTGATTGTTGGGAATGGAGTGGAACTTACCTGGTGGAAGATATAGGGGTTCTGGTCTCCATCGACCCAGTAGCTTTAGACCAGGCTTCCTGTGATTTATTAAATCAAGCGTGGAGAGAAAAAGGTGGCAATGACATCTGGAAGGATATTTATCCAAAGATTGATTGGACAGTACAACTAGCTTACGCAGAAAAGATAGGTGTTGGAACTAGAAACTATATTTTGATTGAAGATTAACTTAAAAGACTTGGTTGTTAATATTGAATTAAAACAATAAAAATTTTTTATTGGCTCTTAATTCATTAGATAATCAATAGCTAGCCCATTTCAAGAAAGTTGGAATGCCGTTTTTTGATAAAGAGATAAAAATTTTTTTTACTTGAATAAGGGATTTAAAGGACAAATACAAGGCATATCGATTTAATTGGCAATTTTAAAGAATCTTTAAAGTTAAAGGAAAGTCAGGGAAGTCATTATAAGATTAGAAAAAGTTGAATGGTGTCTTTTTGAAATTTGCAGTTTAATAGTAGGTAGATACTGACGTTAAT
>JAOADC010000053.1 GCA_026417515.1 Actinomycetota bacterium
ACCCTGTTGAATATATAAACTTCGAAGGAAGAATTCCTGAGGGCCAGTATGGGGCTGGCGAAGGCTACATCTGGGACAGAGGAAATTATGAATTGCTCGAGAGAAAAGAGGATAAGATAGAGTTCTATCTTAACGGTCAGCGTCTGAATGGTAAATTTGTCTTGATTCGTCTCAAGAATCAATTAAAGAATTGGTTATTGATTAAATTGAGTTAAAATTTATCACTTCAAATATTTTTTGGAGGTGGGAATTTGAATAGCAACAATTCAACTGTTCTAGCATTTATAGAAATACCTAAAGGCAGTAGAAATAAATACGAATTCGATCCAAAACTTGGGAGGATAAAGTATGATAGGATGCTTTTTTCCAGTGTTCACTATCCATCTGACTATGGATTTATAATCGATACTCTTGCAGATGACGGGGATCCTCTGGATGCCCTGGTTCTTTTGGCTGAACCGACTTTCCCAGGTTGCGTTATAGAAGTAAAACCAGTAGGCCTTTTCAAGATGTGGGATGAAAAAGGTCCTGATGAAAAAATTCTTGCTGTGCCTATCTACGATCCTCTTTGGAACTATATAAACTCGCTTAAAGATGTTCCACCTCACATTCTTCTTGAAATAGAACACTTTTTTCAGGTTTACAAAGAACTCGAAAAGAAAAAAACTGGTATTGAAGGTTGGGAAGATGTTGATAAAGCATGGGAAGTAATAAAGAAGGCAAAAGAAAAATTTCTATCCAGTAATAAGCGATGACTCTAATTTATATACTCTTAGCAACCATTTTAAATGGAATGATGGGTCTTGCTGGTTCTGTAACCTTTTTGCTGCCAAAAAGGAGAATCGATCTGGTAATTAAGTCTTTGGTTGCTTTCTCTGCAGGAACCTTATTTTGTGGATCTCTCTTTCATCTGACTGCAGAATCCTTAGAAAAGATCGGAACACAGCCAACTTTCTATATTTTGACATTGGGATTTCTTTCATTTTTCGTACTTGAAAGGTATCTTTGGTATCACCATTGCCATGAAGGAGGTTGTGAGGTTCATCCAGTATCCTACTTAATACTAATAGGAGATGCTGTGCACAACCTAATTGACGGAATGATAATCGCTGCTGCTTTTATTGCTGATATTAAGATTGGTTTGGTTACCACTGCTATGGTGATAATCCACGAAATCCCTCAAGAACTTGGGGATTTTGGCGTGCTTGTACATTCGGGATTTTCTCCCAAGAGAGCACTTCTATTAAATACCTTATCTCAGCTGTCTGCTGTTTTTGGAGGAGTTCTCGGTTATTTCGCACTTTCAATTGTTGAATTCAGCAATTACTTGCTTCCTTTTGCTGCTGGTGGTTTTATCTACGTTGCAACAGCAGATTTAATACCTGAGATTCATCGTCACTCTGAGCAGGGTAAAGCAATGTATTATTTCTTACTATTTGTGCTTGGCATATCTTTAATGATTACTTTAAAGTTTCTTGGAGAGTGATAAAATATTATTTTGCTTCTTTTACCAATGGGCCCGTAGCTCAACGGCAGAGCAGCGGACTCATAATCCGTTGGTTCGAGGTTCGAATCCTCGCGGGCCCACCATTGCAGATCTTATCATCGCTTTGATGTTTTCTTTTCTTGCCTTGTCAATGCTTGAGATCGCTTGTTTAAGATTAGATGCTATATTGCGAATATTCTTTGTTTCTGAAGAGTAGATAATTGTATATTTAAAAGGAACATTAAAGGGATTTATGCCACAATTTTTAAGATGCAATTTGAATTTGTATATTTGATACGCTAATTTCTTCCTGTCATTTCCTGATTTCTTGCTTTTGGCATCGATAAAGATAAGGCAATCAGGACAAATAATCAAAATATCGATATTTAAATTGCTTAGATTATAGTCGTAAATAATTTCAACATCCCTTTTTGTAGATTTTAAGGCCTTTAAGACAGATTTAAGAACTAATCTCTCTGACTTGAATCCCCTCGAAATTCTCATACGAACACAAGAAAAGGAAAATTGGCAGAGAATAAGGCTAAGAATGATGACAACAGGCGCTAATTTAAAAGATATTATCAATGAAATTAAAGATGAAAGAAGCCAGACAAGAACAACAATTAGGCTCGTGCGCTTATAAATAAGAAGCCAGGTTATCACAAACAAAGAATCGTTGAATAATTTTTAAGCATCAATAACAAAAATAGTCTAAAATTTTAGTTAATAAGGGGGCTTCTCTTATGGATATGCTCTCTGAGTTGGATACTATTGTTCAAAATCCTCCTTGCTTAAGTTTCTGTCTTACCAAACATTTTAGTCTTAAATCACCTATGGAGATTAAAACAAGGCTTAGGGAATTATTTAATAGATTCTGTTTTGATAAAAGTGATGAAATTTTAGAAGATATTTCTAGCGTTATCTATTCATCAGGAAAGAACTCAATTTACTGTATTTTAAATTCTGAAGGAAAAGTATTCCTGAAAGAAAACAATGCGAGTTTTCAAGAATTTGAACTAATTGATAATTTTCCGAAGTTGGTTCAACTATATGAATATAACTTCTGGTATGAAGATTATTTGCTTTGCGTCATTGAAAGGAAGTTATCTGAAATATTTGCTGTCAGAGATGGAGATTTGGAACTTCTTAATTTAATTAAAGAAGATGTTCCAAACAAGGTTAAATATGGTGGCCTTCTTGGTTTTGAGGAAAACCGTATAAGAAGGCACGTTGAGCATCATGAGATTCAGTATTTGAAAAACCTCGCATCCCTCGTTGAAGATATAGCAGCATCTAAAAAAATTAATAAAGTTGTTCTTGGTGTGCGTGAAGATTTTAAGGAAGAAGTAGAAAGTGTTTTTGATGACAGAAATCGATATATATTTGCAGAAGTTAGATTGGAGGATGATTTTCAGAAGAAGATATCAAGCAGCATGGAAGCACTTTTAAAGAATGCTTACTCTCTGGCTCAGAAGAGAGTAGGTGATTTGAACCTTAAGCCTGTGAAAATAGAAGAAGTTATAAATTCTTCATCTTATGATTATTTGACTGAGATATTTGTTCCTAAGGGTTTCGAAATAGATGGTTATTATTGCAAGAATGACTTGGAAATTTCTTTTTTAGAGGGTAACTGTCCTCTGTGTAGCTCCTCCATGCTTAAAACAGCAAACCTCATTGACGTTTTGCTTTATAAACTTTCAATGAAAAAAACAAAAATCAACTTTTTAGACGAAAATAAAGATTTGTTTTTTACGCTGAGATAATAAGGGGTAAAGTCTAAAGTTTGCCTTCCTTTTAACGATATTTTTATAAGAAAACTTTCTTGCAAGGGTTGAGAATGTCAATAGAAGGTTCTTTAACAGACTTTTCAATATCTGAAGTTATACAACTGTTTTCTATAGGGAAGAAAACAGGACTTGTGAAGTTCAAAGCAGGGGATTTCTCTGGCTTGATTGCCTTTGAAAGTGGGCTTGTTTACTATTCTGAATCTTCAAATGAAAAGGGTTCCATTTCAGAGAGGTTGGTTAAAGAAAGAAAAATTTCTTCTCGTTCTTTGAGGCAGGCACAGGGTCTACTAAAAATCACAAAAGGGGAAAAGTCTCTATTAGATATATTGGTTGAGAACCACTTCATTGAGAAAAGCGAATTGGAAATTAGTATAAAAAATATCATCATAGATGCAATTTTCGATATAGGCTTAAACGATAATGCTCAATTTGTTTTTTCTCAAGAGGAGAAGAAACAGGACGAATTTGCTGTTGTCAGAATTTCCCAAGAGGAGATTGAAAACGAACTTATTAGAAGGCAGAAAACTTGGGAAGCCATCCAAAAGAAGATTACAGACACAAACTCAGTTTTTGTACTCTCTCCTGAAGCAGCCGATAGGGCATCTGAAATCAGACTAAAACCTCTGGAATGGAAAATTCTTTGCCTGTTAAATGGAGAAAACACTTTAAAGGATATCTATCGCATCCTTGAAATATCTCCCTACAAGGCAGGAAAAACAGCTTATGGACTTCTTGCAGCAGGACTTATACAGCCATTAAGGGTAAGCGATTATGTCGCTGAGGAGTATTTTTCAGAAATAAAGGAGGGAAGATAAAAAATAGATATTCAGGAAATTATCCAGAAATATTCATCTATAAATAGCGAAAGCTCGCTTCCAAAAGATATTCCAGAAAGTTTGCTAATCAAGTTTAGAGATTTTATCGAAGAGCATGGTGGCTTAAACATTGAAAAGGAAAAGTTTGATTCTTTAAGAATTAGCATACACACAAGAGCAACCAGAAACGGCTTATCTTCCTATGAAGAATACTACAATAAACTTATAAAAAGTGAGGATGAATTCAGAAATCTCATTAGCTTGCTGGCTGTAAATGAGACTTATTTTTTTAGATACCCTGAGCAGTTTAAGATTCTGAAGGAATATGTTATCCCAAAGATTGTCGAAGAAAATAAATTAAAACCAGTGAGATCTATAAGAATTTGGTCGGCCGGTTGTTCTACAGGTGAAGAAGCATATTCAATAGCCATTACAATACTTGAGTCTAATCTGGATCTATCGAATTGGGAAGTTCACATACTTGGAACCGACGTTTCGAATCAGGCTCTTAAGAAAGCTGTTGAGGGAAAGTACTATAAAAATTCCTTCAGAATCACAGATGAAGAATTTAAGAAGAAATACTTTCGAAAAATAAGCGAAGATTCTTGGGAAGTTGTCAGTGCTGTGAAGAATCTGGTTACTTTTACCTATCATAATCTGATAAAGGAACCCTATCCGCTTGCATTTATGGAGCTTTGGGATGTCATTTTTTGCAGGAACGTTACCATTTATTTCAAACCTGAATCAACAAAAAGAGTGATCCACAACCTATTCAATAGTTTAAAGCCAGGCGGTTTCCTTTTTACTGGTCATACCGAGACGCTCTACCATATAAATCCAGGATTTGAAGTTATTAAATTTGGCGATGCTTTTATTTTTAGAAAACCGACTCAGAAGGAAAACAGAATCTTTTCTTTAAAAACAGAATTGCCCAAGAACGTTCAAAAAGAAGTTGGAACGCAATCAAGTACATATGTTTGGCCTCTAGATTCAGAAGACTTGGTGCAGAAAATATCAGAAATTCAGCATAAGGATAAAGATTTAGATTCTTCACAAAAGTTAGATTTTTATAAGAAATTGATTTATTCATTATTAGATGAAAATAAAACCGAATCAGCCCTAGAACAAATAGACAAGGCAATGCGTCTCAGTTCAAACGATCCAGAAATCTACTACCTCAGAGGACTTTCTTTGAAAAGAATGGAAAACTTCAGTGAAGCTGAATCAGATTTCAGAAAAGCAATCTATCTCGATAAGAATCATTATCTTTCACAGATTGAATTGGCAAACTTGCTTGCTTTAAATGGAGATATTAAGCAAGCACTGAGGTATTACAAAAGTGCCATAAATTCACTAAACCACTTAAGGAAAATTGACGATAGCAACAATGAAGAAATGGAAATGCTTGTAAAGATTTGCGAGATGATGATCGAGGACTTGAAGAGCAGGGAGGATTGAACAAATGAGCAAGAAAATTCTTGTTGTAGATGATTCTCCGACAATCAGGGAGATGATAAAGGGCCTGCTTGAAAAAATAGGTTATGAAATAGAGATGGCTTCTGATGGTTTCGAAGCACTTGAAGTGGTTAAAAAGGTATTACCAGATTTGATCATTCTTGATGTGAATATGCCAAAAATGGATGGATTCAGAGTCTGCAGACTGCTTAAATTTGATCGGAATTTTAGAAACATACCCATTATTATGCTTACTGCCAGAGACGAGGAGGAAAACATAAAAATAGGCATTAAAACAGGTGCTGATTTATATCTTACAAAACCAATCGAACCTGAAAAGTTGATTGAAGCAGTTAATAAGTTTTTGCATGAATAGTAAGAGGTGAAAAGAATGGATGACCTTGTTATCAGTGGAAGCTTAAGAAACAAAATAATAAGCGGGATCTTGGATGAAGGAATAATAACAGAATCCATGCTTGAGGAAGCAATCTCCTTATCTAAATCAAAATTTAAGCCTCTTGAAGATGTGCTCATTGATGAAGGTTTCGTTTCTAAAGAAAGATTGGAAAATTTTATTGAGAAATTTCTTGAACTTCCGCGCGTTGACCTGACAAGTTATGTTCCAGATCCAGAAGCACTAAAATTTGTACCAAAAAATCTTGTGCACAAACATCTCATTTTACCTTTATTCGAGATTGAAGGAGTGTTAACTGTTGCAGTCGGTAATCCTTTAACGCTCTTTAAACTAGATGAAATATCGAATGATTTAAACATAGAGCTTGACCCTGTTCTGGCTTCTGAGAGTTCCATAATCGATGCAATCATTGTTTACTATGGAGTTTCACCAGAAGATATTGAAACAAAGAAGATAGTAAAAGAATCTGAGGAAGTCGATTATTCAGATGCCGAGCTTTTCAGGGTTGATCTTGATCGTTTAGCCATCATTGAAGGGGATGCAGTAAATCAACTACTGGGTGAGATTCTTGTAAAAGCAAAGAAAGCAGGAGCCAATGCTGTTCATATTGAACCAATAAAAGGCGACTTCAGATTGATGTTCAGGATAGACGGAGAACTTCGCATCATAGGCGAAGCAGCAAGATCGCTTCAAAAACCTCTGGTTGAGCAAATAAAATATCTGGCAAGGATCTCAAAAAACGCTGATTTGCCACAGGAAAGAATCTCTGATTTTCCACGTGCTGGTGAAGTTCTTGTTTCAATATATCCTTCTGTTTATGGGGAACGCGTAGTTATAAGTTTCTTGAGTGAGTATGTTGAATCTGACAAGCTATCTGACTTTGGATTCTCAGATGAAGAGGTTGAAAGAATAGAGCAGGATATTAAGAGTAAGAGCGGTCTCATCATCATTGGTGCTCCAGTAAGAAGTGGAAAAACATCCCTTTTAAGAGCATTCCTAAAGAAAAGATCTCTCGAAAATAAGAGTGCTTTTTTACTCGGACCTGAAGAAATAAAACCTCTAGAAGGAGTTCAGTTTCAGAAACTTCGCGGCGAGGAACTGATAAGCGCAATCGAGGGCATAGCATATCAAGACATAGATATTGTTGGTATTGACGAACTTGATAGTAGTGAATCTTTTAAAGCTGCAATCAGGCTTTCAGAGAAGACTTTAACAATAATAACAATGGAAGCAAGCAATGTGACAGATGCTTTAGCAAGGCTTTTAAGAAGTGGTGTAGAGCCATTCTCACTCAGTTGGAATCTCAGGCTTGTCATATCTCTTAGGATGTTAAGAAAGAATTGCCAATCTTGCCTTGAAGAATATAAACCACCTCTTTTATCTCACAAAGCAGTTAAGAAGTTCCTCGGGGAAGAAACGGTATTTAGAAGATCCACAGGCTGCGAAGTTTGTTCTGAAGAGGGATACAATGGCTATGTAGTTTTGCCAGAGGTTCTATTTGTCAAGGATTCGGTAGCTCAACGCATCGCAGTGAACTTCAATGAGGAAAGTTTTTATAACTTTATAAGGACTAAAGCTTGCCCCACACCACTTAAGAAAGGCTTCGATTATGTAGCTCAAGGTCTGGTTACTCTTGAAGAACTTTACAGAAAAACAGGTTTTAGGGAGTAGTAAATTGAACGAGTACCTTCTGCTTGAATCAAGAAACAAATATCTTGCTATGCCATTTGAAGAGATAAAAGAGATTACTCATATTCCTCTGCTTCAAGATACACCCTACCATGGTAAAGGATACATTGGAATGCTTAATTTTCGCGGTGAATCGCTTCCTGTTTATGACCTTGCAAAGATTTTATTTGATGAGGATACCGAGATATCGCTTCTTACTAAAATGATGATTGTTGGCTCAGATTCAAAGATAGGAATTATCTTTGATGATCTCGTGGAGAATGTCAGAGCCGAAAAAATATTTGTCAGGGATGAAGGCGTTTTCAAAGAAATGGTTGTGGTAGGGGAAAGGATAATACCCTGTTTAAATTTGGAACTAATAAAAAGTCTAATATCAAGCGACAAATCCACAAGAAAGCCCAGAGCGATAGAGGCATCAAAGAAATATTATTCAATATTTCATAGGCGTCTTTCGCAATTTGCAAAATCAGAGGAAGAAACCTTTAGTTTAAGATGTTCATATTTAATTTTTAGGCTTAATAAAGAGTTTTGCGCCATAGAAGCATCCTATGTTGAGGAGATACTCAAAATGCAGCATGTTGCTAAGGTGCCAACCGCTCCCAAGCATATTTTTGGAATCATCTCAATAAGGGGGAATATCGTAACAGTATTTGATATCAAATATTCTTATCTAGGAGAATTAACATCGATTGAAGAAGATTCTAAGATAATCGTACTGCGTTTAAATGGTAAAAGAGCTGCACTTTTGGTCGATTCAGTTGTGGACTTTGTTTCAGTTGAGAACAGAGAAAAGCACAATCCGACCTTAATCTCATCTGATGTTGCAGAATTTATTGTTGAACAATTTGAGTTTCACGAGGAATTGGTCAATGTAATTAGTATCGAAAAATTCTTTTCAAAAATCTACAAGGAAGAGGGTGTTGCTTGATGAGGATAATTGAAAAGATAAAAAGGAGTCTCTCATTAAAATCCGTTCTGATAACGGCAACAGTTCTATTGATTTTTGTCACTATTCATTCAATCCTTTTCATCTGGTTGTTAACTGATGTATCAAAGGCTTCCTTTAGGGAAATTATGAATGTTGTGCCCAGACTGGTATTATTTGACGCGATTTTGTTTGTCTTCTACTTTATAGGCATCTTTCTTACACAGGAGGCACTATTCAGCGGGCTTCATAAACTAATGGAAACAATTGAAAGAATAGAGAAGGGCGATTTAACTGTGAGATCAGAAATAACAAGTTCGGATGAAGTTGGCCGAATATCAAAAGCACTGAACTCAATGCTTGAAAAGCTTTCTGGGATTGTTAAAAGAACCCAGGCAGCAAGCAATCAAATGGCTTCAGCAGCAGCACAGATTACCTTAACAGTCGAATCTCAGGCTTCTGGTGCATCTGAGCAGGCTGCTTCAATTTCTCAAACAACAGCAACCATCGAAGAGCTGGCACAGACAAACAAGCAAATTGCGTACAATGCTCAAAAAGTTTTTGAGGCTACTGAAGATGCTTTGAAGTATGCAGAAACAGGCAAAAGTATAGTTCTTCAAACAATGGCTTCAATGAATATCATAAAGGACGAGACTCAAAAATCAGCCCAGAAAATCATCGAGTTAGGCAAGAAGAGCGAAGAAATTCGAGATGTTGTCAATATTATCAATGAAATTGCTGACCAGACAAAAATTCTTGCTCTGAATGCTGCCATTGAAGCAGCAAGAGCTGGAGAGGCTGGAAAAGGTTTTTCTGTTGTTGCAAACGAGATCAGAAAACTTGCTGAGAACGTGACTGAATCAACGGAAAACATAAAGAAAATAATCGAAGATGTTCATGAAACAACAACCACGATTGTCACTAGCACGGAAGGCCAGTTAAAAATTGTCGAAGATGGAGCGTCTCTTGCAAACCAGGCTGCAAATGAAATACTTAAGATAGTTGAAAAGGTTGAAGCAATCGCAAATTCTGCAAAGCAGATTTCAATTGCTACCCAGCAGGAAATTTCAGCTTCAGAACAGGTAGCCCAAGCGATGAGGGAAATTTCAGTTGTAGCTCAACAATCGGCTTCTGCCGCTAAGGAAATCGCTTCTTCTGTTGAAATCCTAAAAAGAATTGCGGCTGAGCTGGAAGTAGAGATTTCAAAAATTAAAGTGAGCAAGTGGTGGTCACAGGGCAATAAAAATCAAGAGAATGCAGGGGAACTGGTGGTAGAAGGTGCTTAATCCCTCTGAATTCCTAGATAAATTTAAAGAAGAAGCATTAGAGCGTCTTCAAAGGATGAATGAAGGCTACATTCAGCTTGAATCAGGCCTTGCTAATCGAGAGACAATAAACGATCTTCTGAGAGAAGCGCATACCCTAAAAGGTTCAGCGCGAATGGTTGGAATGAATGTTATTTCAGATTTAGCACACAAACTTGAAGATTTGTTGATAGCTATAAAAGAAGATAGGTTAAGACCGTCAGATAATGTTTCTGAAGTAATATTCCAAATTCTTGATTTAATGTTTGAAATAGCTGAATCAGGTTCAGAAGATCAAGAGATGGCTGTGGTTCTTGAAGAAAAAGCAAATAAGGTTATGAAGGAAACCACCTTTGCAAGCTCCACTTCAGCAAATGATGAAGAAAACGATCAAAAAAAGGAAAAACACAAGGAGAAAATTGAATCTGTTGAGGAAGAAACTCTAAAAGTTCATGAAATGAGCACCATCCGAGTAAAGGCAAGTCAGATTGACGAACAATTAAATCTTGTAGGCGAATCAGTAATTGTTGCAAATCAACTTTTAAGTAGCATTCCTCAATTAAAAGGCTTCATTAGAAAATGCAAATTAATTTCAGATTCCTGGGATTATCTTAAAGAACTTGTTAGTTTAGCTCAAAATGCAGATAGGTACACGAAGGAAATGTTTCGTTCATTTTCAGAAGCCATCGATGGACTTAACAAAGAGAGCAATGTTCTTATCTCATTGTTGGAGGTATTTTCGAAACTCGAACTAATTCTATCTGAACTTCACCAGAAGTCGATGGAAATGAGGATGCTTCCAGCATCCTATATCTTCAATCTTTTTCCAAGAGCCGTGCGTGATATGTCTAAAGATTTTGCCAAGAAAATAGACCTCATTATAGAGGGAGAAGATACCTTAATAGACAAAAGAGTCCTCGAAGAAATATACGATCCCCTTATCCACATTTTAAGAAACGCAGTTGACCACGGCATAGAAATGCCTGAGGAACGCCTGGCTTATGGAAAGCCTGAAACCGGAACTATAAAGATTTCAGCAAAACAGGAAGGCGATAGGATTATTGTAAAAGTTAGTGACGATGGAAGAGGCATTGATCCTGAACTCATCAGAAAAGTAGCGTTAAGAAAAGGGCTGATAAGCGAGGCAGAAGCAGAATCCATTTCAGATAAAGAGGCTATCTACCTAATTTTTAAGCCAGGCTTCAGTTCAAAAGCTGAAA
The DNA here is from genome assembly GCA_026417515.1 of Actinomycetota bacterium. Classification (GTDB taxonomy): domain Bacteria; phylum Actinomycetota; class Aquicultoria; order SKW223; family SKW223; genus JAOADC01. The sequence goes on from JAOADC010000053.1 coordinate 11,097, forward strand.
CCACTGAAACATCTGGAAGAGGAATTGGTATGGACGTTGTCAAGCTGCATATAGAAGAGAGGCTAAAAGGACATATAGAAATTGAAACAGAAAAAGGAAAGGGCACCAGCTTTATCCTGACTTTACCTCTAACTCTTGCTGTTGTCAGATGCCTTCTCGTAAGAACTGCTGGAATGCTTTTTGCAGTGCCTACTGCCAATGTTCAGGAAACATTGATTTTTGATGACAAAGACATTGTTATTGTTGGAGGAGAACGCCAGCTAAAGCTAAGAGATTCTTATTTGCCATTTATCAAGCTTTCAAACGTTTTTGGAATTAGCGGTATTTATGAAGGTAAGTTGGCACTGATAGTTGAGATGTCTGGAAGAAGAATAGCTTATGAAGTTGAAGAAATTATCGATGAGATTCCAGTTGTTATAAAGCCAATCGACGAGGTGATTAACGAATCAAAATTGTTTGCAGGTGCAACAATCCTTGGAAGTGGGGATATTGTTCTTATCCTTAATATTGGAGAACTGGTGAGGTCAACAACATCGAAAGGAGTTCTCTTCAAGCAGGATTCAACAAAGAAGAAAATTGGCAGCCGCAAACCAAGAATACTTGTAGTTGAGGACAGCCTAACTACGAGAGAACTTGAGGTTAGCCTTCTCAAAGCAGCAGGTTATGAAGCTGTTGGAGTCAGAGACGGCTATGAGGCCCTCTCTATGCTGAAGAGCAAAAAATTTGATCTGGTTCTTACAGATATTCAGATGCCAAGAATGGATGGCTATGAATTGATAAAGAAGGTTAAAAAGGACGAAACCTTAAGAAATATTCCGATGGTTGTTGTTTCTTCGAAATCAAGTGAAAAGGAGATTGAACTCGGCTTAAAAGCTGGGGCTGATGCCTACATAACAAAGAATGAATTTGAAAAAGAAAATATCCTATCCATAATATCTCGGCTGGTGAATGTAAACTAATATGGAAAAAAAGATAAGGGTACTTATCGTCGAGGACTCAAATGTTTGTGCAGAAATAATCAAACATATTCTTGAAAGCGATCCTGAAATACAGGTAGTGGGAATTGCTTCAAACGGAGAAGAAGCCATACGAATGGTTCCTGAGTTAAAACCTGATATTATCTCTATGGATATTCATATGCCAAAAATGAATGGTCTTGAAGCAACCGAGTATATTATGGCTTATCATCCAACCCCCATAATCGTAGTTTCTTCATCAATACATGATCGAGATACACACCTTGCTTTTGAAGCAATTTCTGCAGGTGCATTAGATGTCCTAGAAAAGCCAGACCCAATTATATGGGGTGAGTTTGCAAAGATAGGTAATGAACTGATTAATAAAGTAAAGTTTCTATCTCGAGTGAAGGTTATAACTCACATAAGAGGCAAAAGAAAGACAAGAAGAACTATCGATGTAAAGAAACAAATAGTTGAAGATATATCAAAAGAAAGATTTACAGATGAGAACAAGCAAAAGGTTTTTGTATATCCTGGAGTTGTTGTTATCGTTGCCTCAACGGGTGGACCTCAGGCTTTGGGGAAGATAATAAGTGCTTTGCCAAAGAACTACCCATTGCCAGTTATTATCGGGCAACACATTGCTGAAGGATTCATTGGTGGTTTCGTTGAATGGCTTTCAAGTGTATCCAAAATTCCAGTAAAAATTGTTGAGCACCTTGAAGAGATAAAGCCTTCTCAAGTTTATGTTTGCCCAGTGGAAAAGAATACTGTTGTTAATGAACCAGGGATATTTCAGCTCGTCGATCCTCGAGAAAATGATCTGTATAAACCTTCTTTAGATTTGCTCGTTTCTACTGTTGCTGGTGTTTATAAGAATAGAACTGTTGGTGTTATCCTGACTGGAATGGGCTCAGATGGCGCAAAAGGGATCCAACGGGTTTACGAACTAAAAGGACATACAATTGCGCAGGATGAGACAACTTCAACTGTTTTTGGAATGCCGAAGACAGCAATTGAACTTGGTGCGATAAAAGAGGTGCTCGCAGTAGACGATATAGGTGAGAGATTAAGACAGATTGGTGAAGCAATGTCAAATATTAAACTTTAACGGTATTTTTTTAAAGTTTTTCAAAGCAATGACGAAATTCTTTATGATATCAAGAAGGGGTGATGGGAATGAAGCCAACAGATATTGCAACACCTGCTGAGTGGCAAAATATTCAATCTCTTTTTTCAGCAATAACAGGATTGACTTCAGTGACTTTCGATATAGATGGCAATCCTGTTTCACCAGCAGATTTTCAGAACGAATTCTGCAGAGTTTTTAAGAGTAGCCCTGAAGGGGCAAAGCTGTGTAGAGAATCTCATATGAACATCGCTCAAGAAGCAATGGTTACAAAGAAACCTCTTATTGGTAGATGTAAAGCAGGATTGATAAAGGTTGTGGTTCCAATCTTCTATAATGGAGAAATTATCGGTTTTACTGGAGGATGTGGAGTTTATCATAAAGATTTTGGGCTTGACATTGTTTCACTGATTGAGGCTGGAGCTTTGGCTGGAATAGAAGCAGAAAAAGTTAGGGAACTTGCTGAAACAATAAGAGGCATTGATAAGGAAACAATTGACGAAGAAATAAAAATCCTTCAGACAAAAGTTGAGGCAATTGTTAAGAGGCATCAAATCTAATTGATGTTGTATTAAATTCAATTTGGTTGCCCTCATCTTTGAGGAAAGTGCCATTTTTCTGGTGGGCGATACTGGATTTGAACCAGTAACCAAATCCTGAAAATTAGGGGTATAACAATGGTTGCAAATTATGCTTTTTGCGGAAGGATTTGCGAATTTTTAGAAATGACAGATAAGCAAATATTGGATGAAATTACAAAGGGAATTCAAAAAATTCATAATTCTTATATCGACGTAAGACAAGTAAAAGCTTGGGAAGGCGCTATACCTAACTTGAGAAAAGTTTTTTGTGAAATCGACGAAAACATCTGGTTTGTTTTTGAGTATAAGCTTCCTTTTAGTTGCGAAAGAATTGACTTAGTCCTATTAGGCAAGGACGAAAATGATAAGTCAATTGCCATAATTGGTGAGCTAAAGGGTTGGGATAAAGTTGAACAAGTTGACGATCTTGTTGTTAAAGTAAGAAATGAAATCTTTCAGCATCCGGAACTTCAATTGAGCAATTACTTAGGCAAACTTTTATTTAGTCATACGTCTTCAAATTATTTTAAGTTTGTTGGTTTCATCTGGCTATACAATCTAAGCCATGGGAATTTGTCAATAAATAAGCATAAATTTTTTTGTAAAGATTCACATCATGAAGTCACTGAATTTATTAATAAATTTTTATCAAAAGGTATTGAGTTAGAAGAGGTCGAGCGTTTTACAAAAGGCGAATACTTACAGACATCAAGACTTTTTGATGCCATTAAAGAAAATTACGATGCTCTTCTAAAAAGTGCAACAAATCTTGTTAGTAAATATAGTGGCATTTTTATACCTTCGGAAGAGCAAACAATAATATTACGTAAAATCCTAGATGATTATGAAAAAAAAGCTAGTAAATGCTTCTTGATAAATGGTGAGCCTGGATCCGGAAAAACATATCTTGCTATTTTGATTTTGCTAGAAATTATTAGAAGAGCGAAATATACGGATAAAGAAGGAAAAAATATTGTGGCGCTAGGATATAGAAATAATCGTCTTATCTATACGATAAGAGAAATATTTAAACAAAA
>JAOADC010000008.1 GCA_026417515.1 Actinomycetota bacterium
TTCCTTTTCAGCAGTTCCTTTGCCTAAGATTATTTGAATTATGGTTCCAATATTTTTCGGAACAAATGTTTCCAAGTCTGCTTTTTCAGATAAAAGAAACATATAAAGAAGGAGTTGATGTGCATATTTGTCCATTTTGTTTCTATTTTTCTCTTTTGGGATAGTTTCATCAAGTTTTAAATCGATTATCTCTGATAGGTTCCCATACCTGTCAAATACGATAAGATCGGGCCTTCCAACAATAGTTGCTTCAAGAATCTTATCTCCATCGGATACTCTGACTTTTTTCTCTAAGTTATTCAAGCTTCTCTCTGGAATCAGCTCGAGATTTTTTGTTGTGTAGTTATTTAGTATTTGAATTAGGTTATAAGCAGATTGTTCAATTCGTACCTTACCATAAAAACCTGGAAAATCGTATTTTGCATATTTGCCTTCTTCGATATTTGACTTAAGCCAATTCTTAGTCCATTCATAAATTTCAAACGAATATTTAACTTTATTTATTGAAATAAAATCAACAAAATCTGATGCTAATTCATGGAAAGCAACGCTTAATCGGTAAATCTTTGGCTCTTCACCAGGAAGCTGAATAGGTTGAAAACCTCTAAAATTTAAGAAAAACATAAGCTCGCAATCAATAATCTTTACAATATCGCTTACCCTTATAACTATCGATTTCTCTTCCTTTTGCTTATTCCATTGTTCTTCATAATCAAGGTCTTTGTAGCTGAAGATATCGATTGAAATTTTATTTTTACTTGAAACAGTAAGATCTTCAGGTTTTAGAAGGCTAATTCCAGTTACCCTTCCTCTATTAATTAGTGTTTTTAGCTCAGTTAAAAATCTGCTCTCAAGTAAAACTTCGTTTTTTTCTTTTTCATAGTAAGATAAGAATACTCCATAGCGTGCTGAACTTAATAATCTATAAAAATCTGTTTTTTGTTTTGCTAAGTATTCATCTGTTGTTGGAATACCAAGCCTTCTCTTAATATCATCAGGAAGTATAAAATTCTTAAGAGGTTTGCCTGGAAATGCTCTATCGGTTAGTCCACAAACAAAAATGAAGTCAGACGCAATTCCCCTGGTTTCAAGCACACCTGTTACCTGGACTCCTCTTCCGATATCTCCACTAAAAACCTTAGATGGTTTTGAAAGAATACTTAAAATAACGCTTCTCAGTTTCCTAAAATCAAAGGGTTTTTTCTTGTCTAGTTTAAAAAGATAGGAATTCTTGTAAGAATTGATTCCATCAAGTATTGCTTCAACATCTCTCTCGTAGCCTGATTTCCACTCAATGGTCTCGTAAGAAAGGACAACAATTTCTTCAATCCGATTAATTGCTTCTTCCATGTTTGTTGAATATTTAAGCCGATTAACTGCTTCAAGAATCTGTGCAAAATCTTCCAAGTTTCTTTCTTTGAACTTGTTGATTGCCTTTTCAATGAAGACATCTTTTTGATAAAAATCTTCTTTCCTTAAAAAATCCAATAATTCTTTCTCGTAATCTGGATTTTTAGCAGCAAGCTCAAAGAACAAGAAGGATAACACTAAATCCAAGAAGTTGCCTGGCTGTGAATTATCGTCAAGGTACTGAACCACTGAACTGAGAAAGCCACCTACTGAAGAGTTTGAAAGTGGATAGCCTTGAGATATATTTGTCTCTATTCCACGAGTGGCAAGTTTTGCTTTTATTATTCTTGCATACTGTGAAAGTTCCGGTACTACAACCAGAATTTCTTCTGGTCTAACGCCTGCATTTATTAGAGATGCTATCTGCACAACTACTTCTTCTATCTCTGCTGAGGGAGTTAGGTGCTTCTGCAACGATAACGCAAGTTTTCCAGAAATACCTTCAAGGTTCAAAAAGCCACCATCTGGTGTCTCTATTGAAGGCTTTAAGTAAATCACTTCACCGGCGTTTTTCATCAACCGATTGAGATACTCTTGTTGAGCAGGAAAGAACTCTTGAAAACTGTCAAGAATAATTGTTTGATTTGTTTGATTAGGCTCGTCAGCGCCATAGAGAGCATCTATTTCGTCAAAGATTTTTCTTTCCTTTTTTATCTTTTCATATTTCTGAAGAATTAGAAGAATTTTCTCTATTCTTTCTTCAATTCTTGAATAGACACCAGCATCAAGCATTGGAGTAAAACTTTCCTTCCAATCTTTTAAGGATTTTTTAACCAAATCTTTAATAACAGATACATCGCTGGATAAATACTCTTTGAAATTCGAGATTAGGGCTAAAGTCTCCCTGCTCAGGCCCACAATTTGACGTTCAAAAACTTTCAAAATAGCTTCATCGACCAGCCAATCCTGTTCATCTTTTGATATGAATGCATAGTTTGGATTGGCCATCTGGAATCTGGTGACTGCAAGATCATTTATTGTTGAAAAATTAGGGAGGAGAGTTCCTCTTATTCCTTTTTGTTTAATAAAGGCTGCATAGCGTGCAGTCCTATCTCTGATTAACCTTCTTGTAGGAGTCAACCAGAGAACTTTTTCAGGACCTTGTCTCGTAATAGATTCAAATAAATCATTCAAATTGGAATCGATTTGATTTGGCTTATAAGAAATTTCCCTTACATCCATCCGTAGAGATGATTATACTCATAAATTAGACACAAAAATCTATGATGGCTTTTTTAAGAAAGGAAATGGCTACAAAAAGAGTTAAAAAGTTACCTTCGTTTATTGTTATGGATATTCTAGAAGAGGCTAACCGGCTTGAAAAAGAAGGTGTCGAAGTCATCCACTTAGAAATCGGTGAACCTGATTTTGACACTCCAGATTTTGTGAAGGAAGCTGCAATTTCTGCTATAAGACAAAACATCACACACTACACTGACACTCAAGGATTAACTGAACTCAGGGATTCTATTTCAGAGTATTTTCTAATTAAATACGGAGTTTCTGTTAAACCTCAAAATATCATCGTCACACTCGGCACAAGTCCAGCATTATTTATGGCGCTATCTGGATTAATAGAAAAAGGAGATGAAGTAATAATTACAGATCCAGGTTATGCTTGCTATAAGAATGTGATTGAATTTGTTGGCGGAGTTCCAGTAACGATTCCTGTTTACGATGACGAAGGCTATGCAATAGATACAGAGAGATTGAAAAAGTCTATCACTAAGAGAACAAAAGCGATAATCATCAACTCACCTGCCAATCCGACTGGCAGCGTCTTAAGCAAGGAAAACTTAAAAGAAATTGCTGTGCTTACTGAAAAGCACGGAATTACTGTTATTTCTGATGAAATATATCACGGCTTAAATTATGAAGGAAAAGACCATTCATTTCTTGAGTTCAATGAGAAATGCATTGTAATAAACGGATTTTCAAAACTTTTTGCAATGACCGGATGGAGATTGGGCTACATTATTATTCCTGATGAACTTTTACAACCATTAAAACGCGTACATCAAAACCTATTTATATGTGCTGCTGGATTCACACAGGTTGCAGCCGTTAAAGCTTTAAAAGAAGGTGAAGAGTTTGTCCAAGAAGTTGTTGCAGAATACAAGAGAAGAAGAGACTATCTCGTTCCTGAGTTGAGAAGAATTGGGTTTGATATAAAGACCTTTCCAAAAGGAGCCTTCTATGTGATGGCAGGAATAAAAAATTTTCAACTTGATTCGTTGAGTTTTTCGAAACTTCTGCTAAGAAAAGCAGGTGTAGCTGTAACTCCAGGAATTGATTTTGGAGCCAATGGCGAGGGTTATGTGAGATTCAGTTTTGCAAACTCGATTGAAAATTTAAAAAGAGCTGTTCAAAAGATTGAAAACTTCTTAAACGAAGGAGGAACCAAATGAATGTTAGGGTGAGATGGTTAACTGACCTAGCGTTTGAATCAAAAAATGAGCAGGGGCTCAGATATTTTATGGACACCACCCAGGAAGATGGTTCGCCAGGAATCGGCCCAAAACCTATGGAGATGCTTTTATCTGCTCTGGCTGGATGCACAGGAATGGATGTTGTTTCCATCCTTAACAAAATGAGAGTAAAGATTAACGATTTTTATATGGAAGTTAGCGCTAAAAGAGCTGAAGAACATCCAAAGGTTTTCACTGAGATAAAACTTACCTACTATTTAGAAGTTGAAAACGAAAGTGATAAAGAAAAGGTTCTTAAAGCTGTTCAACTTTCTCAGGAAAAGTATTGCTCAGTAGGGGCAATTCTTAAGAAAGCAGCCAAATACGATTATAGAATTGTGGTAAATGGAGCGTTGACCTACAAGACGGATTGATATTAACCCACTCTGGCATTTTTCAAGTTTGAATTCAAAACCATATCAAGCACTTTTTTCATTTCATCTTCAGTTAGCCTTCGTGCAAGTTCCTTGCTGAAAAATGCTTCACCACATGGATGATATTGAAACATAACATTAAGATTTACGTCTGGATGTTCTTTCTCAAGCCACATAAGAACTTTTTTTGTACAACACTCCAAATGGTTTGGTAGCACCAGATGCCTGACTATTACATCAGCTGTATCGAATGCTATGTTTAAATTACGTTTTACTATTTCAGTATAGTTAGAAATATTGCTTAATCTTTGAGCACAATCATCGTTTCCATACCTAAAATCTGCAAGATAGAGATCAACGACACCAATAAGAAGAGATTGTAGTTCAGAACTCATATACATATTTGAATTCCACACGACCGGAATCTTAAAGTTTCCTTCAGAGAGCACTGCAAAAATATGATGAGATGAAGGTGTTGGGTCACCTCCTACAAAATTTACATTTTTTGCACCTTGCTTTTCATATTCCTCAATGAGAGAAGCGAGAATAGAAGGTGAATAGTATTTACCTTCTTCTGGAAATCGGGCTATCTCATAGTTTTGACAGTAAAGACAATTAAAATTGCAACCAGAATAAAAAACAGTAAGGGAAGGAACCAATTCTTCTTCCTCGCCATAGTGCAGAAATATAGATGAAATCTTTGGTTCGAAAGAGACACCACATAAACCTTTTGTCTTTCGCCTATCTACCTTGCATCTTTTTTCGCAAAAGATACATGTTTTAAGCATCCTATTAACCATCTCAATTTTTAAAGAGAAAAGGCTTTTATCGCTTTTGCCCTGATTGACATTTCCTTTAATTAGCGATATTGATGCTTGCTCTATAATTGCGAGTTTCTCTAAAAAAGAGACTGAATTTTCGTCTATGAGAGGGACTTTGGTTTTCTTTGAAGAAAGGTAAAAAGGCTCTTGTCTACCTTCAAGTACTGCATAGTAATGAGGCAAATCAAATGGTTTGAAAAGCCTGTACATTTGATTTTTTATTCTTCAAAAAGCACCTGAAATCTTTGATAAATTAAGCAATCTTCACATTTTTCAGCTGTATGGCAGATACAACCTTTTTTAATTTCCCAACAGCTAACCTGCTGCGAGTATGCTTCGCAGCGCATATAATGGCTTGCTGGGCAGCCTTTTAGTTCGCCGCATAAAGGCATACCAATCCTCCCAAAGCCTTGGTGATACCAATCTTTAATAAATTTGTTTTTGCTTCTGCTGTCATTCATCCGATTTTTCAATTATAGATTCTTCATTAAATGCCTGTTCCTTTTGAAGATCCGGTTCGAGAGGATGAACAAAAAGAATAGAATCGCGATAAACAGCAAGATAAGGAACCTCAACCAGAACAGCATTTTCTTTATTATCCATCACAACAACTTCAGTAAGGGGAATAAAATCCTTTACTTTTACATTCAAGGTATCAGTTAGTCTTGTTCCAGGCACAAAGTAGATGTTTCCAACAATACGGTACTGCTCAGTATAAACAACTACCCTTAATTTCTCTTTTTTTATGTATTTCATCTGTAAAGACTCCTTACTTAATTGTCGTCAAAATTTAGAATGTCTTTAAGCATTTTATAACATCTAATTAAAATGAAGTTCTACAAACTCTACTGCATCTCGAATGATCTTTCCAATCTCATTCCTATTCTTTAGGTGGAAGTTAATTTCAAGTACGAGATCAAGATTGCTGTAAAAATTATGTTCGTTTATGTAGGAAAGCAAACTTGAGATGTCCAGACAACCATCATTTGGAGGCAAATGAGAATCAATATGGCAGTCATGCGTATTGTTCAAATGAATGCTTCTAACAAGAGAGCCAAAGTACTGAAGTGCTTCCAAAGGATTTAAACCCCAGCTTGCTATGTGAGTGCAGTCAAGGGTAACAGCAAGGTTTTTTTCTACTGCCCATTTGTAGATTGACTGAGGCGTACAGGAAAACTTGGTCATCATCGAGCGAGGTAGAGTTTCAATTGATACAGCAACCTTTTCTTCACCCAACTTTTTGAAGTCCTCGACGCTTTTAAAGAATTTCCAGAAACTTGGTTGAAGTAAAGGATTGAGAGGAGGATGAAAAACAACCAATTCAATACCGCCTTTTTTAGCGATTTCGATGGTTCTAAGCAGTTCATACTTCAAAGTGCCCCAAGAATGGATTATGTGATACGGGGCATGCAAACTAACAACAGGTAGTGTTTTGAGATTGAATAAACCTTGTTTTGTTTTCTCATACATCTCAACTATTCTTTTGTTTATTACGACTTCCAGACCATATACACCAGCATTGCCAGCCATTTCAGCAATCTCTTCAAGTTCAAACCTATAGACCAGATTGCCAGTAGAAAGAAGTATTCTTCTCATGTCCAGTAAATCCACTCCAACCTTCTTTTCATCTTTTCAACCTTCTTTACGACTTTATTCAGTCTTAAAATATCGCTACGATCGTAGAGGCTTAGGTCAAAGTAATCCGAAAGCTCTTTTTTTGCATTAATCTGCGCTCTCTGTTGCTTAAGCCTCAAATCAATTATTTCCTTTAAAATTTCAGTTCTTTCTTCATATTCTTTTTCAGTTAAGAAACCTTTCTCTTTCAAAAATCGAAGTCTGTGTTTGGTGGCTGCTATTGTAATGCTCTTTTCCCAGGCCTCCAGCCTTACCAAACCGACAAATGGATAGAGGCATGCAAACTTGAAATTGAACTTTCCTCTTCTGTCGTGTCTTGTTTCAAGAGCAAGTTTGCCAAATATGGTAGTATACCTTGGTATATCAATAATATCCCTGGCAAGTCTCCTTTTCACTGCATTTGCTGAAGGGTATAAAGATTTAATTCTTGAGACTATCTCTTCATAAAGATTCTTGTTGCCAAAAACATAGTCGATATCAAGTAGAACAGTCAATCTTCTTAATTCCTCTTCTGTAATCACTCCAGAGAGAAGTCGATCAACCCTTATTAACCATGTTTTTATATCGCCTTGCCAATCAGGATTTGATGCCATAACTCCACCCACACATCTTGAAATCCTTAACCAGGCGAGCCTATCTACCATTTCTTCTGCGAAGTTTTTCAGATGCTCACTCTCTTTAAAAAAGACAATTCCATTGTCCTGATCAAATTTAAGGGTAACCTCTCTTCTTGCTTCTCCACCAAAACTTAACCAAGCGAAATCATCTTCGCTTATTTTTCCTTTGAAATCGGTTTTCAGGAGAAGTTCGCCAGCCTTTTTAGCCACTTTTCTGAAAGCAGCAGATATTATGGCAACCTGAAAAAAGGGGTCTTCATTCCTTGCCTGATTTGCAATAACAGAAAGTATTGATTGAAAAGAATTTTTGAGATGTTCCCATGATTCAGCATGGCCAAGTACTGAAAGTTCTAGGTCCCATATTGAATCTATGTAAGTCTGCTCTTTCTCTACCATCAGTGTATAGGATAACAAAAAAGCGCGGCAGCCAGAAAGGCTGCCGCGCTTTTCCGTCATTGCTCTCACTACTTTTCTAAGATATGAGACCTAAAGCCCTTTCTCTTCTTTCTTTTGCTGTTCCATGGATTCTCATCCAAATCTCTTCAACATTATGAGGAACATTCTTATCAAGTAGAGATACAAGCACTATTGCAACAATTCCTACTGGAACGGTTATGGCTACCGGGAAGGTGAGTGAACCCAGATAACCCCAGAAAGAAGCAGGATCCACCATTTTTGTCTCTTTAAGAATGTTCATAAAGATAAAGAACACAGCGCCGAAACCGCCGAGTGTCATTCCAGCAAGAGCGCCTCTAAATGTTATTCTCTTCCACCACATTCCCAGAATGAGAGTTGGAACAAATGCTGAAGCTGAAACTGAAAACGCCCAGGTAACCATCATAGCAATGAGCGAAGGATAAGCCTTGTCGAGCCCATAGTATGGAATGGCAATACCGATTATTAAGGAAAGGAGAGCCATAAGAACAACAGCTGTCTTACCAACTGCAACCTTTTTCCACTCAGGAGCATTTGGATTGATGTATTGTTCGTAAAGGTCGTGACCCCATGAGGCTGCAGAAGCCATCAGCAATCCGCCAATTGTCGACCACATTGCAGCAAAAGCTCCAGCAACTACATAGCCAAGACCAAACTGACCAAAGAAGTATTTTCCAAGAAGTGGCATCAACTGATCAGTTTTTATTAAGAGACCGTCAACAGCAATTCCAGTTGGATCTATCTTTCCAGCCAGAAATGCTTCAGATAGGAAATAACGGCCAGCAACACCAGCAATTGCTGCCATAATGTAGAAAGTGCCCACGAAAACAAGAACCCAGACGGTTGTCAGTCTTGCTGCTTTACCCGAAGGGTTAGTATAGTAACGGTTCATTATGTGAGGGAGTCCTGAGGTTCCAAGAACCAGCGCAAGAACCATGCTAAACTGGTCAAACCAGGTATAGCGGTGTCCTGGCTCATTAAATTTCATAGGTCTTTCTGGATGAAGTTTGTTTTTCTGATTTAGCACCAATACAACTTTATCATCAGGTTTTCCTTCTTTGACAATCTTTAGAGCTGCCTCATAGGAATCTTTGCTCATCGAAGCCTTTGCTGCATCTATTGGAGCAACTCCAGTTTTTGGATCTGGTGTTGTCGCTTCTTTGACAGTCATTGTCTTTGTATTTTTCAATACATCTTTGCTAACTTCCTTTAGATGAGTTGGATAACTGAAACCATTGAGAAAGCCACCTGCAACTACTAAAGCCATAGCGGTGAAGAGTACCCAAAATTGAATCATCTGGTTCCATGTGGTTCCTTTCATTCCACCCATAGCAACATAAAAAGCCATAACGACAACAACCACTACTACACCAGTTGTATAGGGGTCAAGACCAAATATTCCAGCACCCACTAATACTTGCCAGGTTGTGCCAGCACCGTACATCTGTGGTGCAAGATAAAATAGAGATATCAACTGAACCATTATGATCCCGATAATTCTAGCGAGATCCTTATTGCCAAAACGAGCATAGAGAAAATCAGGAATTGTGTATTCTCCAAACCTTCTTAATGGAGATGCAAGGAAAAGCACAACTGGAACAAATGCAGCTCCAAATCCTGTTCCATACCAAACACCGTCAAGACCAGATGCATAAACCGCGGCTGCAACACCTAAGAAAGACGCTGCTGAAAAATAGTCACCACATATGGCAGAAGCGTTAGTGAAGAAACCTATTTTTCTTCCAGCCAAATAAAAATCTACTGAAGTTCTTGTAAACCTTCGAGTGTAGAAAGAGATACCAATTGTAACCACTAGCAATACCAAAACCATTAATATTGCTGCTAAGTTAGTCATTTTTCCTCACCTCTTCTTCGCCACCCAATAGCTTGTCTTCAAGTGCGTTGGCCTGCTTCACAAAGAAGTAAGCCAGAATCACGTAGAATACATGGAAGAGAATTGCAACTACCAGGTAGTTTAAGGTGAAACCGCCCCAGATCGGCTTACCATACCACCATTCGGCACTACCACTCAGGAAAGGAATTAAGAGAACTGAAACAAAAAACACAATGCCGTAAGTAGCGGCCAATTTCAGTTGTGCCCTATAAGCCCTATCGACTTCTTCAGGCGTGTCCACAAATTCAACTTCTCTCCTATCTGCCATGGCGCATACCTCCCTTCAAAACTATTTCTTGATAACCATAACAGGCACTGAAGAAGCTTTAACTACAGCTTCTGCAACGCTTCCCATGGCAAGACGAGCAAGTCCAGTTCTTCCTGTGTCTCCCAAGATAATTAGGTCAAAATTTTCGCGTTCAGCATATTTGACAATCTGAGGAGCGACCCCGCCTCTTAATATTTCCGTTTTACATTTAACGCCGTTTACCTCTGCAAACTTTCTGGCAAGTTCCAATCCTGCCTCTGATGGATGCACTCCCATTAGAACCTCGTCAGCAAGTCTTTCTTCTGGATAAAGAAGCGCATCCTCACCAGTTCGTACGAAAACCGCAGTAAGTTCCGCTCCTACTTCCTTTGCTAAAGCCACTGCAATCTTTGTGGCTTTAACTGCTGGTGCTGAACCGTCTGTCGCCAGAAGAATTTTTCTAAACTTCAATTCGACTGGCACAATTTCACTCTCTGGAAACTGTTCAGCAGTCCTGTCGACTCCATCGCTCATTACTTGCACACCTCCCCCTTTGGATTGAAAGTAAATTTACATCTGCCTTAAGAGGGAAAAAACGAAGAATCGATAAAAACTCTCATTCATCGGCAAACGGCCAAAAGAAAGGGTTTAGCGGTTTAATTGCTATCATTAAAATATCCATATGCCTGTATTTTTCGTATTGGCTGTTGGTGTGCTGGCCATCTCTTCTGCATCAATATTGATTAGGTTTCTTCCAGGAGTTCCTGCACTTGCCATAGCAGCCTGGAGACTCACTTTCTCTTCTATCATTACCTTACCCTTTACATTGAAAAGAAATGAACTGGAAAATGTAAGTTCAAAAGAATATTTGCTTGGTATACTTGGCGGGTTTTTTCTTGCTCTTCATTTTTCTCTCTGGATCACTTCTATCAAACTGACCACTGTTGCAAGCGCAGTAGTGCTTGGTACAACAACACCCATCTGGGTGAGTATAATCTCTCATTTTTTTCTTAAAGAAAAAAATACTCTGAGTGAGTGGATTGGCATCCTGATATCAGTATTTGGTGGATTTTTGGTTGGATTTGGTGACATAGGTCTTTCTTCCAAAGCTCTTCTTGGTGATGTTCTTGCGCTTGTAAGCGCCTGGGCAATCACAATTTACTTCATAATAGGAAGAAGACTAAGAAAAAGCCTTCCTCTTCTTGCATACACTTCGATAGTCTACACAGCCTCATCTTTATTCTTGATCATCTTCTGCCTTGCAACCAATGTTCCTCTCTTTGCTTATTCGAGAAAAGAATTTAGCCTGCTTTTTCTCCTTGCCGTTCTTCCTCAGCTTGTTGGTCACAATGCTTTAAACTGGGCTTTAGCAAGACTAAAAGCATCGATTGTTACATTAAGCGTCTTGGCAGAAGCAGTGGTCTCTGGTACTCTTGCTGCAATAATCTTTAAGGAGTTTCCACCAACCATAGCACTATTAGGATATGGTTTAATCATTGGTGGTGTTGTTTTTACTGCAAGAAAGCAAAGGTGAATGGTTCTATGGATTTCTCTATTTCTGGCTTAGCCAAATTTGGTCTTGCTGGAATATTTCTTGGAATGTGTTTAGAAAGCATGGGGGTTCCTGGTGCAGGTGCCGCTCTTGATTTGCTTGCTGGACCGTTGTTCCATGAAGGAAAAGCGAGTTTCGTTGAAATAGTTCTTATAGCAAACATAGGTTTGACAACCGGTTCTATATTAAGCTACTTCATAGGACGCTTTTTTTCAGATAGATTGGCAAAATATATTGAAAGGAAGGGCAAGCAAGAGAGTTTTAATAAAGCAAAGCAATTTGCCGAAAAACGCGGAAAAATCGCTATTTTAGCTGCACAACTGTACGGAACAACAAGAACTTTTATCTCTTATCCTGCTGGAATGCTCAAGATGGATTTCAAAAATTTTGTTATTGGTACATTCATTGGTGGATTAATTTACTGTACTGGCATATCAATATTGAGCATCTTTCTATATGGACAGTTAAAAGCATTTTATGAGAAATATGCTAATTTTGTGTCCTGGCAGGTATTGTTTGGGGCAGTCATCTTTCTTGTTTTGGTTTCAATACTTTTTAACAGATCGCTTAAAGGTATTAAAAACCAAGCTCGTGGAAGATATCTTTAACGCTTTTTATTTCTTTAACTTCCTCAACTCTGCTTCCACAGAAAATTAAGCCCTCATCAACATAGCCTTTTTGAGCGCAGATAAGAGCATCCAAAATGCAAAAGTTTCTCTTGCACTTTTTTAAGCACTTTATGCAGGTTTTAATAAACTTTGGTTCGTGCCTTCTGCCTGTTAGAACAACTTCTTCAACGAATTTGTTTTTTAGGGCTCGACCAGGCAGCCCAGCCGGGCTTTCAATAATGACTATATCTTCGCTATTTGCGTTTATGTAGTAATTCTTGTAGTCTGGATGGGCATTGGATTCCTCAGATGCTGCAAAAATAGTGCCCAGTTGAACTGCTGATGCGCCTTCATTAAAAGCTCTCTGAATATCCTTACTATTAATTAATCCACCTGCAGCAATTAATGGTACATTCACGCTCTCAGCAATATCTGAAAGCAATTCAAATGTCCCTTCAAGTGTGCCCAGGTGTCCACCTGCTTCTCCTGATTCAAAAACCAATGCATCTGCTCCCAGTTTCTCTGAAAGCGCTGCCGCTTTCTTAGAAGAAATTATGGGGATTGCTTTAACACCTGCTTCTTTTGCTGCCGAAATGAATTCTCTTGAAAAACCTGCGCCGACAAAAACAGCATCGACCTTTTCTTCCAAAGCAACTCTTAAAAGTTCGTTAAAAGCAGAGACTGCTGCCATTATGTTTACACCTATGGGTTTTGATGTGAGGCTTCTTGCTTTTCTAATCTCTACTCTCAGCTCTTCAGCATCCATACCTGATGCTCCGATTATTCCAAGTCCACCAGATTCAGAGACAGAAGCAGCAAGCTCAGCTGTTGATATCCTTACTGCCATGCCACCTTGAACGATTGGTTTTTCAATGATCAAATCGCCAATAATTAGAGGTTTTCTTGATTGCACAACTTTTCTCCTGATTTTTTATTGAAGCATTATAACGACTTGCAAGTGAGCAATAAACCAAGAATGGCGGAGCCGACGGGATTTGAACCCGCGGTCACCGACTTGACAGGCCGGTGTGTTAACCTGGCTACACCACGGCTCCTTTGGCTGCGAAAACAAATTTTAACATACGAAAAAAACTTGTAAATACTGGCAAATGTTAGTATTAGGAATACTCCCTTATTTTGTTCTCAACTGCTCCCAGGAAATATCTTTTCAATAAGTTTAAACCTTCAGGTGAATCTGCTTCCAGGCGTACTACAACTACAGCTTGCGTATTTGAAGGGCGCAATAATCCCCAACCGTGGTCGTAGTTAACTCTAATGCCATCAATATCTATGACATCCTTTATCGAAAATCCAGGTATATAAGCATTAACCAGCTCCTCTTTTAATTCCTCAACAATCAGGTTTTTCTTATCCTCTGGGACTGGAATTCTTATCTCCTCAGTAGAATACAGATCTGGTAAATCAGAAAGTAATTCTGAAAATCTTAAGCCCTTTGACTTGGCATCTGATGCTATCTCAAGAACCCTTAGAGACGCATAAAGAGCATCGTCAAATCCATAGTATCTATCCTTAAAGAAAAAGTGTCCGCTCATCTCTCCGCCAAGTAAAGCACCTTCTTCAGCCATCTTCTTCTTTATTAAAGAATGCCCAGCTTTCCAGATAATAGGGATGCCACCTTTTCTTCGAATTTCTTCAAACAAAAAATTTGTACATTTAACTTCAGCCACAACCTTGGCTCCTGGGTTTCTTTTTAATACCTCTCTTGAAAAAAGAACAAGAAGTCTATCGCCAAAAAGAAGCTTTCCAGTTTCGTCAACCACACCCAGGCGATCGCCATCTCCATCAAAACCTATTCCCAAGTCATATCCACCTTCACTCACAAGTCTTACGCATTCGCTCATATTCTTCTCTAAAGTTGGATCTGGCATATGAACAGGAAATCTTCCATCAGGCTCGCAACATAGTGGCAGTATCTCGATTCCTAATTCGCTTAAGATAGACACAGCAAGAGGTCCTGCCGCACCGTTTCCAGCATCTACGACCACTTTTAAGTTAGAATTCTTAAGTTCAGAAAACTCATCAATCAATCTTTTTTTATAAGATTCTTTTATATTTACATATTTGACGCTAGCCTCTTTTCTGGGGTTTTCAGCATTCACAAAGATTTCATAGAGTTTCTTAATGTCTTCTTCTGCAATTGTTGATTGACCTTTGCAAATCTTGAAACCATTTTCATCAGGTGGATTATGAGAAGCTGTAATCATTACTCCACCAGCTACATCTAACACAAAAAGAGAAAAATAGAGTACTGGAGTAGGAACAACACCAATATCAAAAACATTCAACCCACCTTCGTTTAAACCTTGGACAAGACCAGAGAATAATTCATCTGAACTCAGACGAACGTCTCTGCCAACGGAAACCCAGCTACCATCAGAAACATTTAAAAATTCAGAATATGCCCAACCAAGTTTCCTTGCAAAATCATAGTTGAGCTCTTTTCCTGACTTGCCTCTAATATCGTACTCTCGAAAAACATATGAAATTTCTTCAAAATTCATTTGTCGCCCCTTCCAAAATCGTCGCTAAACCTCACGATGTCGTCTTCTCCAAGGTATTCACCAATTTGGACTTCAATTATTGTTAAATTAATTTTCCCAGGGTTTTCCAGGCGATGTCGAGCATTTGCTGGTATGTAAATGCTTTCACCAGCATGCAAAATTCTTTCTTCTCCATTTAAGAAAACTCTTGCAGTGCCCTTAACAACTATCCAGTTCTCAGATCTGTGATTGTGCATTTGTTCAGAAAGTTTTGCTCCTGGCTTTACTTCTATCAATTTAACCTGATAGTTGTCAGCTTTTTCAAGAAGGGTAAATGAACCCCAGGGTCTCGTTGAATGACGGTGTGATATGTATTCTTCTCTTCCCTGATCTTTAAGGCGTTTAACAACCTGGGCAACATCCTGAGCCCTTTCTTTAGGGCAAACAAGGGTCGCATCCCTCGTATCAATCACCATTAATCCGTCAAGACCGATTCCAGCAACCAACCTTGAATCGCTGTAGAAAAGCGAATTCTTGCAATCTATATTAACTATGTTGCCAATGGTGACATTTCCTCGTTCATCTTTCTCATAAAACTCTTCGAGAGCTGGTAGACTTCCCACATCTCTCCAGCCAATTTCTACAGGTATAACAGCAACGCTTTCAGACTTTTCCATAATGGCATAATCAATGCTTATTGTTGGCAAGCCTTCAAATGCCTTCTCTGCAAACATTGATTTCTCTTCTTCTGCGTAACCGTCTATTTCTTTAAGCGCCTCCACGACCTCAGGAAGATACTTCATTGCTTCGTCAAGTATTTTTTCAACTGAAAAAACAAACATCCCGCTGTTCCAGAAATGCTTTCCTGTTCTGATTAACTTTTCTGCAATTTCAACAGGTGGTTTCTCAATAAATCTCTTAACTTTATATGCCTTACCATCAACTATTTCATCACCCATTTCAATGTACCCAAAACCACTTTCAGGTCTTGTTGGCTTAAGCCCAAAAGTCACCAGATAGCCTTTCTTTGCTACATCAATTGCACTTAAAACAGATTCAACCAACGCTTCATCGTCCTCAATGTAATGATCAGAAGGGAAAACGCCAATTACTGCCTGATTATCAATTTTTTTAATCTCCCAGGCAGCAAGTATTACTGCTGGAGCAGTATTCTTAGGAAGAGGCTCTAAAATGTATCCAAGTTTTTTAAGCGGAGGGTACTCAGAAAGCAGGTGATTTCTAATTTCATCGAATAAGGATTTTGAAGTGACAATATAAACTCTCTCTTCTGGAATAATTCTTTTTAACCTTGAAACAGTTTTTCTTATGAGGCTATCAGCACCAAAAAGTTTAAGCAGTTGTTTTGGTGTCAATTCTCTTGAAAGAGGCCATAATCTTGTTCCAGCTCCTCCAGCAAGAACTACTGCGTAAAAATTTTCTATGGATTTTCTTTCTTCTATTTTTTTCACCCCAAACAATTAAGAAAAAGTGCTGAAAATATTTTAAACAAAGCAATTTAAAAAAATAACAGGAAAAGGGTACCTATGGTGGGCGCTAGAGGATTTGAACCTCTGACCCCTTGCTTGTAAGGCAAGTGCTCTCCCACTGAGCTAAGCGCCCTAAATTAGAACAGTTAGATTCTATCATTACTTAATAAAAAAATGGTGCCCCCTGGGGAATTCGAATCCCCGCCGCAGCCTTGAAAGGGCTGTGTCCTAGGCCACTAGACGAAGGGGGCACATACCGAGTTTAAATTTTTACCAGCCAAAAATATTTTTGTCAATATTCTAATTCAATAACCCAATCTAAGTCTCGTAGCAAGAAAAAGGGGCAAACCTGCCTCAATAATCGAACTTGAAGCCTCTTCAATATCATATTTTACTCTATAAAACTCAGCGTTAACGCTCCTGTCTTCGACTTCGATTATCATATATGCAGCTCTTGGATCGTAGTCTCTTGGTTGGCCGACGCTACCTGGGTTAAGGATGTAAATCGTGTCCTCTTCAAAAACAAGTTTCTCTGAAGGCCTTTTCATTTCAAATTGAAGATCTTTGCTTGAAGAAAAGAATTGAATGTGGCTATGACCAACAAAAGCGCCCTGTGCTTCTTTATCTTCTAAAAAGTAAAAGGTTCTCTGCAGTTCAAAAGGCCCGACCACGTACTCCCAGATAGGATTCATCGGACTACCATGGGCAAGGACAAAATGAATACCCTCGACTTCAACAAACTTTAAGGGTTCCAGGCTCCTTAAAAAACTTATTTCAGAATTCGATAATTTATCCGAAGTCCACTCAACAGCCAGACGCGCTTCAAGATTGAATTCATCGAGGCTTAAAGCCCTACATGCAGCTAAATCATGGTTTCCCGCAAGAACGATGTTACACCGATTTCTTACAATTTCTATGCACTCAGAAGGATAGGCTCCATAACCAACAGTGTCGCCAAGGCACCACATTTCATCAAAACCTTTATTCATTGCATCAGTGACCACTGCGTCCAGAGCATGAAGATTTCCATGGATATCTGAAATAATAGCTATTCTTTTCATTTTTAAGATTCAATATTGACTAATCAACTATTCGCTCTTATTCTAACATTTTTAAATATCTATTTTCTGAGGAATAAAAGTGGAGAAGATACAAATTCTTATCCAAATGTTAATTCTTTTTTCTGCAGCCAGGCTTTTTGGTCGCCTGCTCACAAAAATCGGTATTCCATCCGTTGCCGGTGAGCTCTTAGCAGGAGCAATCGTAGGCCCTCAAATGCTTCATATCATAGAACCTTCTACTACACTTGAAACATTAGCAGAAATTGGAGTTATTGTTCTTCTATTTAACGCTGGCCTCGAGACCCACATTGACGAACTGTTAAAGGTGGGAAAGCCTGCAGTATTAACAGCCGTCTTAGGAGTTATTTTCCCATTTGTTGGTGGGTATTTTGTTGGACAACTGTTTGGCTATCCAACAGCAGAAAATCTCTTTATAGGAACCACCTTTGTGGCTACTTCTGTTGGAATAACTATAAGGGTGCTTCAAGAATTTGGTTACGCAAAAAGAACATCAGCAAAGATAATTCTTGCAGCAGCAATTCTTGATGACATACTTGGTTTACTTGTTTTAGCAATCGTTAAAAATGTCGCTCTTGGAAAGACAAATGTTTTGGAACTTGTTTTGCTTGCAATTCAGGCTGTCAGTTTTGTTTTGTTTCTATCCACAATTGGTCCACGCATCACAAGAAAGCGTTCTACCTTCTTTTCTGCCCTGAGCTGCGATTTTCTTTTTGAATTGAGTCTCATCTTGATGCTTGGGTTGGCCATTCTGGCTGAAGAAATAGGACTTGCAGCAATTGTTGGTTCTTTTCTTGCTGGACTTGTTCTTTCTGAAATCAGAGAGTTCACAACTATTGAAGATAGATACAGAACCATAGGATGGTTTTTCACGCCATTCTTTTTTGGACTATTAGGAACCCACCTTGATTTTTCTGCTCTTAAAAACTTAAACACTCTGGTGGAAGTCTTGATATTCACTGTAATAGCGGTTGTAGGAAAACTCATTGGTGGATATCTCGGCTCTATTAAGAAAGGAAAGCAAACCGCACTTGAGGTTGGAGTTGGTATGATACCTCGAGGAGAAGTTGGTATCGTCGTTGCAGGACTTGCATTTTCTTACAAAGTAGTCGCGTCAGACGTTTATTTAAGCCTAATAGCAACCGTGCTTCTTTCGACTGTTATATCGCCGTTTCTTATTAAATGGATCTATTCACTTAAGAAGGGCTAGGTTCTTCCCCAGAGCAAACTACACAATTTTTTCCTCTTAATTTTGCTGCATACATTGCATCGTCAGCTTTTTTAATCAATTCATCCTTAATTTCAGAATCTTCAGGAAAAGTAGCAACTCCAATACTTACAGTAAGCTTTTTTCCAGGAAGGGCATCTTCTCCAATGAATGGTTCTTTTTCAACAGAGAGTCTTATCCTTTCAGCAACCATAAGTGCTTGCTCCTTTGCTGTTTCAGGTAAGATAACCATAAATTCTTCTCCACCATATCTTACAGCCACATCTGCAGCTCTAATATTTTCCTTGATAATGGTTGAAATTCGCTTTAAAGCATCGTCACCAGTAAGATGACCATTGGCATCGTTGTATTTTTTGAAATTATCTACATCTATCATAAGAAGGCTAAGGTTTTTCCTGTATCTTCTTGCTCTGCTTATTTCCTGAGTTATTCTTTCATGGAAATATCTGTGATTATTCAGCCCAGTAAGGCTATCTGTAAGAGCCATTTCCCTATTGGCTTCTATCAATCTGAATTTTTCTAAGGCGAGACCTGCAATCTGCGCAAACAGTTCAAGTGTTTTCTTTTCATGCTCTGACATTTTGCGTGGCTTGAAGTCGTCTACATAGAGTATTCCAAGAAGATCGTCTTGAGCCATTAACTTATTTGCAGCTATGAATCTTATTTTCTCTTTTCTGATAAGAGGATTAAGATCAAAATCCGTTTTTTCTGTATCTTCCAAGACAAACGGCTGCTCCTTGGATTCAATAATGGCGAAGGTTAGTCCACCTTTTCTTGGTTTCCATCTCTGAATAGCAAGTATGTGCTTAGTAAGTCCAGCTGAAGTTACAAGGGAAAAACTCCTCGTCTTCGGATCATAAAGTGCTATTGAACCTGCAGGGCAGTTAAGAACCTTTAAAGCTTCGTTCATAATTGCATTCAGAACTTCATGTTGTTTCTCCTTGCTCAGAAGTAAAACGGTTGCGTTATAAAGTGCGTGGTAGAGTTCATAATCATTATTTACCATTTCCAGGAGTTCAAAAATTATCTTCGAACCTTTGCCTGAAATGATATCTGCATTATTGAATTTCTTTCGCAACTCAACTATAAATTCCTCATTTCCAGTCAAGTTTAAAACTATGTCAGGATCGTTGCTCTTTATTTCCTCAATGGAATGATAGACAGGGATATTCATTGACTTAGCATCTTCAATCGCCACTGAATTGGGATTGTTTTCAAGTGCGCCTACAACTTTTATTCTCTGATATAACTGTTCAACATTCTTAAATACATTAAGAACATATTTTGCCCCTCTTCCTAATCCAGCTATGAATAGCTCTATCAATGCAATCACATCCAGATATAAATACTTACCATTACCACTTTCTATGTAATTTTACCTTTTAGAAAACATTTTGTTGTTAAATTTTCCATCCGAATATATAATCTATGCTTTAAAAACAGGCGGGGTAGCTCAGGAGGTAGAGCGAGGGCCTGAAAAGCCCTGCGTCGGCAGTTCGACTCTGCCCCCCGCCACCAATATAAAAAACAAGGGTGAGTAGTAATGCAGAAGGATTACGATAAGATTATTCTTACTAAAAACGGACTTAAAAAGCTCCAGGAAGAACTTGAGCATCTTAAAAATGTGGAACGCCAGGAAGTCGCACAAATGCTTAAAGAGGCACGTGCCCATGGAGATTTGAGCGAAAACGCTGAGTTTGAGTTTGCCAAAGAAAGGCAGGCTCAGCTTGAATCAAGAATTAAGGAACTGGAAAAGATGATTTCTGAAGCAGAAATCTACTCTGATGAAGAAGTAGACGATAATGTCGTTGCTCCAGGCAGAAAAGTTGTTCTTAAAAATCTTGACAATGGACATATTTTAGAAGTCGAAGTCGTCGGTTTTGGAGAAACTGACAGTTCAACTCTAAAAGTTTCTATAAGCTCCCCTGTTGGAAAGGCCCTCTTCAAAAAGAAAGTGGGAGAAACAGTAGAGGTCGAAGCCCCCGCCGGAAAATTCAGATTCGAAATCGTAAAAGTTAATAAGAATTAATTTTTGCGAAATTTCTTCAATTTTGATTATAGTCTTGATTTATACTTTACTTATGTTTTATTTTAGTTTATGAAATGAAGCAAAATCATAAAATAAAACAAGATTTGATAAAATTTATCACAGATCTAAGAAGTAACAAATATTTGAGTAATTTCGATGAAGCTAAAACCAAACAATCCATAGTGCAAAGATTATTCGATTTACTTGACTGGAATATTTTTGATCCAAATGAAGTGATTCCAGAATATACTCCTATCAACGGAATCAAAAACGAAAAACTTAGGGTTGACTATGCTTTAAAACATAACAACGAACTTAAAGCCTTCATCGAAGTAAAAAAAATAGGAGAAGATCTTAAAAATCATGAAGAACAACTTATTAATTATTCTTATAGAGAAGGTGTAGATTTAGCAGTATTGACAAATGGTATAGTTTGGTGGTTCTACCTACCCTTAGCAAAAGGTTCTTGGCAAGAAAGAAAATTTCGTTCCATAGATCTCCTAACTTATGATCTCGATTTCATTGCTAATAACTTTATCGATTTACTTTATAAAGAAAATGTTATTTCTGGAAAAGCGAGATTAAGGGCAAAATCAATTCTGGATGAAAAAAGAAAAAGGGTAAAAATAGAAGAAAGTTTACCCAAAGCCTGGGAAGAAGTCTTAACTAATCCTGATGAAATTTTGATTAAATTACTTGTTGAAAGAACTAAGCAAATCTGTGGTGAAACACCTGATTTTGAAACGGTCAGAAATTTCATTATTCAACAACTTA
>JAOADC010000018.1 GCA_026417515.1 Actinomycetota bacterium
ACCAGATAAACAAAAAGAGGATACGCCCAACCCAACTCAAGCACATAACCAGTTAGTGGTATTTCAATATAAGTTGGCAAGCCAGCGTAATTAATTGCAAAATAACTGAAAGAAAGCGAAATCAAAAACTGTAAAAAAAGTTTATCTCGTGCCCTCAATCCAAGTGATCTTCTGCGTGCAGTTTTCATATAGTCATCGATAAGTCCAATGAGAGCGCATGAAAGAAGCACAAAGAGCGCAAGGAAACCTTTAAAAGAAAATCCACGTGTAAAAGAAATAGCCGCCCAGGATAGAGATGCTGATATGACGATGGCCACTCCACCCATCGTTGGTGTACCCTGCTTTTTCAGATGAGGTTCAGGACCATCAGTTCTTACAATCTGCCCTATGTTTCTATTTCTAAAGTATCTGATTAGCAGGGGCGTGATAAGAATGCACAAAAACATAGCCAAAGAAAGAGAAACAAATAATTGGAACGAAGGATACTTTGGAAACAGTTCTAAAATTATTGATAAGAGATCAGACATATTCTAGCACCCTTTCAAGACCAAGCGCTCTTGAAGCTTTAATGAGAACCACCGTTTTTTCAGTCAGCATACCCTTTAATATATCTGCAGCCTCTTTGCAGTTAGATGCTCTAAAAATTCTTTCTTCCCCAAATCCTTTCTTGAAGCTTTCAAAAAAATCTCCTATGTAAATAACAGCATCAACGCCAAGGACCTTTGCCTGCCTGCCAGCCTCTTCATGCATTTCTTCTGAATAATCTCCAAGTTCAAGCATATCGCCAAGAACTGCAATCTTTTTCTTGTCTGCTTCTTTTGAAAGAGTGAACAGAAACTCGAGAGCTGAGCGAAGTGAGGCAGGATTTGAGTTGTAGGCGTCGTTTATAAAAATTACCCCTTCCTTTCTTAAAACTTCAAGTCGCATCTTTGGTAATCTTACTTCTGCAACTGCTTCCAGAAATTCTTCTTTTCCCAATCCATTCTTTAGTGCTAGAAGAGAGGCGATGGCGAGATTAGAAACATTATGAAGACCAGGCACGGGAAGTTTGAAATCAAACGTCATTTTTCTAAAAAAGAATCTGACCTCTGGATAACCAGCT
This sequence comes from Actinomycetota bacterium, assembly GCA_026417515.1. Lineage (GTDB taxonomy): Bacteria > Actinomycetota > Aquicultoria > SKW223 > SKW223 > JAOADC01. The sequence continues at coordinate 1,103 of JAOADC010000018.1, forward strand.
TCATCAACTGAAAGAACCTGATAACGCAAATCATCGCTATCATTCCTACCACATGTATAGATCCTGCAACTGTAACCTTTAAGCTCTCTTATAGATTTCTCAAAAAAATCATCTTCAGAATTCAGGTAAACCTCTCTAACAGATTCTGCTTTTGCAAGTTTGATTTTTTCTTTAAAGATTGCTTCCCTTGAACCAAGAATTCCTACATGAGCAAAGCCAATATTGGTGATAATCGCTTTTGTTGGTTTAACGATTTCTAAAAGTTCGTCCATATCGTTTTCTTTTCTAATACCATATTCAAAAAGGTAAAAATCAGCATTCGGTCTGGCATTCAATATCTCAACTGAAAGACCAAGTGGAGTGTTAAAACTCTTCCTTACTTTAAATACTTCGAATTTCAAACCAAGCAGGCAATATAGCATTTCTTTTACTGTAGTTTTTCCTGAGCTTCCTGTAATGCCGATAATTTCCCCTTGAATTCCCTTAGCTTTATTCTTCGCAGCACTTAATAGTGATTCTTGAGAATCCATACCCTCGATATAGAGGAAGGATGCGTTTGTATTCCAATTAATATACTTTTTTCTTATCTCTTCAATCCTTTTAGAATCGACGAAGAAAACTCTACTTCCACTGGCATATGCTTCTTCAATAAAATCGTGGCCATCATTCTTCCTGCCTTTTAAAGCTGCAAACGCTTTTTTTGGACCTGCTTCTCTGCTGTCAGTGACTATCTTTTCGAAACTCAATTCTTTAAGCCCGAAGATCTTAAACCCATATTCACTTGCAAAGTCACTTACTTTAAAAAGCAATCTTTCTCTTCCTTTCCTCGATAGCCTCTTTTGCCACTTCCCTATCATCAAAGTGGACTGTTCTATCCTTAAATATCTGATAATTCTCGTGCCCTTTTCCAGCAATCAAGACAATATCTCCACTTCTTGCCATCTCTATCGCTTTAAAGATTGCTTTCTTTCTATCAACCTCAACTATAACTTTATATTTTAAGTCCTCCTCTATTCCTTTCAGAATATCATCGATTATTTCTTCAGGTTCTTCACTTCTTGGATTATCAGATGTAACAATTACCAGCGAGCTCATACTCGCAGCAATGGCACCCATTTTTGGTCGCTTATCTTTATCCCGATCTCCGCCACAACCAAAAACTGTTATTAAGCGACCATTCCCTTTAAGGATGCCCAGGCAAGCATCGATAACATTTTTTAAACCATCTGGAGTATGGGCATAATCAACGATTACAAAAAATGATTCATCTGATTTTATCATCTCGAATCTTCCAGGTGGTGTTTCAGCCTCTCTAAGACCGGCAGCAATCTGCTCAAATGATATTCCAAGAGAATGACAGGCTGAAGCAGCGGCAAGAGCATTATATACATTGAAAATCCCTGTTAAAGGAAGATAAACTGCTGCAACAGGCTTATCTTTAAATATCAACTTAAAATTTATACTTCCGATATCCACATTAATATCATCTGCTCTAATTTCAGCATTCTTTCCAAAACCATAGGTTACTAACCTAGATGATTTACTCTTTCCAATAGAGTAAAGTTCTTCACCTACAGGATCATCTAAGTTTACTATCCAGGGTACATCTGGATTATTAATAAAGAGGCTCATCTTAACTCTTGCATATTCTTCCATTGTGAGATGGTAATCGAGATGATCCTGAGAAAGATTTGTGAAAACTAATGCAGAAAAATTGGTACCTACTATTCTCTTCTGGTCTATAGCATGAGAGGAGACCTCCATTGAAACGATTTCAACATTTTCTCTTCTCATCGCATCAAATAGACTTTGCAACTCATAGGAGTCTGGTGTCGTATGGGTAACAGGAATCACATCATCACCAATCTTATTGCGGACTGTTCCAATCAATCCTGTTTTAAATCCAGCTTTTCTAAAAATGCTTTCTATTAAATGTGTGGTCGTGGTTTTGCCGTTGGTTCCTGTAACTCCTATAACTTTCATGTATTTCGAAGGATACTTAAATATTGCTGCCGATAGCAGAGCATAGGCCTCTCTTGAATCCTCGACAAAAATCTTCGCAACATTATGAGGAATATCAATTTCGCGCTCGCAAACAACTGCAATGGCACCCTTCTTAACAGCATCCATAGCAAAATCGTGACCATCAACATTTGTGCCTTTGATGCAAACGAAGACATAGCCTTCCTCGACCTTCATCGAATTTGAAGTTATTCCAGAAACCTCCAAGTAAGTATTCCCCTTTACATCCTTATATGGTATTTCTTTAAGCAGATCCGCTAACTTCAAGTTAATCACCTGTCACATCTTTCCCTGCTGGAGTTTTCTCAGAATCGATTTCCTTCTCAGATTTATCAGGTGGCACCTTTAAATACTTTACACAGAACTCTGCAATCCTTGAAAATACCGGTGCAGCTACTGTACCACCGTAATGCGCCTTTTTGGGTTCATAAACGACAACCATAATCGTCAACCTTGGATCTGAAACTGGCAAGAACCCTACGAAAGATGAGATATACTTACCGCGCTGGTATCCTGTTTTTCCTGGCACCTGCGCCGTTCCGGTCTTTCCTGCCACTCGATAACCATAGACCTTTGCTTTCTGTCCAGTACCATTATTGACAACTTCTTCAAGCATTTTTTTCATAATCTCCACAGTTTTATCAGAGACTATCTTAGTTTGTTTACTCTCTGTTCTAAATTGTTGAGAGCCTGTCTCTGGATCATACGAATATTTAAAAATATGGGGCTCAACGTAATACCCATTATTTGCAAAAACGTTTGTCGCCATGAGCATCTGTAGTGGCGTACAGGATATTCCCTGTCCAAAAGACATCGTGGCAAGTGTGGTTTTTTTCCATTGATCTGTTGGTAGAACACGTCCAACCTGTTCACCACTCAAATCAAGACCTGTCTTACGACCAAAGCCAAAACAGGTTACATACTCATAGAACCTCTCTGGACCAAGTTTTTCTGCTATTTTTACCGCACCAATATTCATCGATTCCTGAAGAATCTGAATAACATTGTAACTTCCAGCAGGTCTGTGGTGTGCTTCCTTTATCGTATACCTTCCTATTTTAAGCTTCTCAGGTAAGTACATAATAGTTTGAGGACTTATCAACTGTTCATTGATAGCTGCTGCGATGGTTATTGTCTTAAACGTAGAGCCTGGTTCGTAAACCGCTCGATAACATTTATTTATATAGTAACTAATGTCATCTACTTTACCATGAGAATTTGGATCAAAATCAGGAAGGGAAGCCATCGCATATATTTCGCCTGTCTTGCTATTAATAACCATAGCACAGGCACCTTTGGCTTCCTGTTCTTTTATAGCCTCTTTAAGAGCCTGCTCCACAAAGAACTGGATTTCTTTATCTATCGTTAGAACAAGATTTTTGCCATCTTTTGCTTCTTGTTTTTTCTTAATGGTTTCAGGAACAATAGCCCCAACATTTGAGTAAAACTGCGCCTCAATGTAGCCTGGAGTCCCTTTTAATAAATCGTTGAAATAGTATTCTGCGCCTTCTTTTCCTACAAGTTCAAGATATCCATTTTCTGCTGAAGGAACAACAAAACCGATGACGTGACTAGCAAGGGTACCGTTAGGATAAATCCTTATAAAATCGTCCTCCATCCACAGCATATTCTCCCTGGCTTCACGGACTATCTTCTCAGCAGTATCAATTGAAACGTTTCGTGCAAGAACTACATACTTATTACTATTTTTCTCGAAAATGTCTTTTACCTTCTCATAATCAATCTTCAGATATTTTGCAATTATTCTTGCAACTCTTTCCTTGTCCTTTAAGTAATATGGATTTGTGCAAATTCTTTTCACAGGAATGGTTACAGCAAGTTTGTTTCCATTTGTGTCTTCTATATCTCCTCTTTTTGCAGGAATTGGCTTTTTTTGAGTGAGGTCAATCTCTGACTTCTTAATAAAATATTTAGGGTTAATAGCCTGAATAACAACAACTCTGTAAATTAAAAAAATGAAACTGAGAAGTATGGAGAGAAATATCCAGAATGATCTTTTTATGTAATTGTTTTTCTTATCATATCTTTTCTTATCCACCGCCCTACCTCATGCTGGGTATGGTGGATTTTGTGTAGTAGAGTTGTGTAGCTTTGGAAAGGACAGGTTTTTCCTCTTTTTCTTTGGGTTTTATATTTAATTCTATGAAGACAACCTCGGTTGCTTCGACCATGCCCAATCTTTTGCTTGCCAGGTTCTTAATTCTTATAGGATCGGAAAGTTTTGAAAATTCGACTTTTCTCTGCTGCAGAATCTGCTTTTCTTCTTCGATCTTCTTTAATAGCGCTCCTCTTTGAATTTCCATATTTGAGATGCTTGCATAAACACTGACAAGCGCTGTTCCTATGACAACCAGAGTTAGACAGGAAAATAATACTGTTAGGAACAGGGCTCGATATGTATTAAGAGCCCTGTTCCTACGGCCGGCGGCAGGCCTTTCTTTTGGCTGCTCTTTAACAGCCTGATATGTATATTTCTGTATTTCAGTTTTTGCCAAAGAAGTAGAGCGCATTTAAACCCTCTCAATTGCCCTCAATGTTGCACTTCTTGATCTTGGATTCAACTCAACTTCCTCTTTTTTTGGTTTTAATGGCTTTTTTGTTATTAACTTTGCTATCGGTTTCCGCCCACAAACACAAACCGGCGATTTTGGAGGACAGATACAACTCTTGGACCAATCTTGAAACTTGCTCTTCACCAATCTATCTTCAAGCGATTGGTAAGAAATCACAACAATACGCCCTCCAGGCTTGAGCCATCTTATAGCCTGATCAAGCGATTTTTCTATTCTTTCCAATTCTTTGTTCACTTCAATTCTTAGAGCTTGAAAAGTCTTTTTAGCCGGATGGTGTCCCTTCCTTCTTTCAGAAGCCGGTATTGCATCCTTGATTATTTCAACCAGTTCTTTCGTGGTTTTTATTGGCTTTATCTTCCTTCTTTCTACAATGAACTTTGCAATTCTTCTTGCAAACTTTTCTTCTCCATACTGCTTTATGATTCTTGCCAGTTCATCCTCACTGTATTTGTTTACAACCATCTCTGCCGTAAGCTCCTGTCTTGTATCAAATCTCATATCCAATGGACCATCCTGGTTATAACTAAAACCTCTTTCTGGTGTTTCAGCGTGATAGGAAGAAATTCCAAGATCATACAGAAAACCATCAACAAGACCTGTTCCAAGTTCCATTAACACATCGTCCAATTTATCAAAACCGGACTGTACCAAACTTATCTGAATATGCTGGCCGAAGGGGGCAAGTACATTTCTTGCTGCATTTATAGCTGCGTTATCTGCGTCAAGCCCCACCAGCCAACCACCTGGGATGATTTTTTCTGCGATTTTTGCTGCATGTCCTGCTCCGCCTAAGGTGCAGTCAACGATAGTGCTGCCTTTTTTCAGATTCAAATACTGCAGCACTTCGGCCAGCATCACCGGTTGGTGGCGGTACCGATATTCATTTTTCAAGTTTCAACACCCACCTAAATTGGCAAGCTCTTAAATTCTTCAAGCGGTTCACTTATCGACTGCCTATAAAGATCTGGGTCCCAAATTCGATAATAGAGACCGTAGCCGACAATACGTGCTTCTTTGCTTATATTTGCGTATTCAAGATGTTCCTTAGGAATCAGAATTCTTCCTGATTTGTCAATCTTCTGCTCAGTTAGAAAGCTATAAATAATATTTTTGAACTTACCTAGTTTCATCGCCTGTTTTTCGTCTATTCCTTTCTCCAAAAAATCAATGCCTGAAAAATATCTTTCTTCAAGTTCTGGAAAATTCTTTGGTGGAATAAGGATAAGGGACGGACCTGGCCAGACGGTGAGTAGAGCCTCCTCCCCAAAAACATGCCGATTCTTTGCTGGGAGAAAGATCCGTCCCTTTTCGTCTAATTTGTAAATACCATAACTGTAAAGTTTTTCTCCCACCAATTAGCCCCACTTAATGAAACTGAGTGTAATTTTGCCCCATTTTTCTCCACAACGCAAGAATTTTATCGACATTTTTCTAAAAAACTTTAGACTTTTGAACTGCTGTTTTACGAAAACATTCGATTTTCGGGTAGATTTAACAATTTTTTTTATTCAAATGGGTTGAATTAGGTCAAAAATTCTTATATTAAAAATAAAAAGCAGCTCAATCGGAGCAAAGACAAATGAATTTAATTGCAGCAGTTACTGTAAAAGTTGATGCACTAAATCTAATTCCTTATATCCCCACTAACTCCTTATTTTTGTCTACTAAATCCTTTGCCAGATCCATTTTATTTTGCCGCCAAATTTTTCAACGAAAGGAGGGATAAAGCATGAAGGCCAGACTCTACCTTATTATTATGGCATTGGCTGCTCTTGTTATGAGCGCAGGCTCACCAAATTTCTTCAGACCATAAGTTAAAGTTTCCGCACTAATTTCCGATTAAATTAGTGTGGAAACTGTGTATGACAAGAAGCCAACGCTAAGAAGGTTTTTGATTACTTTCTCTGTGTTTGTACTCGGACTATGTTTATTCAGCGTGCCTTCATTAAAATGGAGGCACGCTGAATCTTTATATATCTATTTTTTTATAATTCTTGCCGCCTATATTTTTAACAACTTAGGAACGAGCCTACCCACCCATGTGTATTTCTCCTTCTCCGAACCCATATACATATTTGCTGCGGTTATACTAAATCCACTGGAGCAACTGATTCCAATTTTTCTTGGATGTCTATTTACTGAAGTGGTCTATAACATTAAACATAAAAAAAATTACCCGTGGTACCAAATTACCTTTAACCCCTCAAACATTGCATTCAGCAATTTCATTGCGTCATTGGTTTTCCACGCTCTTGATGTTTATCTAAACGTATATGTTTGGGGGCTTTTTGTATCGATATTTTTGGCCATTATCGCCTTCGAGTTTGTAAATTCACTCATCACTTCGACTGCGATTGCCTTTCTTGAAGAATTTTCCGTAATTGATCTTACTGTCTCGACCACATCTTTAAGTTTGGTGATTCCAACAACCTCGAATCTGGTCGTTTCAAGTATTTTGATCTGGTCATATCTGAACGATTTTCATTTGATAGCAATTGTCAGTTTGTTCTCGTTCTTTCTCGTTGCTGGAATTTATCAGAAAGAAGGCAAACTAATCCAGACGAGAAAGGAAATTGTAAACGCACTTATCGAAACAGTTGGTGCTCGCGATGATTACACAAAGAGGCATTCGATGAGAGTTTCTGAACTAGCAACGCTTGTTGCAAAAGAAATGAAACTGCCCTATCGAGTTGTAATGAATGTAGAATTTTCAGGAATGTTGCACGATTTAGGCAAAATAAATTTTCCAGATAAGGCATTCACTCAAAAACACATTGACCACGAAACATGGGAACGAATAATCAAACATCCTGAGGTATCAAAAGATATTATGGACCAGCTATCGGATTTTGGTGAGGTCGCTGGATTGGTTGAACTCCACCACGAACGATATGATGGTTCAGGTTATCCAGAAAAGATGAAGGGAGAAGAAATACCAATTGAAGCAAGAATACTTGCTGTCGTCGACTCTTTTGATGCAATGACCTCACATCGAACATATCGAAGAGCATTTCCTGTTGAGTTTGCACTTAAAGAGATTAAGGACTACAGTGGAATTGCCTATGATCCAAATGTGGTGGATGCCTTCTTAAAGGTTATTGAAAGAGTGTTAAGAGAAATTGAAGAAAGGCTTGAAAAAGAAGAACTTACTTACAGATTTTCACTAAAAAGGTATCAATAGTTATCTTGATTGTTTAAAATTAGGGCTTATGGAGCTTTTTTTGCTTGCAATTCCGCTAGGGTTGCTTATTGGCTGGCTACGTGGTGGGAATACAAGAAATTTAGAAAACTCATATATTAGAGGATTATCACTGGTCTTAATTGCATTTTTACTTCGTTTTCTTGTTAATTCCCCTGATTTAGCAAAGGATTTGAATATCGGCTTTCTTATCGTTTACTTCCCATTTATAAATATCTTTGCCTATATTGTTCTTCTAATTTTTGCTTACTTGAATTTAAGGCTAATAAGCATCAGAGTTTTTGCTTTTGGCACATTACTGAACGCAATTCCTATCGTTCTTAACGGTGGAAAGATGCCCTTTGAATTAAATGAAGCAAGAAAAGTTGGCATGGCAGAAACTTTAATAAAGCTTTCGAAGGAAGGTTCAGCAAATATTCCATCAAATAGAGATGCCTTGTTCTGGCCCCTTGGTGATCTGATTCCACTGAGAGGAATCAGGTTCTACAAACTGGTTTCTATTGGAGATATTGTTCTTTTCTTTGCTCTCGTTCTACTAATTTCAGAACTGATGCTTGATAAATCTAAGAAGGATGTTTAGACAGTTTCCTGAAGAAGTTTGCAGTTGATTTTAAAAGGCCGAAAGGAAATCCTTCAGCAAATTCAGCAATGACTTCAAAGAATCTTCCCTTTTGAGAAATTAACACCAAAGTCAACCAGATTAAAGAGATTAAGAAAGATGCTATGTCAAGGTAATAGGCGAAAATAAAAGGAAGAATTGTCAGAGGAAAAGAAATAAGCATAACCATTGATTTTGAATTAGAAATAAAAGCAATCAGCAATATTGCAAGTATATAAAAGGTGAAAAATTGTTTAGAGACAAGTCCTAAAATGAACAAATACGTAAAGGAAGAAATGATCAAGATTACGTCAACAATAAAATCGAAACTGGAAAGATAAGATGCCACTGAAGCACTTCTTGCAAACTTACCATCTAAGATATCCGTAGTCCATCCAAGCAAAAGCAAAAATATCATATAGCGGAAGGTTCTTAATTTCTTGTGAATTCCAAGGATAACTATCATTATCGATATGATCAATCTTGAAAAAGTGAAAAAATCAGCCAGTAAAGCCAATTTAATCACCCACTTACTCGAATAATCCTTCAGCAACCTTTACTATTTTTTCTTTTTCTATATTACTTACAATTAAGAGGAATGTATTTCTATCATTAGTCCATGCTGCAAGAGCGCATGGTAGCGCAGCTGTATTAAATTCTCTATTATTAACTTTAAAGGGTTTACCTTTCTTCAAAGGATTTAGATTAAATTTTCCCCTTGACTCGACTATATGTACAAAATAATGGGTATCGTAATAGGAGAACAGAATCAAATCTTTTTTTATCTCCAATGCAGAAAATGGAGCCCTGTATCTGTTTAGCCTCATTATTCTCATTTGTTTAAGTTCAGGAGGAGCCCATGTGGGTGGATATATTGTGAATGGAGCCAAGTTTTGCACTTCTTCAGCTTCTAAAATGATACCAGGATATGAATCGACCGCCTCTTTTGCATCGATATGAAATGGTTCTTTTGTTGCATTTAATTCATCCGAGAAATCTATTGCTCTTGCCTTATAGATTATTCTTTCACCATCCTTCACTTCAATAGATAGAGGAAATCCTGTTTGTTCATCAAACAAAAATTTATAAGATCTATTCAATTTGAAAGAATCCCTAAAGGACAAAAACAGGCATTTTCTACCTAAATGAATAAAACCGCCTGTTAATTTGAAGTTTTTAAGGTCTGAACTGTTTCTTTTTAAAAACTCAAGGAGAGAGTTCGAATAAGGAAAGAAGAATGGATTTAAAGCTCGTTCTAATCTTTTTATTTTACCCTGAGATTCTTGAAGTAGTTCGTCTTCATTATAGATATATCTGGTAACAGTATCATAGTCAGCGACTTCGACATAGGTTCTACTATTTAAAATCCAGATTCTTGTTACATATTTCTTTTGTTCCTGTCCAGTAATCTCATTGACCTCAAAAACAGCACTCAAATTGTCATTGGTCTTCAGCCTTACATCAAATACAGGAATAAGTATCAAACGGTAAAAAGCAAGAAATGATAGAACTCCAACCAAAATAAGTAAGAAAAGATCCCTCTTAAAAGAGTATCTTTTCTTAATAAAGATTGGTTTATTAATCTGTCTTCTTGACGACATTAAGATTTTCCTGAAGGGTGTCAACCAAAAAGTTAAGTAGGAGGAGAATCAGACCAATCAAGAAATAATTCATTATCTCTGCTGATTTAGAATTTTTTATAAACGAACCCACTATATCAACTTTAAAAACAATTTTTTCTAAGAGCGGCTGATAGAAAATTCTGATAGATAAATAATTATTAAAGTAACTTGCAAGTGCAAGCAGGAAATAAACAACGGAATAAAAAACCAAAAATAATCGTAAAAAATCAATAAAAATGCCCTTCGGAGTCAACTTCATCTTAATGTTATTTTACAACAAATTTATTTATAAAAAACCTAAATCGGGCATATTATTGTGATATTCTTCCAAAATTTTCCTGCGTAGACGGTTTTCAAGTTCTACTAAATTCATTACATCGTAGTAGTTATAAAGTTCAAGAAGAGAGAGTGCCTTCTTATCCCCCATTTCATATTCATTCCAGAGGTTTACAGCATCTAAGCCATTCATTCCTTCAATGGTGCTATCTCTTATAATTCCCAATTCTTTTTCTACTTTTTTTAGACCACCATAAAGATCGAGTTCCCAGCACATATACATAAGATCCAAAGATTGTATAGAAGGAGACAACCTAAAACCAACAAATCTTTCTAATATATCAAGATCAAATCTTTCTCCATTATACGTAATGACTACTTCAACCCCATCAAGCAACCTGTGTATAGTTTCTGCTTTTATATTAGGGCGAACTAACCTTCTGAAGCCTTCTTCCTTGATATATATACCTACCAGTGTTGGATTAAATGATTCGTCTGTCTCGATATCGAGATAGGCTCTTTTAAGATCTTCGTTCATTAAAAGTTCGATAATTTGATTGACCTTGTGCCTCGGTACACAAACTCTTTTTTTTCTAACTTTGCGCTGTTCCATTAAAAATCACTCAATTCTATTTTACAAGGTTAAAAGACTTTTACGCATAAATAAAACTAAAAAATTTTTTTAAAAAATAGTTGACTTACCTATGAAATAGTACTAAACTTCATTATAGCCCCGAGAAGCCTTAAGAAGGCTTTTCGAAAGCGAACATATTTAAACCTCGTAGGGCGAGCGAAAGCCCGAGCTGAGAAGCAAGGGCAGAGTAGCCAGCCAGAGGTTAGAGAGTGTTCGTAAGTAGAGATAGCCAAGGGTTTCTCGGGGTTTTATTTGTATATATCCAGTATTCTTTCAATTCTTTCTCTTGCTTTTTCTGCGATTTCTCTTGGCTCTACAATACTTACCTCTCCACTGAAGGGAAGAAGCCATTGATAAACAATCCAGTCAATTGAGATCAATGGCACCTGAAAAAGAATCTCATTATCTGATAATTCTTCTTTCTTGAATCTTTGAAACATCTCGCTGAGATATCTTGCTGAAAATCCAGTTGCCTTTAAAGTTACCATTTCATCCTGTCTTCTCTTTTTGAACTCCTCTATCTTAACTTTGAGCTCGTTTTCTATTTTGCTGTCAAGATTGAATGTTTCTGGAATTATTTCAATATCGGAAATATTCTCAAGTATGAAGGTTTTAATAAGTTGATCGGCAGTATCGACTGCCCAAAGATAAAATCCCTTAAAGTAATAGTTAACCTGAATAGGAAGTACCTCATGAACGCCAAAACGTGAGCTTGTAGTGGAATAATAGCTTATTCTTATTTTTTTTCTTTCCTTAATGGCTTTTGAGATAAGATTTAGGACTTCAAAAACTTCTCGGTTTGGATAAACAGCTCGATGTTTTTCCAGGTCCTTTTTTACAGCCTCCACAAGCAATTTTGGTAAGTTTCCTATTATCTTATCGATTAAATGTTTATAATCTTCATTTGCATCGCCAATATATTCCTTGAAAGCCAGTAGAGCAAAAAGGAATGCAAATAATTCTTTTTCGCTCAGAGCAAATGGAATCCTTATATCATAGGGCGAATAGAAACTGACCTTTTCGTCTTTCTCATCGATTTCGAGGTTAAATGTTACCGCTGGCATAACCTCACAGAGGCAGATGATTTTTGCTATCTTTTTTAATTCACTCTTATCATAACCAAATAGTTCTTCCAGTTCCTTTATTGATGCTTCTCCGCCTTTTTGTTCAAGGTAGGCAAGCATAGATAGAAGCTTTTGAAAGTCGAAAGAATTTCTATTCATCAGAGGCTCTCCAGAACATTACAAAGATTCTGCTTAACCATTTGCCTCAAGAAATCTGGTTTAACTATCTCTGCAATTGATAAATATGGTGCAAAGTGAAGGAAGAATCTTTCAGGTGATTTAACGATTAACTTCAGATAACAATCTTTATCAACTATCTTATAGGTCTCACCATTAAATTTCCTTTCTATCAAACTTTTCATATTTATAGGACATTTGATCTCAACTTCCACTTCATCGCCGACATCATACTGCCATGGTTTCTTGTAAAGTTCCTTTAAGATTTCGTCGATATTTGTTATTTCAATCTCTGCTTTCTTGTTGCTTACACGCAGGTTTCTGATTCGCTTTAATTTAAAAAATCTAACTGCCTTATTCACCTCTGCAACCAGATACCATTCGCCATTCCTCAGACTTAAAAGTATTGGATTTACTTCAAAATCCTTATAAGAGTCTGCGTCATATGCTCTGTACTCAAAGACAACTTTCTTTTTTTTGTCTATGGCTTCTTCAATCAGTCGGCTGGCAAACTGCTCTTCTTCTGTAATATTGAGTGCAAATCTAAGCATCGGTTCTCTTTCAATAACCCTTGGATAGATTCCTAACCTGATTGCAACTTTGTATACTGCTGAGCGAAGTGCTTGAGAATTAACCACATCATCGAATGAAAGGATTTCTGCCAAAATATCAGCAAGGAGATTTTTCTCTGTCTGAATCAGATTTAGTTTTTCATTCAGGTTAAAACTATAATCAATATGATATCTGTTGCTTTCGTATAATATTCTTATCCCTTGTTCATTCAGGTACTCCTTATCTCTATTGAACATTCTACGAAATGCTTCCTCAGATCTGCTTTTATGGTAACCTATAACAGTTTCCTGAATCTCCTCTAAGGTTAGAGGGCCTCTTTCATGAAGGGCTATTATCAGGCTTATTAATCTTTCTTGTTTTTTTGCCATCAGTGAAAATTATATCAACTTTTAAAGTTAGATATATTTACACTTCGTCAATCTATAACTATCTAAAGATAAAGAATACTAAAACGATATTAAAAAATATGGTCGACGTTAAGGAGATTGAAAAAATACAAATATTTGAAATTTTTGGAAAGAAGATTAACCACAAGGGTCTTCTGCTTATTATGGAAATAGCAGGAATGTTTTTCGGCCTCATCTTTCCCCTGTTTATATATCCACTGGCAACCTTCAAATCACTCCTGCATTTTTTAGTTTTTTTTATTTTTTGTGTAATTTCTGGAATGTTATTAAGTTTTCTTTGCTATCGCTTTGCTTTGAAATTCGGCACCCAATTACTTTCTAACGCCACCAGCTTTGCAGAAGAAGCGCTTGCAAAAAACTTTATTTCAGATTATGAAACAGAAAAGAATATTGAAATGGTTTCTCTTAAATTCGCGAATTTGGTCCGTTTCTCAGAAAAGTTGATAGAACAAATTAAAGGCGCAGGATTAGAACTTCGTCAGGTGCTAATCGATATTCAAAAGATAGGAAACACCAATGCTGCAGCAACCGCACAGCTGGCTTCATCAATAACTGAAATCTCTGCTACGATGGAAGAGATTGCAAGAACTTCTTCCCATATAGCAAAAAGTCTTGAGGTGCTTGCTATAAACTCTCAAAAAACTCTTAAAGCATCCGAAGAGGGAAGGCGCGATATCGAACTTACAAACAAGTCCTTTACTGAAGCAAAGGAAGCAAACGATACTTTGACAGCCAGACTATCTGAAATACTTTCAAGAATTTCTTCTATAAATGATATTGTCAACTTTATAGAAGAGATTTCTGCAAAAACAAAAATACTGGCTTTAAACGCTTCTATTGAAGCAGCCCGAGCAGGTGAAAAAGGCAAGGGTTTTTCAGTTGTTGCAAGCGAAATCAGAGGCCTCACAGAAAGAATTTCAAGTTATACCTCAAATATAAAGTTAGCGACTCAGGAGATATTTGAGTTTGCTGAAGACCTGGAATTTCTAATTGAAGAAAATCACAAAAGATTTGATAAGGTATTTGAAGTCAGTAAAGCTACAATAGATAGGCTAGCAATCATAGAATCTGCTGCAAAGGAAACAGATATGTCTATTAAGAACATAAGAAATTCCGTTGAACACGAGAAGATGGCTACAAATCAAATCGCTTCATCGATGCGTGAGGTTGAAAGGTCAGCTCAAAATTTGGTCAGACTGACCAGTTCCCTTATGGAAATATCAAACCGCATTGAAAATGAAATGGAAAGACTTTTCAAAAGTTTGAATTAATCTTCTTTGATTGTGAAACCATACCGTCCCACAACACTTCCTGTTACCACATATCTTTCTGGACAGTATGCCAAGGCATTGATTTTTTCATAATCAGGACGACGTTTGCTCGAATCCAGGTACTCAGCATCAACAAAAACACCGAGCACTTCTGCCAGAAACAAATCATGAACTCCAAGATTTATGATCTGCTTTACTCTTGCTTCTATATTCACCGGACATTCTTTTATCCAATGGCCCTTAACCATCTGTGCTGCTAAAGGTGTAAGACCAGTCAATTCGAATTTATCTGCATTATTTCCAGAAACAGTTCCGCAGATATCGACCTCTCTAATCATTTCAGCAGTAGGAATATTGAGAACGAATTCCATTTCCTTTTTTATTAATTGATTTGAATACCTAGTTGGTCTTACTGAAACGCTTACCATTGGTGGTTCTGAGCAAACGTTTCCTGCCCAGGCAATTGTTATAATATTGGATCTCTTTTTTTCTTCATCGTAAACTGTTAAGAGTAGTGCAGGAACTGGAAAAACTGCTGGATATGGCTTTAGAAACTCTTTCACTTCGGCACCTCCTCAAATTTCTTCTTCCAATCCAATATTTCCATGGCTACAGCCTCGTGGTCAGCTATAGAATGTAAAAAAATGCGCCCTGTAGTTGTTTCAATAATGATATCACCTACTCTAAAAACTTTTTGAAGCAAATTCTTACGCAAGTAAATTGAGACAATAGAACTATATGGAATAATTCTTGAGCGCTGCTTTCCAGCCCTTACTTTCAAATGTATGAAATAGTCTGTAATTATTATTTCCGTTCCTAAGATTTGAAAAAAAGCAAATACTAGATGGAGTGTTCTTTTCATAAAAAATTTCATGCTGATGATAACTGCCAGAACTCCAGAAATTAGATTGTAGCTAATTAAACTATATAGATTAAATTTTTTCAGAATATCAAAGGTGATGAATCTTGCAATCAATTCGTTGAAGATAAAAAAGAGCAAAAGAGCAAAAATTATCCCTGAGAAAAAGTTTGCCAGCACTGGAATTACCATCCAAAATGGCTTTGGATACAATTTCTCTTCAAAGGTTAAAATTTGGTGATAATCAACAAGATGAAGGTTTCGAGTTCTTATTTCTTCTTCGAGTTTTTCTTCTAAATTTTCAAAAGCTTCAGTTTCAAATCCCACAAATCTATTTTAAGTGTTTAAGCGGTGAGAACGCGAGAAAGGAACTCCTTCGTGCGGCGATTCTTAGGTGCAGTAAAAATTTCTTCAGGCTTGCCCTCCTCAACAATAACACCATGGTCCATAAAAACAACTCGATCTGAAACTTCTCTGGCAAATCCCATCTCATGTGTGACAACAAGCATAGTCATACCGCCAGCAGCAAGTTCTTTCATAGCATCCAAAACCTCTTTTACCAGTTCTGGATCCAGTGCTGATGTAACTTCATCAAAAAGCATAACATCAGGATCCATCATAAGTGCCCTTGCAATAGCCACTCTCTGCTGCTGACCACCTGAGAGTTGATCTGGATATGCACGCATCTTTTCAATCAATCCCATTCTTCTTAGCAGTTTTTCAGCCTTTTCAAGACATTCTTCTCTGCTTCTCTTCTGTACCCTCATTGGTGCAAGCAAAAGATTCTGTTCAACTGTTAAGTGTGGGAAGAGATTATAACTCTGAAATACAATTCCAACCTTCTGTCTCACCTTATTTATATCAACACCTGGTTGTGTTAGGTCAATGCCCTCAAGAATAATCTTTCCAGAACTTGGTTTTTCAAGAAGATTTACGCATCGTAAAAGGGTGCTTTTTCCGCTACCCGATGGACCAATTATACAAACAACTTCAGAAGGCTTTACCTTTAGATTTACTCCCTTTAAGACTTCATTATCACCAAAACGCTTTCTTAAATCTTCTATTTCTATTATGAATTGCATATCTTTAAGCATGGGATTTATACCTCGACAACCTTTTTTCCATATATGATGCAAAATAGGTAAGAGGAATGGTCAATGAAAGATAAATCAGTGCTGCTAAAGTATATGATGTGGCATTGAAACTTGCTGATGCAAGCGACCTCATTCTGTAAGCTATCTCTGGAACCTGGATAACGTACAGGAGTGAAGAGTCTTTTAAGAGAGCTACAAATTCGTTTGTGAGTGGTGGAATGACAACTCTTACAGCCTGAGGAATTATCACGTAAAACATTGCCTGCCCATAAGACATACCAAGAGACCTGGCTGCCTCCATCTGACCCTTGGGTATCGAAAGAATACCAGCCCTGAAGATCTCAGCGACATAAGCACCTGAGTTCAGGGAAAGACCGATGATGCCAGCGAGGTAAGGAGGTAAATTAATACCCACATAAGGCAATGCATAGTAAATAAACATCAATTGTACAAGGAGAGGCGTTCCTCTAAAAAGATTAACGTATATGGATGCGGGATATGAAAGCAGTTTAAAACTCGAAATCCTTGCCAGGGCAATTACAAGCCCAATAATTATTCCAATGGACTCTCCGACAAGTGTATAAATAATTGCCCACCTTGCTGCTGAAAGCAGGTGTGGCAGGAACTCGAGAGCAAGTTTAAAGTTGAAATATTTATCTATGAGCTGTGCTAAATTAATTTCAGCAACAAAAAGCATGCCCATACCTCACGAATGATTATTACGTAACAACTCTTTAGTTTATTCAGGCAGAAATTTTCCTATTGGTTACCAAACCACTTTTTATAGATTTTTTCGTAGGTTCCGTCTTTTTTCATATCTGCAAGAGCCTTATTGATAGCTTCAAGTAAGGCTTTTGAATCCTTCCTTACCGCTATTCCATATTTTTCGCCAGTTGGAATCTCTGCAACTATTTCAAAGAAAGGATCTTTCTTTACCAGATAGGCTGTAACAGGATAATCATTGATTACAGCGTCGATTCTTCCCGCTTTCAAATCTTCAAATGCCATCAAAGTATCATCGTAGGATTTAATCTCTTTAATCCCATACTTTTCCTTGATTTCCTGAGCTTTAAGTTCCCCGGTTGTTCCTCTTTGAACACCCACTATCCTTCCTTTTAAATCTTCAATTGACTTGATTGGTGAACCAGACTTTACTGCAAGCGACTGGTTAGAATCAATATAAGGATCTGAAAAGTCAACCTGCTGTTTGCGCTCGTCTGTTATGGTCATTGCAGAAACCACGCAATCAAATTTCTTGGCGTTCAATGCTTGAATGATGGTATCGAAGGCTGCAGGCTGAATCTTCACTTGAAGGCCAATTCTTTTTCCAATTTCTTTAATAAGATCAACATCAAAACCAACTATTTCCTGTGTCTTTTCATCTTCAAACTCAAATGGAGGAAAGGCAACGTCACTTCCAACAGTCAAAACCCCAGGAGTAATGGTTTCTATCTTTGACTCTTTATTTTCTTTGGCTTCTTCCTTAGACTTTTCACTTTTGCCCGCACAACCAGCAAAAATCAAAACAAGAGATAAAATAAGAAGTGTATAAAACAGCCTTTTTTTGTGCATAATTATTACCTCCTTTGCATTTCTAACTTTTAAATTTTAACCCTTGGATTAAAAAAGTAAATTAGATTTATTTAAAGAAACGATTAGTTTTCGTGGCCAAAAATTTCTGCAATCACCATAGAAACAAGAAGAAGGATAGAACCTAAGACTTTTCTCATAGTAAAAATTTCATTCAGGAGAAGATAACCAAAAACTGCTGCAAAAACCGGCTCTGTTAGTAAAATTAGAGCTGTTTTTGTTGGACCGAGATGCTTCTGAGCAAATATTTGTATAAAAAAAGCAACAATCGTAGCAAAAATAGATGTTAAGAAGAGGGCAAAAATTGCATACCGCGAAGGAGTAGGAAGATTTGGTTGAATAATATAAGCCAGAATGAACATCTCCAGACCTGCCACTATTATTTGGGACATCGAAAGGTTCAAACTATTGAAACGATGCGTAATATGATCAACTATAACGATGTGGATTGCATAACCAACAGCACAGAGAAATACAAGAACATCGCCTTTCTGAGGAATAAAGTTCTTTCCAAGAGAAAGTAGCGCAAGCCCTACAAGGCTAAGAAGGACACTTAAAGAAACTGCTGCTGAAGGTCTCTTTTTGAAAACAATTGAGGAGAATATGGGTACCAGAACTACAAAAAGTCCTGTTATAAAACCAGCCTTTCCTGACTCTGTGTAAGCGAGCCCTACAGTCTGCGTCGTGTACCCAAAAGCAAGAAGAGAACCAAGAATAAAAGCGTAAGGGACCAATCCTTTCTCCTGGGAAAACTTCTTGCCGTTGAAAATGAGGACCAAGAAAGCAAGAATGGCTGCTATCAAAAATCGATAAGCATTGAACCAAAGCGCACCTGTTGATTCGATGGCAATCTTTATTACTGGAAAAGTCGCACCCCAGATCAGACCAACGAAAAGCAGTAGGACTGCAGAGATATATTCTCCAGTTCTTGATTTCTGCAAAAATTACTCCTTGCTATAGTTTTTTATTGGGTTTGTAAGAAAAATATCTAGATTAAAATCAGGAACCAGGAAAAGATAATCAATTTTTGAGTCTTTTGCTAAGTAGTAATCGCTATCCTTCTTTGCAAAAACAATTTCCTTCCTTTCCTTTGTATAGAAGATGGTAAGTTTGATCTCAGGGTTTTTAAACAGTCTCTCTTCTTTTTGAGTTGGATCGTCGATAAAACCGTCGGCTTTAGCGCCTTCGATGTCTATCTTCAGCCTTTCAAAATCTTCTCCTTCAACCTTCAGAGTTTTACCCTGGTAATTGATTTCTGCTGATCGAGAACCAAAATCTATCGACCAATTTGTTGAAGTGGTTTCAACTTCTATCCTTTTTAGGTTGTTAATTCTTATTAATCGCTTTTCTCTCCAATCATCAGGATTCTTGGTTATTTCATCTGTAAAAGCGCCCGATACCAGATAAACATTATTTGAACCTTCCAATACTAAATACCTCGAATGAAGGGTTGGTCCTGGTTTTCCAAAGATTAAACTCTGAGATTTTTTATCTGATTTGATCTCAACAACATACCTTGAAAACTTATCAAGAGAAAATTCACGCTCTCTATTTTTTAAGGGACCAAGATCTGACTCAACTGACATCGATAAGATTGAGTCAAGAAAATCATTTACTTTTCCTGAGTCAGCCGGCTTACCATTGACCAGCCATTGTTCTTCAGATTTTATTAAGGTTAACTTTAAAGAATTGCCCTGTTTGATGCTAATTTCTCTTGCTTTTTTAATAATTGAGCTATCTAAACCTATTTTCGAGGCTGAAAGGGTCTCTGGTATAGACCTATATTCATTTAAAAGCAAACCGGATATTAAAAGTGCCTGAATCAGTATTATTATGCTTAAGTTTCTAATTTTCCTGTTCAGCATATTTCTCCCTTAAGGATTTTATATGGACGTATCTGTATCCCAATCCAAAACCCACAACCATTAAAGCCATAATAGCAAGTGTTGCATATCTTATTCCCTCTCTGATTGTCTTCGATGGGAAGTTGAATGCTTCTGGTCTCACATTTTTTTGCTTTAAACCTAATAAAATGTCATTTCTGGCAAGCCAGTGGATTGCTGAAAGAATAAAGCCAAGATTCTCCTGATTTTGCTGGATGAAGGAGTCATCAATAAAATCACTGTCGCCGATTGCAACAAGCCGAGACCTTCTATCTTTCTGTTTTGATTCACAGGCCACACCTAGATTAAATGTCTCTTTTCTTTGTGCATACGCTTCAAAGTTCTGATTGGGTTCCAGCATATAGAAATTTTCCTGCTTAGCACCATAATCACTAGTTTTTAAGATAGGATAGTAAGAAATGTCTTTCATTTTATGGATTTCTATCGAAGACGGCCATAGAAGCGCCATTCTGCGATAAGATGCACCTAAAGATCTTGCTACTGCATTTGAAGGAATTATTGGCCTTATCCAAAACGGATAAGGGATAACATAGCTGTTTTCACCTGATACGACGACATTCTCGTAATTTTTAAGATCCATTACTATGTTGAAGTCCATAGTTAATCCGTATGGACCGATTATCTCATTGATGTTTATCTTGGAATTTTCTCCGCTCATAGTTTGAGGATTAACATTTACTGTATCGGCTGCGATCAATAACGAACCACCTGCACCCAGATACTGCCTTATTCTATTTATTGCCGTTGTTTCAAGGGTTGTTGTAGGACCTATAAGCAGAAGTACATCGTACTTGCTTAAATCGTACTCTTTTCTTGAAGCAAACACTTCTTCGACTTCATATTGTTTTGAGAGAAGATTTGCAGTGACGCTTAATCCAGAAAGCTGATTTTTCGCTCCTGCATCAGAAAGAATCCCGATTTTCTTTTTCTTTTTGTTTGTAACGCCATATATTGCTGATGTCAGTTTGAGTTCAAAATCACCGATACTTGTTACAATAGGAATTGTGTCGAATTTGCTGCCACTGAGAATTACAAGACCAAGGTAGCCTTCTTTTACTCTATATTCTTCATTTGAAATCACATTGAACTGAATAGGAGGAATACCATAATTTGATGCTTCAATCTTATGTTTTGGATTAGCATCAGGTTGGAGATTGACTATTTCTATCTTGCCTCGCGATTGCTTCCTGTACTCTGAAAGCAAATCCTGCATATCTCTGTAAACTGTCGAAATTTCAGGTGGTAACTCTTTCGAAGAAAAAACTTTTATTACAACCTTAGAATCCAATGAAGATAGCACCTTCTTTGTAGATTCAGTCAAAGTAAAAACCTGCTCGCGAGTCATATCAATCTTTGAGTTGATGAGCGAACTTAATACTAAAGCAAGAATCAAGGCAGAAACAGCCATCAACCAAACAATCAGGTAACGTTTCTTCTGATCTTTTTGAGTAATATAGGGCAATTTCAAATTCAAAGATGCCGAATAAAGAAAGAACCAGGTTGTGGCAATAAAATAATATAGGGATGAGAAATCAATAAGACCTTTGGAAAAGTTACTGAAATGGACTAAAGGTGATATTAATTCAAGAACTGTCCTCAAGCTGGCTGGAAAAGCCAGTGAAACGATGTTCATAGAAGAAAGGTAAAGGATAATTGTAACTACCGTAGTTAAGAGAAAGGTTGCGTATTGGCTGGTTGTAAATGAAGCCACAAAAAGAGAAAGCGATACAAGAAAAGAAGTAAGAAGAACAGTGGCTAAGAAACCACCAATCACTTTACCAATGTCAAAAGCTGCAAAAGGCGAAATTATAGCTGGCAAAAGTAAGAAGAATGCATTAACAACTGTTGCAAGAACAAGAACAGAAATATACTTTCCACCAATCAGGATTTCTTCAGATATGGGGCTTGACATTAAAAGTTCATAGGTGCCTTGTTTTCGCTCTTCAGTAAGATGTCGCATTGAAAGAGCTGGAACAAATATGAGCAACGCCCATGGAATCGTATCAAAGAGAAATCTCATATCAGCATAAGAGCTTAAAAATGCTTGGCGAAAATAAAGATACGTAGGAATAAGAAGGTAAGGAAGTGAAACAGCGTAAAAAGAAGGTGCAAAGATGTAGGTATGAACTTCTCGTGAAAAAACTGATAAGATTTTTTCAACTTTTTCGCCTATCCTTTGCATTTTTTATCTCGCCTTCTCGGTCAGTTTAAGAAAAACCTGTTCCAATGTTGGTGATTCCTTGGATAACTCAAGCAAAACAAATTGGTTTTCTACGCAAAATTTAAAAACTTCTTCTCGAATATCCTTTTCAGACCAGATACGTAGAAGTTTGGCACCTTCCTTATCCTCTAAATGTTCAATTTTTTCATTTCCGAATCGCTGCCTGAAGGCTTCCAGAACATTAACACCTTTTACAAGCGCATAAAAAGACTTTGTCGAGAATCTCTTCAAAGCCGCTGAAATATCTTCGTCAAGGATTACCTCACCTTGGTTGATTAGAATAATGCGTTTGCAGGTTTCTACAACCTCTGTAAGAATATGTGTCGAAAGTATGACAGTCCTTTTCTTACCTAAGTCTCTTATTAGTTCACGAATCTCAATTCGTTGATAAGGATCCAAACCTTCCTGCGGTTCATCCAAAACCAGTACCTCTGGATCAGAAATCAAAGCGGCTGCTAAACCAACCCGTTGCTTGTATCCCTTTGAAAGATTGCTGATCGGTTGAAGTAAATACTCCTTGAAATCAAGTTCTTTGGACAGTTCTTTAACTCTCTGTACTTCGTTTTTTACCCCCTTTGATCTGGCATGATATTCTAAATAGTCAGCAACAATCATCTCTTCAGGAAGCGGGTTGTTTTCTGGAAGATAACCGAAATTCTTCCTTATATATGGTATGGCTGAATCCTGAAAAACTCCGTCGTAAGTAATCTTTCCAGAATCAGGATAGATAAAACCAAGCATCAACCGCATCGTCGTAGTTTTACCTGCGCCATTTGGACCGACAAATCCGATGACCTCTCCTGAGGTGCATCTAAAACTTACATTGTTTAGCGCTTTTTTTCTTCCAAATGATTTCGATACTGATTCAAAAACGATATTCATAACAGGATATAAATTATACAACCGTAAAAAAGGGTAACGTCAACTGGCTATTCCTTGTGAGGTTTCAAATCCAAGACGGGGGTTCCATCAACAGCATCTAATCCCTTTATTCTAAGGAACCTTCCTTCTTTTTTTATGAGTTTTACAGTGGAAAGAGCAATTGGATTTGGCCTGTGTGGACTTCTGGCTGCAAAAACACCGCGTATTTGAGAAGAATTTGGAGGCTTAACTTTTAAGATATCTGTTCTTGCTTGATGAAAGAAGTAAAGCACGTCGATTTCATCGTATTTTTCAATACCATCCAGACCTTCTTCAAATTCTTCAAAGATTTCAATCATGCCTTCTAAATCAGAAATGGTATACCAGCGTGGTGTTTCTTCTACACTTTTAAATGGGCTATGAAGTACACCAATAGGCTTAAAGATAATTTCTAATTTTTTTATGTCTTCCATATTCTGGATTTTAGCATTTAATCTTTCTCGTCTTTTATTTGCTTTATGTTTCTTTTCTTAAACAAAGTAGAAATTGTTGGTGTTAAATCGACTGGTGGGTAATGCACATCAATTCCAACCAATCCTTCTGATTCAAAGTTTTTTAGAAGGAAATCTTCCACGCGTGCTTTCAATATTTTTGCTCTCTCGGGTGATGCATAAAATCTCAGACCAAAAAATAGGCAAACAAGTTCCTTTTTCTCATCCTTAAGTAAAACTCGATAGAAAATCTCAAGATCTCTCTTTGTTAGCGGTTTGTATAGATGCCCATCCTCATGAAGTGGCAAGTCATAATCGTCTGCATCGAGATAACTCATACAATAGACACGCGGTATGCCATAGCTTTCTTTTAATTTTAGGATCGTTTCTTCAGATGATTTGTTGCCTTCAAATGAAAAACCTGAATCCAACACGCAGGCATCGTAATTATTATTCTTTATAGTATTTTTAAAATCTGAGATATTCATAACTACTTGAGCATAAACTTCCTTTTCTCGAAGAAAACTTGCTAAAATTTTGGATTCTTCGTCAACACCCAGAATGATGACTTTCAATATTCTTCACCTTATAGAATTATCGTCGAATAAGAGGAAATTGTTAGGAAAAAGTGGTTTAAAAAAAGGGAGCAGGCCTGTAAGCCGGGTTCTGTTCTCGATGATTCGAGAGACAGCCATCTATCTAGGCTTTGCATTGCTGCAAAGCTCAAGCGGCCTACCCGGAAGGACTCGCGGCGGGCAACCGCATACCTTCCCTATTTGGCCTTGCTCCGGGTGGGGTTTGCCATGCCTGCTTCGTCACCGAAGCAGCGGTGGTCTCTTACACCACCTTTTCACCCTTACCGCCAATGGGTGGCGGCGGTATGTTTTCTGTGGCACTTTCCGTCGCTTGCGCAGACCCGGGAGTTACCCGGCATCCTGCCCTGTGGAGCCCGGACTTTCCTCCTGCAAAAAATGCAGGTGGCTGTCCAGCCTGCTCCCATCTTAAATTTTATCACTTTTGTTTCTTTTCCGATTGGATGGCACGCACACGGCAAAGAGCACAGATTTCTTGAGTTGAGGGCTCTCCACAGATTTTGCAGTCAAAGATAAGATCCTTTTGCTTTTTCCCCACTTTCTTGTAGATTCTTTTGAAGTTATCAAGTATTTGGCGCCTCATTCCTGGAGATACCTCATCAATCTGAGAAAAAACTGATTTTAAAGAATGCCCCTTCTTATCTGATACGGGACATTCACCACTGACATAGTCAAGACCAAGGATATCGCAGTAAATTTTTGTTAAAGACTCTGGAATCCGATAAAGTGGTTTTATCTTAATTGGTATTCCATCCCTCGAACTAACGAGATAAGAAGCAGGTATATTATCCTTCTTTGAAATAAAGTTCTTTATCGTGAAAAGAAAAATATCGTCAAATGTATGTGCCGTTGCCAGAACATTACAATTAAGATCTCTTGCAATACGGTTAAAAATATTCCTTTTAATGGCTCCACATACCGCACATGCAGGGAAACTTCCTATAGGTTCAATCCTTACTGAATAATCTTCAAGGTAATATACTTTAAGGTCGGTCCCAATTTTTTCTGCTGCCTTCCTTGCTTTTTCTAATACACTATCTGAATACGACCCAAAACCAAGATGTAGGTGAAATGGAATTACCTTTACACCGATCTTTTTTTCAGCTTTCTTGAACACACTCAAAAGAGTTGTGCTATCTTTTCCTCCAGAAAAACCGAGAGCAACCTTTTGTCCTTGCTTTACCATTCTGTGAGAACGAATAGTTGAGATGACCCTTCTTGAAATAAATTCAGGTATGCAATCATTGCATATATGGGCACCGAATTCTTTAAGTTCGAGCACCTGTTTATCACTATTTTTGCAGATAAAACACTTCAAGATTCTTTCTCCTCCAATGTAATAAAATATGTTGACACTACGCAGTAGAAGCGCTTAAGATTTTAAACACTAACCCAGACGGTGGGTAGAGCCTCCCCATGGCCGACAGCCAGCAGCGTGGCGAGGGCCCTCTGGGGAGCAAAAAAAGAAAAGACAAAATGCGATTCTTAGAGCAAATTAGAGAATTTGTAAAGAAAGAAGACCCTATATTATGGCTATCATTATTCTTAGCCACCATTATCTCAATTCTCTTCTATGCTTTCACTGTCTTTTACGTTAGATACTTCGGTTAGTCGCTATGAAAGAAAGATTACTAACGATTAAAGAGGCTTCTGAAATTTTGGGCATTCAAGAAATTATGCTTATAAATGCTCTCTCACTAGATGGTTCACTCAGTTCAGAAAGTAGCATAAAAGAATCTGAACTCCTGAAATTATTATCAAACAGAGAAATAAAAGCGCGTATTAGTGATGAGTCTTCTTCTTATGAGATTGAGTTATCAAGAATTGAAGAGGTTGCTAACGAAACTATATTATTTCTACTGTTAAAAAAGGAAAACGAAGATAAGAGTATTGATAATCTTTTTTTGGAGTTAAGGACCGATAAAACTAATTTCTCCCTGGTAGAATCCTTAAAGGTTATTAAAGAACTGATTCTAAGTTCTAAAATCTCTGAATCATGTTGTATTTTCATTGATAAAAACAAGGTTGAAGTTTCTGAATTTTTCAGAGATTTTGAAATCTTTTAATAGTTAAAAATTACCGGTAGATTTCTTTTGTGTTCAGAGTTTTTAATCATTTTGGTAACTTTTTCATAAATTGCTGGATCTATTTTTTCTTCTTGTCTGGACTCAATAAAGTACAAGGCTTTATCAAGTTCCTGATATGTTATACCCATTTCTCCTTCATCAGTTTGATCTTTCCATAGACCAGCGCTTGGTGGTTTGGTTATTATTCTCTCTGGAATACCAAGATATCTGGCAAGCTCTCTAACCTCTGTCTTATAGAGCGAACCTATTGGCAGAAAATCGCAAGCACCATCCCCATACTTTGTAAAGTAACCAACCATTAACTCGCTCTTGTTTCCTGTTCCAGCAACGAGTTTATTGTGGGAATTTGAAAAGAAGTAGATGGTCATCATTCTTAAACGAGGCTTTAGATTGGCTCTTGCAATCATATTTCCTTCAGGCAGTTTTGACGTAAGCAAGTTGAAAACATCTGTAACATCAATCTCTTGATAGTTGAGATTAAACTTCTCTGCAACTAACCTAGCATCCATCTTGTCGTCTTCACTTGATTCAATTCCTATGAAGACAGCAAGGTGTTTATCTCCAAGTATTTGCTTGAGAAGAACAGAGACGACTGAAGAATCAATTCCACCTGAAATGCCTGCAACTGTTCCTTCAGCGTGTGAAACTTCAAAGAATGATTCAAACCAGGATTCAAACTTTCTTACAAATTCTTCTGGTTTAAAATCGCTTCTCATTACTTAAATTATAAACCTAATTTTTCAACGAAGTGGCGTATCTTTTCTTTCAAAATATGACGATCAGGCAGATCTGAAGGATCTTCTACTTCAAGCAAGGAAAAGGTATCTAAGTACTCCCCTTCCATAGCATTGGATGCTGCCTTAAAAATGCTTACAGTATTTCTAAGATCAATTTGAGAACCTCGTGAACCAACTACGACGCCTGCGATTCTTAAAGGCTTTTCTCTAACTTTCTTTCTTAGTTTGTTTTTTAAAGCCCACAATGCTTGCAACCTATCAATGAACGCTTTTAATTGTGCTGAAGGTCCAGAGAAAAAAACTGGAGTTCCAATAATGATGAAATCGGATTCTCTTATCTTCTCGTAGATAGATATCATAGAATCGAAGATAACGCATCCTTCTCTATCATAGCAGGCAAGACACTCTGTACATGGCGAAATCTTTAATACAGAGATCTGGAGATATTCAACCTGATGGCCTCTTTCAGTAAGAATCTCGCTAAAATTCCTGAGAACTCTTCCAGTGGAACCCTCAGATCTTGAGCTTCCATTAAGAATAAGGACTTTCATCTTACTTATAAGTCTTTTTCAGGTAATCAAGTAGTAAGGGGTAGTCTTCTTCAGTGAGGTTGGCACCATTATCGTACTGATACATCTTTTTAAGAACATTCTCCCACTCATCACCTCTATGTCCACTCTTTTCAATTCTATCGAGGTCATGACAGAAACCACATTTAGCAGCAAAGAATGCAGCTTGATCGAGTTCCTCTTTCTTTTTTTTATCGATCGATGCATCGACGTTATTTTCCTTTGTTTTTGAAGACGAGCAACCGATAAGAAGTAAAGAGAGTGCAAGAGAAATGATTAGAAGAATAGCAAGGATTCTTGATTTCAAAAAACCATCACCTCGCACCTTGTTTGTTAAACTATTCACCAGTTAAAGATAAACTCCCCAGAATACTTTGTAAAGAAAAAATTCAGAATAGAGTTGGCATATCTTCACTACCTGATTTCTGATAATCTAAGAGATTTTTATTGAAACCCAGGACTTCCAAAACCCTTAAGGCTGCTGGATATATCTGGTGATTTAAATAGTAATCGACATCGTAATTGCTTACGTCAACGAACTCCAGTGGTTCTGCTCTGTCAGCAATGGAGCCGCTACCTTCAACAATTATGTATCTTATTTGCTCTCCTTTGCTTATATCATATCCCCTATCTATTAATTTTCTCGCTGCTACAGCATGAGGAGTTTTTTGTTTATACTCGTCGAGTTCTTTTCCAAGTTGCGCAACCATCGATAGATCCTTTAAAGAAACTTTTCTCGACTTAACCTTAGAAACAACATCTCTTACCTCACTGAGCGCTTCATCAATCTTTCCATCAAGAACTTTCCTCAAAACGCTCATTTGAAGTTTTTTTGCTAATTCGCACCAATCTTTTCTAACTGCTTCAAAACCTCTCACAAGTAACCTGTTTGAACTGTCCACTAATGCGTATCTTTTTTTAGCTGCTTTTTTCTCTCTTGTAAACGAGAATATTCCCTTTCTATAGACTCCCTGGAGTTCAAGTTCCATTATTCCAGGAAGCGAAGAATTTATCTCATTTAAGAAAGCAATCGCCTTCTCCTTAGAATCAACCTTAAGAAAGAGTGAATCTGTGTCACCATAGATTACCTCTCCAAAATTTTCGGCTTCTGAAACAGCAAGTTTTATAAAATGCCTACCGAAAGCAGCGCAGGACTCTGCACACTGCCTGCAATACCAGCGTGCACCTGAGTAAGCAAGGTAACCATAGCTTGCATTCGCAAGCACTTTAAGTGCGCCTTGCATTTCTTTTGTGTAACTGAAACCCTCTTCATTTTCTTTTAAATTCTTAAGTTTTTCTTTGAGTTCAAACCTTCTTTTAAGGACTTCTTCAACACATGAGGAAATAAAACCCTTTCTTTCAGCACAGAACCAAAATTCCTTTTCAGGAACTTTGTGTTTCATTGTTGAATCTTTACAGCAATCGCAGTTAAGTGTTTCAGGCGAAATATTAAAAGAAACGATTATCGAAGGATAGAGCGAACGGAAATCAAAAACTGCCAAGTTTTCATGTAGGCCAGGTTTTGGTTCTATAACGTAACCACCTGCGTAAGGTTCTACTTTCCTTCTTTCTAAAATCTCATCCTGCTTTGGAAGATTAAGAGCAACAGCATTGAAATCTCTGGTCTTCTTAACAAGATAGTTGTCAACCAGCAGCCCATAGGTTTCTCTAGTTGCATCAAATGGAGTTTCTCCAGATATGTTTGACAATGAAAGTATCTGAGGTAGAAGTGACCTTGCTAATTTATATGTCAAAATGGCATCGTTTCTGGAATATGCTACCAATTCTTCTCTTGGACCCTCTCTCCAGAGCATAATGATTTTTTCATATCCAATCTCTTCTTTGCCTTCTCCCACTATTTCAGAAGCAACTTCGTTGAGAGTTAAGACCTCAGATTGCAGTTGGGGAGCAAGAATGTTCTGCACAAAAGGAAAAAGATCAATATGAACGGCGCCTTCAATTCTTGCAGCGTATCCCCTTCCCCTTCTAACCCACTTTAAGGTTGATCCTCCCTTTAAAAAGGGGAGTTTGAGACGATAATTCCTAATCTTTTCTCTAATGATGTCTAAGTCAAAACCATCTGAGTTGTACCCAACAATAAAATCTGGATCGTATTCTTTTAAAAATTCAACAAAACCCATTAAAAGTTCTTTTTCGTCTTCAAATTGCTTATCAGATCCTTCTGCGTAAGATGCAGCATATACAAAAGCCTTTTCTTCTGAGACTGCAAATGAGATAAGAACGATTTGACCATCAACGTACTCAATATCGAAAGCAAGAATCTTAAAATCAGGAAAACTGCCGATTTTTGACTGTTGAATCTCAACCAGTTTATAGGTTGGATAAGATGAAAGTTCTTGTATTTTTAAATCGCTTAAAGTAACCTCAGCTTCGACCCAACTTGCAGGAGAAATACACTTGTCCCTCAGAAATCTTTTGTATTGATTTAAGGTATGTTCATAGCATTCATTTATGATTGGCTTGTGCTTTATAGCATCTCTTAATCTTTGAAGGTCCGATGGCTTTCTTGCATAAACTTTAAGCAATTCAACTTCTTTTCCATTAAGCAATTTATTTTCAATACTATGGCCAGAAAATTCTGGACATTTCTTTAATTCTTGAAGAGTCTTTTGAAGATCGTTAAAGTGAACATAAAAATATGGTTGAATGCTCTCATCAACTAAGACGACCTTGCTACCATCACTTTTCTTAGCAAGCAGGATATTTAAGGTTTGCTGGCCACTCTGCTGGTAGGTTGCATCAAAAACGAAAAAAACATCTTTCAATTGATTTTACCCTCCAATCGCTTATGGAGGTACTTGTATAAAGATTTTAGAACATCAGTACTTAATTTTTAAAATCTGAAGCAAATAAACAATCAGTGGTGCAACAAAAACTGAAGGTAAGAGATTTGCCAATCTTATTCTTTTTATCTCAAGTAACATAATGCCTATTCCAATTATCAATATACCTCCAGCAGCTGTCATCTCATTAATCATTGCTTTTGTGACAAAGTTTCCTGCAAAAAACCCAAGCACGGTAAGGCTTCCTTGATAAAGAAGAATCGTGATAATGGAAAAAACGACGCCCCATCCAAGACTGGCTGCAAGTGCCATACCAGCAAATCCATCGAGAACTGCCTTTAGGGCAAGGATTTTATAGTCGCCTGAAAGCCCATCAGTTATCGAACCAAGGATTGCCATCGGTCCTACGCAGAAGAGAAGGCTTGCGGCAATAAAACCTTCGCTAAATCTTGAATCTCTTGATTTCAATATCCTTTTCACATTATCAGCAAAACTCTCAAGAGCAGATTCGATATCAATCAGTTCACCTATTATCCCACCTATTAAGACAGCAAACAGTGGTATAAGAATATTTTTTGACTTAAATGAGTATGAAAAACCTATTGATAATGTGAATATACCAATAGCATAGAGTAGTGTTGTTCTCATCTTTTGATTGAAACCCTCGCGAATCATAGCACCTAAGGTGCCACCTAAGATAACCGCAAGTATATTTATTAATGTGCCAATTCCTCTCATTTGCTTTACTCCATTTGAAAGAATTAAAATTAAAAAGCTTCAATCACTAATTTTAAAGGAGTTGCTCTAATGAATTATAAGTTTGACTTCACTTTTTCTCCAGATTCACAAAAAGTAAAGGAAATTGAATGGTATGACTATAAGGAAGGAATGAAAAAAGCATACGAAAATAATAAACTTGCCCTTCTTGTAATTTCTGCCGCTTGGTGCCACTGGTGTCATGTGATGGATGAAACGACGTTCTCAAACGACAGTTTGATATCAAAGATAAATACCGAAATGGTTGCCATAAGATGTGATGCTGATCTTGAGCCTGAGATTGAAGCGAGATACGCAGGCGAAGGATTGCCTGCCGTTTTCATTCTTTCACCACATGGAATAACAATCGGCAGCGGCAACTTTTTTACCCAGCATGAGCTACTCTCACTAATAAATGAAGCGCAGACTTTTTTTGAAACACAGAGGAAGTACTACTTTGAAAAAAAAGAGGATTTTGAACGCAATCTTGAGAAAATCCGATCAACAAAAACAACATTTGAAAAGGATTTTGATTTAGAGACTGTTGTCAAAGACACCATAATTCAAGCAGTGATGAACCTTGACCACGAAGAAGTTGGATTTCTTGGCGAAGGAAAGTTTCCATTTCCTGAAATGGTATCCTTCTTGTTTTCGATTGCTGAATACGAAAATCAGGAAGAGCTATTAGAAATGCCATCCGAAATTCTCAGAGCAATTGTTGATAACCTATTTGATAAAGTCGAAGGTGGATTCTTTCGCTACGCAAGGATGAGCGACTGGTCAAACCCACAAACAGACAAACATCTATACGACAATTCTTTAATGATTGAATTATTATGCTTGGGATACAGATTAACTAAAGATATTTTGTTTTTGAATGCTGCAGAAATGACTATAGATTTCATTGATAAAAACCTAAGAACACCTTCTGGTCTCTACGGATTTTGTGTAGATGCAAACGACGAATATTACGATAAATCTGCTGAAGAAAGGCTTTTCTCGTCTGTAAAGCCAAGAAGAATTCTCCATCCTGTTTCTGCATACAATCTAAGATTTGCATCATCTCTTATTGATGCTTATCTTGTAACTGGTAAGAATATGTATCTTGAAATTGCTCAAAGAATTATAGACGTCTTGCTCAAGGAACCTTTCTTCGATGAAGAAAGGAATCTCTTGAAGCGCTCACCAATAAAAGAAGGTTTCTTGCTACAGGATTCTGCCGAATTATTGAACGCGTTACTTAAGTGTCATCAGGTAACTAAGAAAGCGTCATTGCTTGAAATTTCCAAATCTATTTATGAATCAATTGTGAAATCATTCTATGACCATAATAAACTCAGCTTTAAGGATAGGGTTTTAGAATCAGATGATTTAGGTGCTTTAAGCATTAACTACCATCCACTAAACGAGAACTGCCTGCTGGCAAGATGTATCTATTATCTTTCACGCCAGGACAGTAGTTTGAAAAATGAAATAGAAAGAGCCGAAACAGTAATTAGATTGTACTCAGAAAACATCGAAAATCTCGGTCCAAACGCTGGCCCTATCGGTCTCGCTGCCCTTTCTGCACTGAAAGCAAAGGAGGCTAATTAGTGAAAGATATATCTCGAGAAGAAACTCTGAGAATTTTTAAAAAAATCCTTGAAGAACAGGCAGATTATGATCTTGCTCAATTGGATGATGAAAAGCTGATTGAATTGATTTGCACTGGATGTCCATTTTATGATAAAGACAAGGAAAGATTAGAGTGTGGCGCTTTCAGAATACTTACAAGTATTTTGAAATCTGGCAAACTAAGATCAGATGATTTAAAGAAGATGATAGGTTAAGATGTATCTCCATAAAGATGTTTCCTTTAAATACTACAACGGAATTCCATATATTTACCAAAGAAATACAGACGAAATTTTTGAGGCTGATGAGGAACTTATAAACTTACTTAAAGAGATTTTTTATAAACAGGAAACAAACTTCTCAATATCTGAGGATGTTCTTAAATATCTTGTCAAAGAAAAATTACTCACTTTTTCTGAAGGTGAAAAGAGCAAGAAGATTTCTGAAGGAAAATTTGCCTCTTCACACCATCCTCCGCTTCAGTATCTTCATTTAATAATCACAAGCAGATGCAACTTTAGATGCAAACACTGCTTTGTTGAACAAAAACCGTTAGATGCAAAATTGGAGCATCTTCAAAAAATATGTAAAGAATTCGAAGATATTGGTGGTTTAAGGTTGATTGTCTCAGGTGGAGAACCTCTCGAACATCCCGATTTTTTCGCCTTTAACGAGTTCCTTTCAAAAATAGATGGCGTTCGAAGAATTTTGCTGACCAATGGTTGGAAATTGTCGCTTCTTAGTGAACAAGAAATAAAGAATTTAAACTTCGACGAGGTTCAAATATCGCTTGATGGCAATGAAGAAATCCACGACTGGTTAAGGAGGAAGGGATCATTTAAGCGAGTCATTGAATCTGCAAAGAAGATAAAGAATTCTCATATCGATCTTTCTTTTGCTACTGTAATTCATTCTCATAACATAGGCATCTTTAACGAAATAGAAAATATTGTAAAAGAATTTCAACCTTTTAGGTGGACTATCGATTTTATCTGCGCAACGAATAAGTCAAGGAAGCACAATCTCATTCCTGATTTTGAATCGGCAAATTTACTGAAACATTCTTTCAATTCAAGATATCATTCTTCATCTCCTGGCTTTGCTTGTGGACCAAATCTGGCATCTATTCTTCCAGATGGCAATCTCTGCAAGTGCGATTACTTCACAGAAATAAGTGGTGGAAATGCTTTTGAAAAAGGACTTCTTGCTTCATGGAACGACCTTAAGAAAATCAGGATCGAAGAAATAGATTGCAAAGGTTGTCCTTTTGCGGATTCCTGCCGCGGGGGTTGCAGGTATCGAGCATTGTCTTATAATGGAAATATGGCTGCCAAAGATCCGGTGGCCTGTGTTATTTTCAACTGCTACGAAAGCAGTTAGACCCTGCGAAGGGGGGTAAGATTATGAAAATCGTAAAGGTTTCCACCAGTTCTTCTTCAACCTGTAAGTGTTCTGGAAGCTGTTAAAAAAACCCGGCCATTATGGCCGGGTTTTTTATTTCTAAACATAATCTGCAATTGTTTTTAAGATATTAAGATAGGAGTTTACGAACCTTTCTTCCCCATCTTTAAGAAGGTATTTTCCAACATCTTCAAGGTCAATTCCCAGTTCATTGAGTTCTCTTTCGATATTTAGTTGTTCATCAAAGTCCATTTCAGCAATAACGGGTTTACCATGGTAATTAAAGGCTTCAAAAGTTTGAGAAGGCACAGTTACTATGGTATCTGGATAGATTAGTTCTTGAACATACTTTATATCTGAGTAGCTTGGATTTTTGGTGCCTGTTGAGGCCCACAGGGGATTCTGGATGCGCGCACCACTATTCTCGAGAATTCTAAAGTCTTCAGAGTCAAATATTTCCAGAAACTTCTTGTAGACAAGTCTTCCAACAGCGATGGAAGCTTTTCCTCTTAAACCAAGTGCCTTTTTCTTTTTTTCTTCTGAAATATCGTCTCTTTCAGCCATTCTTTCAAGAAGTGCATCAACATAGGTGTCTAACCTGCTCATAAAAACTGAAGCAACGCTTCTAATATTATTTAGAGGAAGCTTGGCATCGTATCTTCTTTTTAATCCTTCGATATAGGCAAGAGCTACCTTCTCGTACTGCTTGACTGAAAAAATGAGTGTAACATTTATGTTATAGCCTTCGCTTATCAATTGCGTTATTGCAGGAATTCCTTCATCAGTCGCTGGAACCTTAACCATTATATTTTCCAGTCCAACTTCACTGATAAGCCTTTTTACTTCACTAACAGTTTTTTCTGTATCATGCGCATAAAGAGGAGAAAGTTCGAGGCTTACAAATCCAAGTTCACCCCTTGAACTATCAAAAAGGCTTTCGAATGCTTGCGCTGCCATACGAATATCGTGTATCAGGAGTTCATCGTATATTTTTTCAGGTTCACGATAAGTTAAACAAAGCTTTTTTATATCTTCAATATAAACAGGATTGCTTTTAAAAGCATTTTCAAATATTGTTGGATTGGATGTTATTCCTGATAAACCATCCTCTCTTATCATTTTTCTCAGTTTTCCAGTAGTAATAAGATCACGGCTCAGGTCATCGTACCAGACTTCCATTCCTAGGCTTGTTAATTCTTTCCATACAGACATTTAACTTATCCCTCCAAATTTCTTTTTATTTCTTCCGATACAGAGTGAGGATCTAAATGAAGTAATCTGTAAATATCATCAGCTTTACCTGATGGTGCGTAATTTTCTACGCCTTTTGGCAATACCTTTAACGATACACCCTTTCTTACCAATCTCTTTGATAGTTCGGCAAAAAGGCCAGTATTTACATTGTGATCTTCATATGTAACAACCAAGCGAAAATCTTTAATTAAATCTATCAAACTATCGTCAAAGTCAAGGGGTGTAGGGATATTTATAACTTCAACTGATATGCCTTCATCTTTTAAAATATCGTGAACCATAATTCCTCTGTATGCGGTATTTCCATAGCAAAGGATTGCAACATCGTTCCCTTTTCTTAAAACATCATACGCGCCGTATTTGAATTCATAATTCTTCCCAAAATAAGGTTCACCATTCTCATCCGATATGACTGGAACGATTGAACGACCCATTGCAATTACAAAATTTCCATGTGTGCTAGCAGCAAATCTAACAGCCCTGTCAGTTTGATTTGGGTCTGCAGGAACTATAACCTTGAATCCGAAGAAATTTCGCCAACCACCTACATAATCAAGACAATGATGAGTTCTTCCATCCTCACCAACATCAATGCCACAGTGAGTTAAAACTACCTTCAAATTTGTCGCATTTATATCGTTAAGCCTTTGTTGATTGTAAACTTCATCCAGTCCGAAAACACCAAAGTCAGCCAGAAATGTAAGAACCTTTTCAGTTGAAAGTGCACCTGCAGTTGCTGCTGTGTTGTGCTCAGAAACACCTGCCTCAAAAAAGTAATTAGGAAATTCCTTTGCAAACATACTCAGTTTTACTGAGGAGGCCAGATCACAATCAAATGCTGCAACCGGGATACCCTTGCTGATGTTTTCTCTTCCGATATCAAGCAGTGCTTTTCCAAAAGCTGTACGATTATCGGTTTTTTCTTCAATTGAATAGACAATAGGTACACCTTTCGATACGACAAATGGTTCCTGATGGGGCAAATGTTTTTCAAATCCCTCAAACGAAAACTGTCTCCTCATTTCTCTCCATTTGGTTAAATCATCATCAAAACCTAACTCAGCCATCGCTTTACTAAATTCACTTTCGTTCAGCGATCTTCCATGGTACTCAGGGTCGTTTTCCATAAAACTGACGCCCTTGCCCATTACTGTTTCAGCAAGTATAGCAACAGGTGAATCTATCTGAACTGCTTTTTCTAAAGCGTCGAGGATCTGCTCGTAATCGTGCCCATCGATTTCAAGAACCTGCCAACCGTCAGCAAGATAGTTCTCCTTTATATTGACAGGCATAACATTCTCTACGCGGCCACTTATCTGCATATGGTTGTAATCAATAATTACAGTTAAATTGTTAAGTCCATATTTTTTAGCAAATCTTCTTGCCTCAGCTACCTGACCTTTCGCCTGTTCAGCATCACTCATTAGCACGAAGACATTGTAATCTAAATTTCTCAATCTGGATGCCAGTGCAAATCCACAACCAGCAGAAAGACCCTGTCCCAGGTTACCAGTTGTCCACTCAACACCTGGCAGATGTCTCTCAATATGACCTTCGAACTTTGAGCCTGCAAGCCTGAAGGTTGCAATTACTTCATCTAGATCGTGAAAACCATGAAGAGCGAGTGTGGTATAGACTGCAGGAGAAACATGACCATGGCTAACAACTATCCTGTCTCTTCTTTCGCTCAGATAAGTTTCTGGATGTATTTTAGCAAATGTGTAAACAGCCATCAGTAGGTCGATTGTCGACATAGAACCACCTGGGTGTCCGGATCCTGCAACAGAGGTCATTCTCAAAATAGAAGCTCTTGCTAAATTTGAAACACTTTTTAGCCATTCTATCTTTTCTTTGCGCTGCTCTGGAAGATATGCCATCTATCTCACCTTTTCATTAACTTTTTCTAAAAACTGATTGTAAGCCAGCTTTGGATTTTCAGCCTTCATAATTGCTGAACCAACACATATACGTCTTGCGCCTGCATCGATGAATAACTCCAGGTTATCCATCTTTACTCCGCCATCCACTGCAATTAAAACATCAGGATGGTTGAGCGCAAAATCTTTCATCTTCCTTATTGCATCGATCTCAAGAGGACTGCCGTAAAATCCAGGCTTAACAGTCATAAACATAATAAAATCAAAAACATTAATAATTTTTTCAACTGCTTCATTAGGGGTTTCAGGGTTTAGTGCAATTCCAACATCCAAACCCTTACTCTTGAAGAAAAGCGATGTTTTTTTAGGCGATTCAACAGCTTCAACATGAAAAATAACTGTTCTTACTCCACTTTCAACAAGTTCATCAGCATATTTCTCTGGATTTAAAACCATTAGGTGAGCTTCTAACTCAATCTTCGAAAGATCAAACTTCTTTGCTAAATTTTTTAAAGTAGAAACTTGAACACTTTTTGATGGCACAAACACACCATCCATAAAATCGAATTGCAGACGATGCGCAAATTCTGCCGCAGTTTTAGTTAGAGAAAAAAAACTTTCTTCGTCTTCAGCAAGAATTGCTGGGACTATTTCGACCGGAAAATATCCTAATTTTTGCATGGATTAATATTTTAACCTTTGCAACAACCTTTACAAACCATAATGTAGGAACGACCGTCCCA
The DNA here is from genome assembly GCA_026417515.1 of Actinomycetota bacterium. GTDB lineage: Bacteria > Actinomycetota > Aquicultoria > SKW223 > SKW223 > JAOADC01. The sequence goes on from JAOADC010000018.1 coordinate 38,995, forward strand.
ACTCATCGCTCAGCCTGGGACAGCCTTCAATAGAACTTCAGATGGGGCGTTAAAGGCAATCTCGCATCCAAGATTTTCAAAATACTCTGGATAATCAGTGAAGAAATAGACAGCCATCTCTGGATAATATCTCTTTATACCTTCGATGACTTTTCTTACTATATTTTTGAAATCTTTCTCAGAAACGAAATTCCTAATAAAAGGACCATTGAGTTCGGCATAGTTCTCATTTATCCTTACAAATCCAAAACCAACATACTCATCATCATCTCTTAATATCACAAACATATTATTGAAATCATCATCTAACAATGAAACACATGCGTAAAGGCTGTGCTCTTCTACAAAAGCTCTATACTTTTCTTCAAACCTCTTTAGTTTAAACACTTAAAAACTCACCTTCTTAATATAAGAATTCGCCAGAGCCATTATCTATCATATAATTAACGAATGCGCTTGCTATTAATCTTCGTTGGTGGAGCAATAGGTTCAATTTTTAGGTATCTGACTTCTGGATGGTTCCATGATTGGCTAAAAACAACTTTTCCTGTTGGCACAGCAGCAGTAAACTGTATTGGTTGCTTCCTGTTCGGCTTTCTTGCTGAACTGACTTCAGAAACCGTTCTTCTGTCCAATGAACTCCGCTCTCTAATATTTATTGGCTTCCTTGGAGGATTTACCACCTTTTCAACTTTTACTTGGGAATTTTTTGAACTTATACGTAAGGGCAGTTATTATAACGGAATGCTTTACCTCTTTACAAATCTTTTTGGAGGCATTGTTTTTTTAATCGTCGGTACGCTTTTAGCAAGGGCGGTGTCATTGAGATGAAACTGGATAAGGAAGGAGTCCTGCTGCGTATTTTTATAGGAGAAGCAGATAAGAAGGATGGTATTCCGCTATACCAAGCAATCGTAGAGAAAGCGAGAAAAGATGGTTTAGCAGGAGCCACTGTTTTAAAAGGAATAATGGGATATGGCGCAAGCAGCAGAATCCACTTTGCAAGTGTTTTAAGGTTATCAGAAGACCTGCCTGTAGTGGTTGAAATAGTTGATACCAGAGAAAGAATTGAAAATTTCCTGGATGAAATACAAGACTGGATTTCTGAAGGGCTTGTAACCATAGAAAATGTAAATGTTATGATTTATCGACATCGCACTTAACTTTGTTCGTCAAACTCCCCTTTCTGAATCCTTAAACGAAACTCTTCAAGTCCTCGTTCAAATGCTTGATCCAGATCAACTTTCATTGTAAATGCCAGCATAAGGAGATCAAAGAGAACATCAAAGAATGCGTCATCGAGATCAGATTTTTTCCTAGATTTGAATTTGTGGCCCTGCTCAACAAGAAGGGCATTTGCTAGTTCTCCAATCTCCTCTACGAGATCAATCATAAACTCTTCTGGACCCCATTTCACTTCTGGATACCTTTTCTTCATTTCTCCGTAAACTTCTACTACCTTTCTTTGTGCTTCTTTAAAAACCATAAAAGCCTCCTATTTTTTAAAGGTTATAATAATTTTTACTATGAATATGCCAAGAATAGAATTCGCAAGATCAGTTAAATCCTCAGAAATTATCATTACAACTGCCTACCTAACTTTCAATACCAAAAATAGATATGAATTGGTTAAAATTACCCCCATATTGGAAGAAATTGTCGCAAAAAGCGGTGTAGCTGAAGGGATCTGTTTCGTATCACCAATGCATATTACATCAAGCATTTTTGTAAACGATGATGAAAGTGGTCTCCACGAGGATTTCTTAAACTGGCTTGAAAAACTGGCGCCATATAATCCTAAGGGTTACAAGCACAATTTAACTGGTGAAGACAATGCAGATGCACACCTTAAAAGAACAATAATGGGTCGAGAAACAATCATTGCAATAACTAATGGCCGTCTAGATTTAGGCCCCTGGGAAGAGGTTTTCTATGGAGAATTTGATGGTCAACGACCAAAGAGAGTTATCGTAAAAGTCATTGGAGCAGGAACCTGATATGTCTATTGCTTTTTTTGGAACCGCCCTCGTTGACATAATACTCACAGAACTTTCTGAGAAATTGGAGCATGAATCCCTCTATGCTGCCAGATACCACCAAGTCTTTCCAGGTGGAAAAGCAATAAACCAAGCTGCCTGTGCCTCTCTTTTTGGTTCAAAAACCAAAATTCTTGCCAGAGTTGGTTCAGATGAATTTGGAAACCTGATAAGAATCGAGATAGAAAAAAAGGGGGTTGAAACAGATTCTCTTCTAATCGATTATGCTCTGCCAACAGGATTTGTCGTGCTGGTACCAGAGACGAACAGCAATTTCAAGTCAATCCTTGTTTCTTACGGGGCATCTCTAAAGATCAGTGAATTTGAACTCAAGAAAGTAGAAAACCATCTACTCAATTCAAAAATAATGGTTGGGGGACTTGAATTAAACATTGGTTTAGTAAAAGAACTTCTTACAAAAGCAAAAAGGAAAGGGATGATTACAATCATTGATCCTTATCCCCCCGAAAAGGCAGACGTAGAAGTTTTAGCGCTTGCTGATATCATCACACCTAATAGAGAGGAAGGTTCAATAATCAGCGGAAGGGACATAAGGAGTATTTTTGCTGCCAAAATGGCAGTCAAAGAGTTGCTCAAAATGGGTATAAAAAACGTCTGCTTAAAACTTGGAGCCGATGGTATAGTTATTGGAAATAAGGATAGCATCGAATATGTTAAACCAGTTAAGGTTCAGGCAATCGATCCCACAGGTGGCGGAGATGTTTTTGCTGGAGTTCTGTGCTCTCTAATCCTTAGAGGGCATTCAGTGATAGAATCTTCCAAAATAGCCAACTATGCCAGCGCCCTTTCAGTAACAAGACAGGGTGCCTTTAATTCAATTCCTCTGCCCACAGAGGTAATGGAGTTTATGATACATAGATCTGCAGAAGAAAACTTGATTAAAATAATTGATGATCTTGTTCATCAGAAGGCATAAAAATTTTTAGAGGTTCTCTGTCTTCGAGAACATTTAACATATCAGCAAGCATTCTGGCATTTTTTAACGCATAGTAAGCAAAACAGTTATTGAAGAGCAAGTAAACGTTTTCTACCGTTTCTTTTAGTTTTCCGATCCCATCGGCAAAGGGCTTCAATTCTTCCTCTGAATAAAGGTAACGAAATCTTTCCTGAACTGATACGCCCTTTTTTAACCAGTTGTCTCTGTTCCTTCCATGAAACCTGAAATAAACATTATCATCAGTAACTTCGAAAACAGTTGGAATGGAACCATAGATGCCCACCTGAGGTTCATCAACAATCACAAAAGCAAATTTCAATTCTCTTAAGATTGAAAAGGTATCATTCCTCTCGCTCTTAAGTAGCCAAGTTCCGTTTCTAAACTCGATTGCAATCTTTGCATCAGGAAGCAAATTTCGTATTTCATACAGATAGTAAAGATTTTCGTTGTTCTTCTTAAACCAGGGTGGAAATTGAAAAAGCAGATATCCTAATTTACTCGTATTTTTAAGTGGCATAAGCGATAACCAGAACATTCTAAAGCACTGTTCCTTCAATTCTTCGTTTGGAAATCCATACAACACTTCTTGATCGAAGCCAGATGGAAGGTAACTTATCAAGGTTCGACCAAGACTTATCAATGGAGTTGGATGAAGGGTCATCAGTCTGAAAGCCTTGAAGTGAATTATGAAATCATCTGGTGTCCTTGATGCAAAAAGAAGAGAATTTCGTTCTGAAGGCATGCCGTAAAATGAACTATCGATTTCAACTGTGTTAAAGAATCTGGCGTAATAACTTAATCTATCTTTTGGCGCTAGCGTTTTAGGATAAAAGTATGGTATAACACTCTTATCAGCGAAACTACTGGTTCCTATGAAAATCTTTCCCATATGAAGCAGCCTTCCTTCTTAATAGACCTTTTTCGTAAAAGTAGACCCAGAAAGAGAAAACAGTAAATGAAACAGCATAACCACCCAGGACATCGACAGGCCAGTGGTAGCCAAAGTAAAGCCTGGATAATCCAACACCAAGCGGTATGGCAAAAAACAAAAAGGATAGCCATTTAAGCCTTCCTTTTGATTCCCTGAATATTATCCACCCGAGTACCCAGAAAATGAGCGAAGATGCAACCACATGTCCACTGGGAAAACTGAAACTTCTCAAGGGCTCAACTATTAAGGGTATCTTTGGCCTCTCTGTTCTTATAACTATCTTTAATATTGCACTCAAAAGGTTTGAGATCGCAACAGCAACAGCAAAAAGAAGACCTTCGTAATATCTTTTTCTCAAAATAAAAGCGAAGAGAGCAGCTATGATGGTGAAGGTAACAAAATAACCAGATCCAAATGCAGTAAAAATGGCAAAAACAATTGTAAGAAAATCGTTACTCATTGAAGAAAGGAAACGAAGTATCTCAAGTTCAAAGATAATATCTGCCTGCCTGGCTTCTCTGCTAAGGTAAACGATGAGACCCAGGCCTGATAGAAAAGAAAGACTGAGAAGAAGTTCGCCTGCATACCTTCTACTTAAATTTTGAGCAGCCTTTACAGTACTCGTGATTACCTTACGACCTACAAGTACTGCAACTATTGAAAGAAAGAGAATTACCCCTCCACGACCTATATACTTCTCGACCAATGAGAAACTTTCACCCAGGTAAAATCCACCAAGTGCAAAGACAAGTGTCCAGGCAGATGCTCCAAGAAAATCAAAAAAAATAAACTCTCTAAATCTGGTTTTTGATGCACCTGAAAGAAAGGGTGCAGCTGCTCTTAAGAAACCGACAAACCTGGCGATTACCATTGTTTTTGCGCCGTAGCGGTCAAAAAATTCTTTTGTTTTTTCAATATAAGATGATGGTAAAAATCTGTTTCTCTTGAATTTTTC
>JAOADC010000060.1 GCA_026417515.1 Actinomycetota bacterium
AAGGTTTTTGATGATATTAGAAAAGTCTTTGCTCAGACTGAGGAAGCAAGAATTCGTGGATATAAACCAGGACGCTTCAGTTTTAACGTCCATGGTGGAAGGTGCGAAAACTGCAAGGGCGATGGCCAGATAAAGATAGAAATGCATTTCCTGCCAGATGTTTATATCAAATGTGACGTATGCAAAGGAAAAAGGTATAACAAGGAGACGCTTGAAATAAAACTTAAAGGGAAAAACATTGCCGATGTCCTCGATATGAGTGTTGAGGAAGCACTAAAGTTTTTTGATAACTTTCCTGCAATTAAGAGAAAGCTTAGAACACTTCACGATGTGGGACTCTCATATATCAGGTTAGGACAACCGGCTACCACGCTTTCAGGTGGTGAAGCTCAGCGAGTGAAGCTTGCAGCCGAACTTTCGAAAATTGCCACAGGAAAGACAGTTTATGTTTTAGACGAACCAACAACAGGCCTCCATTTTGATGACGTGAGAAAACTTCTTGAGGTATTACAGAGGCTGGTTGATGCTGGAAACACGGTTATTGTAATCGAACATAATTTGGATGTAATAAAGTCTGCAGATTGGATAATTGATCTAGGTCCAGAAGGTGGTGAATTGGGAGGAGAAGTTGTTTTTGCTGGTCCTCCTGAAGAGCTGATAAAGTGTAAAAAATCTTACACCGGACGCTACCTTAAAGAGCACTTAAAAAGGGAAGTGTCCAGAATAAAGTGATTAACGACGATCGTATCAGAAAAATTCTAGAGGATGCAGATAAACTTCCTGACCTACCGGGCGTTTATATTTTTAAAGACTCAAGCGATAGGGTTATTTACGTTGGCAAAGCAAAGTCTGTCAAAAAGAGAGTAAAGAATCACTTCCTTCGACCTGTTGATCAAAAACATGAGAATATGCTTTCGAAGATCAGCGAAATTGATCATATTGTTACAAACAATGAAGTGGAAGCATTGTTGCTTGAGTATAACCTTATTAAAAGGTATAAGCCTAAGTACAATGTTCTTTACAGAGACGATAAGTCCTATCCATATATTGCAATCACTCTGGCCGATGAATGGCCAAGGCTTATTCTTACACGCAACTTGAACATAGAAGGAGCAAGGTATTTTGGTCCCTATCCAAAAGCTTCAAAAGCAAGGGAAGTCCTTGACTCTCTTTTAAAGTTGTTTCCTCTTAGAACCTGCAAAGGAAAGCAACCCGGCCAAAAAGGGAAAGGTCCTTGTTTGATGTTTCATGTGAAGAAATGCAAGGGACCTTGCATTGGTGAGGTAAGTAAAGAAGATTACCTTAGTTTTGTTAATAAGGTTGTCGAATTCCTATCTGGGAAAAGCGATTGGTTAGTAGAAAAACTTGAAAGAGAGATGAAAGAAGCAGCCTCAAAACTCGAGTTTGAAAAGGCTGCTGCGCTTCGGGAAAAACTCCTTGCTGCAAGGCATGTTATCGCAAGTCAAAGGGCAATATTTGAAAAGAAACTCAATGTCGATGTATTTGGTTATTACGAAGCTAAAGAATCTAATTTATCTTACATAAGGATTCTCCAGGTAAGGCAGGGTAGAGTCATAGGTGCATACGGCTACTCTTTTGAATTTTTAAATTACGATGAAGCAATTAAAGAGGCTATCTACATTTTCTATTCTAAAAATATGGACTTTCCTCAGGAAATTTTACTTCCAAAGAATCTTGATAAAAACGAAAGACAGGAGATTGAAGCTTTCTTGCGAGAGATTGCCAAGAAAAGAATTACTTTAAAGTCCTCGGTTAAGGGTGAGAGAGCAGATCTGTTGAAAATGGCTGATGAAAATGCAATTACAGCTTATTTCTGGTGGAGATTTAGAGCTAAAGGCAACATAGAAAGAAACCAGAAAGCTCTTGAGGAACTTTCTAAGTTGCTCAAATTACGAAGGATACCTCTGATCATAGAATGTTATGATATGTCAGGTTTTAAGGCTGAAAACCCTGTAGGAACTATGGTTGTTTTTGAAGAGGGCCAACCAGCAAGGAATCTATATCGAAAATATAGGATAAAAGAAAAGACTCAAAGCGATTATCATAAGATGCTGGAAGTGATGGTGAGAAGAATATCGAAAATTCAGTCCTCAAAGGACAAAGCCTTTTCAAGAATACCTGACTTAATAGTTTTGGATGGCGGCAGAGCGCAACTTTCAGCTGCAATAAGAGCCTTTAAGGAAACCAATAAAGAGGACTTGCTTGAAAGAATTGATTTAATAGCATTAGCAAAGCCTGAAAATAAGGTATTTATGCCTGGAATAAAAGAGCCAGTAATTATTCCAGAAGGAAGTGAAGCCTTAAAACTTTTGATGAGGATCAGGGATGAAGCACATCGAACTGCCATTGGATATTTTCGAAAATTGGAAGAAAAGAGGCTTAAAATGTCAGTTCTCGATACCATAAAGGGTGTGGGTCCTGAAAGAAAAAAAAGGCTGATTGAATATTTTGGCGATGTTGAAAAAATCAGAAAAGCAAGCCTTTACGAACTTCAAAAGGTCGTTCCCAGAGATGTGGCTGTAAGGATTAAGGAGGTGCTAAGTAGCAATTGAAGATTTCATTCCCCTTTATGCAATACTGGTTAAATGTAGATTGGGTAAAAGACTTAATAATAAGTTCTTCTTTTTCCAAAGAGCCACAGTTTCAAGTTTGCAATGAGAAGTTATTAGATGAACTTGGGAAGAAAATCTTTTCAGATATTTCTTATTATCAAGAAACAGGCTTTTTTGATTGTTTGCAATATAGAGTTGATATGGACTGTTATTCTGACTTTTTTAGGAGAGTTTATGAAGAATTAAGAAGAGTAAAGTCAGGTGAGACCATTACCTATAAAAAACTTGCAGAGATGGTTGGCAACCCTAATGCCTCCAGGGCAGTTGGTTTGGCCATGAAAAGAAACAAACACAATCTCTTTATACCCTGCCATCGAGTTGTTGGCTCATCATCAATAGGTGGATGGTCAGGACTTAAAGGCCTCAAGGAGAAGCTTCTTGAACTTGAGAGAAGAATTTTCGTAACTTAAAATAAAGCATATGTATATACTTGATAGGTTTCTTCTTAATGCTTTATTCTTTTTCGTTCTCTCATTAATTTTTCCTTCTTATCTAACAACTCAAGGTCTTCCGGCAGCGCTGGTGGCATCTTTGCTTTTTGCTTTAGTCAACGCATTCTTAAGGTTTATTCTTCTCTTGCTCAACATAAGAACTACCTATCTCAATTACTTTGCTTTCTCATTTTTCATAAATTTACTGATGATTTATCTGGTTTCGGCAATACTCAGGCCTACATTTGGAGTTTCTGGATTTTTGCAGGCAGCAATCATTGCTTTTTTGATAACGGTATTTAATATGTATTTTCCATTTAGGGGGTCCAATAATTGAATGAATCAGAAAAACCAAGCAACAGAATCCAGCTTCTGATCGTTACAGGAATGTCAGGTGCTGGACGATCAGAAACTATGCGCGCACTTGAAGATATTGGTTATTACTGCGTTGATAATTTACCGCCTCGTTTTATCCTGAATTTGGTTGAGCTTCTCGAAATGGAGTCAAGAAATATTATGCATGTTGCAGCATCCTGCGATGTAAGAAGTAAAGATTATTTTCCAGAACTTCTACAAGTTATTGCAGAATTGAAAAAGAGAGGAATTGCATATAAGGTTATTTATCTTGAAGCAGAAGACGAAACCCTCGTTAAAAGATTCAAGAAAGATAGAAGAAGACATCCTCTATCAGAATCAGGAAAAATTATTGATGGAGTTAAAAAAGAAAGAAGAGTTCTTGAAGAAGTTAAAAGTTTGGCAGATTACATCATAGATACTTCTAACTTTGAGCTTTACCAGTTAAAGGAAAAGATAAAGTCAATTGTTGTTGGTAGCGATAGATACACGCTATTAATCTCAGTTGAATCGTTCGGGTTCAAGTTTGGAATTCCACTCGATTCAGATTTAATATTTGATATTAGATTTCTGCCAAATCCATATTACGAGGAAAACCTTAAGAACTTGACTGGGCTTGATGAAGAAGTCAAAAAATTTGTTATGAGTTTCGATGATACAAAGATTTTCTTAGAAAAAACAATTGATTTACTTGACTTTTTAATTCCGAGATACGAAAAAGAAGGAAAAACACACCTGGTTATCTCAATCGGCTGCACTGGAGGTAAACACAGGTCAGTAGTTATAAGTGAAGAAATTGCATCCCGATTGAGGAAAAAATCTTTTAATGTGACGGTGACCCATCGTGATATTGCCAAAGAGACCTAAAATAGTCTGTTTAGGTGGTGGCACCGGCCTACCGATTGTCCTTAAATCTTTAGAAGGGTTTGGGGAAAGAGTCGCAATTGTAAATATGGTGGATGATGGTAGAAGTTCTGGAATTCTAAGAAAGCGCTACGGTGTTCCACCAGTAGGAGACCTCAGGAATTCTCTCATTGCTCTTGCGACCAATAAGGAAATTGCAGAAATCTTTGATTTTCGTTTTGAGAAAGGACCTCTTTCACCACATTCAGTTGGCAATATTGTTTTAGCTGCACATATGCTTTTGAAAAAAAGTTGCATCAAAGATACTCTTTCATTTTTTTCGAAACTTCTCGATCTAGAAGGGAAGGTTATTGCTGCGTGTGAAGAAATTGTGGAATTGGTGGCTTTGACAAAAAGAAATGAGCTAATAAAGGGTCAAGTAAATGTGAGCAGAACGAGAGGAATAAGGAAGGTCTGGCTTGAGCCAAATGTAGAAGCCAGCAAGGAGGCATTGCAGTATATAGAAAATGCTGATTATTTAATAATTGCTCCAGGCAGCCTTTATTCAAGTATCTTGCCAGTGCTTTTGACAGGAAGCATTGGGGAGAGTTTTTTAAATTCGAGGGCAGTTAAAATCTGGGTGTTTAACGTCGCTAACGAAAGAAATGAAACCTTCTCATATCGTTCAAGAGACTATGTTCAAGCGATGAGACGTCATTTTGAAAAATTCAGAGTTAATTATATTTTGTTTGCTAAACAACCAAAAAAATTTACCAAGCCATATCGTTTGGTTAAACTAGATATTAACGAACTTGAGGAGGTTTCTGATAAAGTTATAATTGGAGATTTTGTGAATGATGATGAACCAAATCTACATGATTTTAAAAAATTAAGAGAAGTTTGGAAAAAGATAATCTTGCAGGAAGTGGGGAATTGAGCTTTACAGTTGAGGTGCTCGAAGAAATAGTTAATTCATCTGAAGAAGACTCAAGCAGTCTTTTGGCTGAATTCATTGGTGTTACTATTGTTTCAGGTTATATAAGGCTTACACATTCAGGTCCTGAGCTGATTATTAAAACACAGCGCCCAGTTTCTGCTAGAAGAATAGTTAGACTTTCTCGCACTCTATTTGATGCCCGAATCGGACCACTCATTTATTCTGAAAATGCTTTCGAAAAATGGTATGAAATATCGATTTCTGGAAAGATTCTTTTTGACAGGCTAAGTAAATTAGGAATCTTAAGTGGTCTTGGCGGAGTTAATATAGATGCTTTAAAAGCGCTTTATAAAAAGAACAAGAATTTTTCAAATTCATTCTTGCGCGGTGTTTTCCTCGTCGGTGGATATGTGCAGAATCCAAAGCAAGGGCGCGACCTTGAAATCGTAGTTTCAGATGAGCGAGTTCAGAAAGTTCTTGCAGATATTCTGAGTTCAGAAGGATTTAAGGTAGGAACTCGCTATAGAAAACACAAGTATTATATTTACTTTAAGAGTTACGAAGATATTAAGGATTTTCTTAGAAGGATAGGAGCCGTCAGTGCTAGTTTTAAATTTGAAGACCAACAAACGATAAATGAGATGAAAAATTATGTGAACAGGCAGGTAAACTTTGAGAAAGCAAATGTTGAAAGAATAGTAAACAGTGCCATAAAACAAATGGAAGCAATCATCATTATCGATAGAGAAATTGGCATAAACAACTTAACACCAGCACTTCGAGAAGCAGCCGATCTGAGGCTTAAGCATCCTGATTTATCGCTTTCAGAACTTGCAAAAAAGGCTAAAGGCAAAATTACAAAATCAGGTCTGCGCCATAGATTGTTAAGATTGGAGAAGATTGCTAACGAATTAAAGAAGAAGCGCAAAGGAGTTGGTGAAGCATGGCAGTAAAGGTTGGGATTAATGGATTCGGAAGAATTGGACGATTGTTTCTCAGAGCAGCAATTGATAGAGAAGACATAGAAGTTGTAGCTGTGAACGATCTTTCAACTCCGGCAGTTCTTGCTCATTTATTCAAGTATGATTCGATTCATGGAAGATTTAAAGGAGAAGTGGCGTTTGATGATGAAGGTATATTTGTGAACGGCAAAAAAATAAGAGTTTTTGCAGAACCTGATCCTGCAAAAATACCTTGGGAGGACTATGCTATCGATGTAGTAGTTGAAAGCACAGGTCGCTTCACTGATGGAGAAAAAGCAAAGGCTCATATTAAGGGAAATGTAAAAAAAGTTGTTATTTCCGCTCCTGCTAAGAATGTCGACGCCACGATAGTCTTAGGAGTAAATGACGATACCATAAGAAAAGAGCACAAAGTAATATCAAATGCTTCTTGCACAACTAACTGTCTTGCACCGATGGTTAAGGTTCTACATAAGAATTTTGGAGTAGAAGAAGGCTTTATGACCACGGTTCACGCCTATACAAACGATCAGAGGATACTTGATGCACCACATAAAGATTTAAGAAGAGCCAGAGCTGCTGCTGCTTCAATAATACCAACAACCACAGGCGCAGCAAAAGCTATTGGATTGGTGATTCCTGAACTTAAGGGCAAGTTGGATGGAGTAGCTTTAAGGGTGCCTACACTCGATGGCTCAGTAGTTGACTTTAACGTATATCTTACGAAAGAAGTCTCTATTGAAGAGATAAACGCTGCATTCAAAGAAGCATCTTCAACATACCTGAAGGGCATACTTGAATACACTGAAGATCCAATTGTTTCAGCAGACATTGTTGGTAATCCACATTCGTGTATTTTTGATGCCTTAAGCACTATGAAAATTGGTAAGTTTTATAAGGTTTTTGGATGGTACGATAACGAATGGGGCTATTCAAACAGATTGGTTGAGTTAGTTGCTTGCTTAGAGAAGTATTTTTAATTCCAGACCAATATCAAATCAGTGGAGGTAAAAGATAGGAATGTTTAGTAAGTTGACTATCCGCGACTATGATGTTTCGAACAAGAAAGTACTTGTTAGGGTAGATTATAATGTTCCTTTAACTGAAGATGGTCAGGTTGCTGACGATACTCGAATTCTTGCAACGCTTCCAACCCTTCGCTATCTAATTAATAAGGGCGCAAAGGTCATTCTTGTTACTCATTTAGGCAGACCCAAGGGATATGATCCTCGTTTGCGCGTTGATCCATTAGCTGAAGCACTTGCCAGGTATCTAGGTAGACCTGTCAGAAAGATAGACAGGACAGTTGGGGAAGAGGTTAAAGCATTTGTGGAAATAATGAAACCTGGCGATGTAGTTTTCCTGGAAAACATCAGATTTCATAAAGAAGAGAAGGAAAATGACCTTGAATTTGCCAAGGAACTCGCTTCTTTAGCTGATGTTTACGTAAATGACGCTTTTGGAACTTCTCACAGAAAGCATGCAAGCGTCGTAGGCGTGCCAAATTTTTTACCAGCCCTGGCAGGATTTCTCTTAGAAAGAGAAGTTATTCATCTGTCAAAACTTCTAGAAAGGCCTAATAGGCCTTTTCACGCTATCTTGGGTGGAAACAAAATCTCTGATAAATTAGGTGTTATTCAAAAATTTCTCCAGATAGTGGATTGTCTATATATAGGTGGCGGCATGTGTTTTACATTTCTTAAAGCTATGGGCTACAATGTAGGACAATCCATAGTCTGGGAAGATTACCTTGAAGAGGCAAAACGGATTCTTGAAGAAGTTAAGAATGGAAATGCGAACTGTAGATTTTTCCTTCCTGAGGATGTAGTTCTAGCACCCGAAATAAAAGCATCAGCTCCTGTAAAGATAACGTCTGTCGAGAATTTCTACGACGATTGGAGAGGTTTGGATATAGGTCCAAGAACCATTGAAACCTTTTCAAAGAAGCTTTTAGAGGCAAAAACCATATTCTGGAACGGACCTATGGGAGTTTACGAAATAGAGAAGTTCAGCAAAGGAACCAAAGCCATTTGTGAGGCACTTGCTTATTCTGAAGGAACCACCATAGTTGGCGGTGGAGATTCAGATGCTGCCTTACGAGAGTTTGGCTATTCTGGACTTATGTCATTCGTATCGACTGGTGGAGGCGCTAGCCTTAAGTTTCTTGAAGGAGAAAGCCTTCCTGGCGTTGATGTACTAATGGACAGGTATTAGGAGGCTCGATGGAAAAAGCAAGGGAAAGAATTCCTGTTGTTGCTGCAAATTGGAAGATGAACAAAACCTGCGCAGAAACTGTGAATTTTCTTTCTCAGTTTCTCTATATGGTGGAAGATGTTAATGCTCAGGTAGAAGTCTTGGTCTTTCCACCATTTACTGCTCTCAGATCAGCAACAACATTTCTCCAAGCAGAAAAACCCAGAAAAATCTTTCCAGAGATAGGGGCGCAGAATATGCACTGGGAAGATTCAGGTGCTTTCACAGGCGAGATTTCTCCTTTGATGCTTAAGGAACTTGGCATTCATCATGTAATTATCGGGCATTCAGAGAGAAGAAACTTATTTAAAGAGGACGAAAACTCGATACTAAAAAAGGTTGAAGCTGCTATAAGACATCAGATGACTCCAATCATTTGCGTTGGTGAAAAATTCCAAGAAAGGGAAGAGGGTCTGACAGAAGAGGTAGTAAAGAATCAGCTCTTGAGTATTCTTCAACTTTTCAAAAAAACTGAATTTACTGATTTTATGATTGCTTACGAACCTGTTTGGGCTATAGGAACAGGAGTAGCAGCAAGTCCAGAAGACGCAAGTGATGTCTGCAGGTATATTCGTGCTTTGATTGGAAGCATAATCTCTCCCGATGTTGCAGCAAAGGTGAGGATACTCTATGGAGGAAGCGTAGATGTCAAAAATTTCAGAGATTTCATATTAGAGCCTGACATTGATGGTGGTCTTGTTGGAACATCTTCATTGGATCTTAAGAAATTCGTAGAGCTGGTAAAGATAGCTGGTAATTATGGATAAAACATCAAAGAGTCGTCAAAAACCCTTTGTCCTTATAGTTTTAGATGGTTGGGGCTTGGGCAGCCCTGAGCAATCCAATGCTATCTATGTTGCTAACACTCCAAATATGGATTTACTGATGAAAAAGTATCCTTCATCAAGGCTAGGTTGTAGTGGCTTAGATGTAGGTCTTCCAGAAGGCCAGATGGGGAACTCAGAGGTCGGTCACCTAAATTTAGGTGCAGGAAGAATAGTTTATCAGGACTATACCAGAATAAACCTCGCAATCAGAGATGGAAGTTTTTTTAATAATCCTGTTCTAAATAAAGCAATTGAGAATGCAAAGAATACTGGTGGAGCACTTCACCTCTTGGGTTTGGTTTCAGATGGTGGTGTCCACAGCCACATTGAACACCTATTTGCTCTTATTGATCTAGCAAAAGAAAGAGGTATTGACAGGGTTTTTATCCACGCAGTTCTTGATGGAAGGGACACTCCACCTAAAAGTGCCTTGAGTTATCTTATTGAACTTGAGAAAAGTATAGAAGGGTTGGATAAGTTTAAGGTGGCTACGGTTTCAGGAAGGTACTATGCGATGGATCGCGATAAGCGCTGGGAAAGGACGAAAAAAGCCTTTGAAGCTATAGTTTTTGGTGAAGGAATTAAAGAAAGTTCATCCATTCAAGCTGTAGAAAAAGCCTATCAGCGAGGGGAAACGGACGAGTTTGTAACCCCTTGTGTGATTGGAGATTATTCTGGTGTGAAACCTGGAGATTCTATCATCTTTTTTAATTTTAGGCCTGACAGGGCAAGGCAAATTACAAGAGCCATAGCGCTTAAAAATTTCAATGAGTTTGATAGAAAAGGCTACAATGCAGAAGTCTACTTTGTTTGTTTAACAGAATACGATGCTACATTTGATCTACCAGTTGCATTCCCACCTGAAAAATTAAAGAATATTTTGGCAGATGTTTTTGAAAGAAACGAGATGCGTCAGTTGCGAATTGCTGAAACAGAGAAGTACGCACACGTCACTTTTTTCTTTAATGGCGGAGAAGAGAAGCCTCGAAAATACGAAGATCGCATTCTTATACCTTCTCCGAAAGTTGCAACCTACGATTTAAAGCCAGAAATGAGTGCGTATGAAGTTACTGAAACTTTAATTGAAAAAATTTATGCAAAGGCATATGATTTTATCTTAGTTAATTATGCAAATCCTGATATGGTTGGCCACACTGGGGATTTTAAAGCAGCTGTGAAAGCAATTGAAGTTGTTGATGAATGTGTTGGAAAAGTTATTGAAGCAGTTCTGAATGTAGGAGGAGAAGCGATTATTACTGCTGATCATGGCAATGCTGATAGGATGTTAGAGGACAAGGGAAAAGATTCTCAACCACACACTGCTCACACAACTTCTGACGTACCTTTTATTTTTGTTTCAGATCAAAGAACTGCCGTTTTGAGAGAAAGGGGAATACTTGCAGATGTTGCGCCAACCATCCTTTATGCTCTTGAAATTGAAAAGCCAGAAGAGATGACAGGAACTTCAATGATTTTGGAATTTCATAGAAAAAATTAGGAGGGATATAGATGCTCTACTTTGTTTTAGCCATCCATGTTTTGCTTTGTTTAGGTTTAATTGTTGCGATATTGCTTCACAACCCACAGGGAAGTGGCTTGAGCGCTGATTTCTCTGCTAGTTTCAGCTATTCAGGAAAAACTCTTATAGAGAGGTACCTGGACAAGGTAACTATTGGTTTAGGAATAGCATTTATGTTAACAACAGCTATCTTACTTTTCTTATATAAATAGGAAATTCTTCCCAAAGAAAGGAGGTGATAAGGTTGAAGGGGATTTCTTTAAACAATACTACGGGAGGTGCCAAGTTGAAAAGAAAAATATTCTTGCTGACACTGGTTGCTGTGCTCGTTTTCTCTGCATCCTTTTTAGCAGGATGTGCAAAGAAATCAGAAGAAGGCAAGACTGAAAAACCAACATCTGAGGAACCTATAAAGGGTGGAACTTACAACCATCCTCTTTACGCAGATCCTGTTTCTCTTGACCCAGCACACATTTCTGAGTCAGAAGGATTCAGGGTCGGCGTAATGATATTTGAAGGACTTGTCAAGTACGATCCAAAGACTCTGGAAGTAAAGCCCGCTCTTGCTGAAAGCTGGGAAGTAAATAAGGATGCTACCGTTTTCACATTCAAGATCCGCAAAGGTGTAAAGTTCCACAATGGCAAGGAACTTAAAGCATCAGATTTCAAAAAAGCATGGGAACGTGCCTGTGCTAAAGAAACCCAATCCGAAGTCGCCTATATTCTTGCTCCTATCAAGGGTTACGATGAAATGCAGGAAGGAAAGGCAAAAGAACTTTCAGGTGTAAAAGTAGTTGACGACTATACACTTGAAGTCACTTTAAAATATCCTTTTGCAGAGTTCGTGCAAACTCTTGGTCATCCAGTTGCCTCAGCATATCCAGTCGAAGAAGCTGAAAAGTCTGTAAAAGAGAAAAAGGTCTGGGAAACGCCGATTGGAACAGGTCCATTCAAATTTGTAAGTTGGAAACACAATCAAGAAGTTGTAATTGAAAGAAATACTGATTACTGGGGAGAAGAACCTTATCTTGACAAAGTTGTCTTCCGTGTCTTTGAAGACGAGAACACTGCTTTTATGGAGTTCAAAGCCGGAAATCTTCACGATTGTGCTATTCCTACTGGCCAGCTTAAAGCGACAAAAGAAGATCCTACCTACGGACCTATGGTAAAGATAGGTCCAGAGCTTGCAATCTACTACTATGGTTTCAATATGGAAAAAGGTGTTTTTGCTAAAGATAAAAACCTAAGACTTGCTATCGTATACGGTACTGACAGGGATGCAATCATCAATACAGTACTGGAAGGCTTTCCAATTCCAGCGACAGGCATAGTTCCCAAG
>JAOADC010000005.1 GCA_026417515.1 Actinomycetota bacterium
TTTTTGAATCTGGAAATGTTCTGGAACTTCAAAAGCAATTGGATGACAGATAGCGTGGGCTCCTGCATCCGTTCGCGCTGAACCATAAACCTTAACAGGTGAACCGAAAATCTTAATTAAACTTTTTTCAATTTCACCTGAGACTGTTCTTTCTGAATTCTGGATTTGAAAACCTGAAAATCCAGTTCCAATGTATTGGAACCAAACAATTACCCTCACTATATATCACCTTAAGAAAATTGATACGAAAAACAATAATAGAATTCCAATTGAAAAAAAGATATCTTCCTTAGAAAATTTTCTTTCTTCAAGAACAATTCTTCTCCTCTCAGGGCTATATCCTCTGAGTGAGAGTGCAAAGGCCATCTCTTCACTGCGTCTGATCGTTATTAGAATCATAGGAACAAGCAGATAGTAAGCAAGTCTTATCTGTTCTCTAAGGCTCATCCCTTTTCTGATCAATCCCTTCGCCTGGTAAAGTTTTCGAAGCTCAACAACTTCTGTAACCAAGAGCATCAAAGCCCGGATGGTTAAGGATAGGATGAATGCTAATTCTGCAACATTGATTCTAAATATTTTTAAAGGTGAAAGGATAGTTTCAATTGCTTCGCTCAATTCGTTCTGGCTCGTTGTCATCGAAATTGAGATGCTAAGAAATAGGAGCAGAATTAACCTTACAGCAACAAGCAAACCTGTTTCTAATCCCTCATAAGTGACTGGTAAACCAAATATGCGAAAAATTTCTTTTCCAGGATATGAAAACATATTTCCCAATAGCGCCAGAATCAGAAAGAAATAGATTCCTTTAAAAGATTTAAGAAGGCTTAAAATCGGTATCTTGCTTAAAGTTATTAAGAAAAAGATAAAAATTACAAACAAAAGATTTGATTTAAGACCAAATAAAAAAGACAAAATAGAAAAGAAAAACATAAATAGAACTTTCGTTACTGGATGCAACCTGAATAGGAATCCTTCTTTTGGTTCATAAAAGAAAATTGCTTCAATACGCATAATCAACCAACACCCTGGCTACCTGTTCAGAAAACTCTTTATCGCTTGTAAACAGATCAACTTTTAATCCTTTATTTTCAAGAATTGCACCAATTGTAATCCTTTCAGGAGGTAAAATTCCTGATTCTTTAAAAACCCTGTAAGCAGACAGAGCAGACGAAAGGTCTACCTCAACCAATTTCGAGTTGTTAATAATATAGACAAGTGGCTTTAGTTCAAAGAAATCATCCAACTTTTGTGATGTTATAAGGACAACTTTACCCTGATTTAAAATTGATCGAAGCCAGTTTAAAACGACTTCCTTGCCATTCCTGTCAAGTCCTGACATTGGTTCATCCAAGAAGATAGCCTGGCTTCCAAGCAGAACAGAAGAGACCAGTGCAACTCTTCTCTTTTCCCCTTTTGAAAGGGTGAGTGGATCGCGAAAAAGATACTCCTCTGGAAGACCGGATCGTAGCAAGTATTCTTTTGTAATTGCTTTTGCTTCATCTCTATTAAAACCTTTAAAAATCAGAGGATAAGATGCTTCCTCAAGGACTGTTTTTTCAAAGAAATACCTTTCGGGATCTGATACCAGATAGATAGCTTTTGACGAGATTGGCTCCCTTACCTCTTCCCCATCAAAGAAAACATAACCTTTCTTTGGCTTTAAGAATCCAAATGCGATGTCAAGAAAGGTGGTCTTTCCAGAACCACTTCTGCCCAAAATGATATGTAGCCTTCCGTTGGTTGCTTTAAAGCTGGTATTAAGAAAGATCTGTTTATTTTCGTTGTATTCAAATGTGATATCGATTAACTCAACCAATTTGCCAGGTCCTCAGGAACTAAAAAGGGTTTTTTAAAATCAAGTTTGGAATCGCTCAGGTATTTAGAAATCATTGAAGTAATTGGAACTGATATGCCCATATCATAAAGGGTTAAGGCATCAACGAATACTTCTTCAGGTGTTCCAAATGCAGCAATCTTTTTATTGGACAAGACAATAACTAAATCGGATAAGACCATTTCCAAAGGATCGTGAGTAACGTGCAATATCGTTTTTCCTTCAGC
>JAOADC010000028.1 GCA_026417515.1 Actinomycetota bacterium
GCCATAGATACATTGCTTCTTTATCGGCAAAATAAACTGTAACAGTATTATTTGGCTTTTCAGTTTTTTCTTCACTTTGAGAAGCAGGTTTTTTTGTGCTTGTTTTTTCTTCGACTTTTGAATTTTCCTTCTTTGAAGTGCAGCCTGGGCCGACAACCATCGTAAGAACGATTACCATCATAAAAGCAATAAAGAAAAACTTTTTCACAATCTTACCTCCTTTCCACTTTGATTATAGACCTCTAAAATCCGGAATAACAGAGTTGAATAAGTTCTTGACTTTATAACTACCATCCATAAGACCTTTAAACCCTCATTGCTTGATGATTTTCTTAAATGAAAAGTAATACTTACACTCTTTGAAGTTAGAATTTATGCTCGTATCCATCAGGAAGATTGTCTAAAAATAAGCCTGATAATTTAATTCCCCTTTCTTTTTCTACGACCCTTCCAATAACAGTAAATTCGATATTCTTATTTGCCAAATCACTAATTGTTGATTCATCGGCCATAAATAAAAGTTCATAATCATCGCCAAAGGAGATAGCTGCCTCTAGTGGTTCGATTTCTGGAAGAATTGATTGTAAAACCTTTAACTCTTTGGCAATAGGGATTTGATCAGTAAAAACTTCAAATCCAACTTCGCTTTTTTCAGAAATGTTTCTGAGTTCTCTAACTAAACCATCGCTCACATCTTCACAACATAAAACCCCTGATTCAGCTAAAATATTTCCTTCTTCTATCCGTGGTTTTGGCTTCAAGAACCTATCTATGGCATTCTCGAATCCCCTAAAATCGATTCCTTTTTCAAGAACAAGAAACCCTGCTGCCGAAAGTCCCAGATTACCTGTTACACAAACAAGATCCCCTGGCTTTGCCCCGCTTCTTGACATTTCGCTCTTTGCGAAACCTACAGCAGTTACAGAAATGAAAAGATTATCGGATCTATTCGTATCCCCTCCAGCAAGTACGCATCCAAAATCTTTACAGGCCTCCTCTACACCTGAAAAAAAACTGGACAGATCATCCAATCGAAATCCCGGCTTCAAGCCAACAGTAAGGAAAATAAAAGCAGGATAAGCGCCGTGGCTTGCAAGATCAGAGACATTCACAGCAATGGAACGGTAACCCAGGTCTTTCATTTTGAAGTAAGAAAGTTTGAAGTGGACGTTCTCAACCAAAGCATCAGTTGTTACAACAATTTTTTCGCTCCCTTTGCTTCTGAAAGAAAAGCAATCATCACCTATTGGTACAGATATTCTTTTATAAAATTTGGAATGTGCTGACGTTTCTTTAAAAACTCTTTCAGCGATTCTAATTACATCTGATTCAGAAACTTTCTTCTCATCAGCAAACATCGATGTCAGTTCCTAAATGCTTTTTGACTATCTCAATAGCACAGAATGGTCCACACATAGTACATGCACCGGTTCCAGCACTTCTTTCAAGAAGCATTTTTTTTGTCTTTTCTGGAACCAATGAGCAACTTATTTGACCTTCCCAGTCCAGGTTTGCGCGAGCCCTTGCCATCATTGAATCTCTTAGAATCGCCTTCTTGTTGCCTCTTGCTATGTCAGCTATATGTGCAGCAATCCTTGCTGCAGAGACTCCGTCATAAACATCTTTTTCGTCTGGAAGACCAAGGTGCTCTCTTGGAGTAACATAACACAAGAAATCAGCACCATGATAGGCTGCAAGAGCTCCTCCTATGGCAGAAACAATGTGGTCATATCCAGGAGCAGAATCAGTAGGAAGTGGTCCTAAAACATAGAAAGGTGCTTCATCACAGATTCTTTTTTGAAGAATTACATTGGCTTCAATCTGATTTAAGGGCACGTGGCCCGGACCTTCAACCATTACTTGAACATTAGCCTCTCTCGCTCTCTTAACCAAATCTCCCAGTAAGAAAAGTTCATCTATCTGTGCTTCGTCAGTCGCATCTTCAAGGCACCCTGGACGAAGACCGTCGCCCAGACTGAGGGTTACATCGTACATCCTTAATATTTCAAGAACTTCGTCAAATCTTTCCAACAGTGGGTTTTCTCTTTGATTATGAAGCATCCAGGCAACAAGAAAAGAACCGCCCCTTGAAACGACACCTAGAACGCGCTTCTTTCTTTCAAGAATTTTTATTGTTCTGCTTGAGACTCCAGCGTGGATTGTCATAAAATCGACACCCTGCTTTGCCTGCTCTTCTATGGCTTTAATCATCTCATCTTCGCTCATCTCTACAATGCTTCCATTTCTTTCAATGCTTCTCACTGCCGCCTCATATATGGGAACCGTTCCAACAGGTACAGGTGACTTCTCCAATATAGCTGTTCTGACTTTTACAAGATCTCCACCTGTGCTTAGATCCATTACTGTATGGGCTCCTGCATTTACAGCGACTTCGAGTTTTCTTATTTCATCTTCTAAATCTGCATAATCAGACGATGTTCCGATATTTGCATTTACTTTTACTGTCAATCCCTTTCCTATAGCACAGGGTTTTTTGATTTCTCTGAAAGCATTTTTTGGAACAACTATTCTTCCCTTAATTATGTTCTCAACAAGGTAACCAACTTCTACTTCCTCATCCTCTGCAATTGATAGGAGATAATCAGGAATATTGCCCTTTTTTAAGTTTTCGATTAGATTCATCTGTTTTACCTTCCCTTCAGACTATTAAAAGTCTCAACCAATTCTCTTGCGGCCTTTTCTGGGTCGTTGCTTCGTGTTATTGCTGAGACCACCGCAACAGCGTCTGCACCAGATTGTATCACTGAAGCAAGATTATCTTTATTGATTCCGCCTATAGCAACAACTGGAATTCCTACGCTTTCAGCAATCACTCTGAGCGATTCAAGACCAACACCTTTTTCAGCGTCTTCTTTTGTAGTTGTATCAAACACTGGGCTAACAGCCACGTAATCTGCTCCTTCTTTTTCTGCCAACAATGCTTCTTCAACTGTTCTTACAGAAACTCCGACAATGAATCTACTGCCAAAAAATTTTCTTATATCAGAAACAGAAGCGTCTTTTTGACCAACGTGAACCCCATCTGCCTCTGAAAACAAAGCAACATCGACTCTATCGTTAACAATAAAGAGCGCATTGTAATCACGTGTAAGTTTTCTAATCTTTCTTGCTTCCTCAACCATTACACGTGTAGATTCCTGCTTTTCCCTATATTGAATAATTCTCACTCCACCCTTCAACGCAAGCCTGCATACAGTAAGATGGTTGAGTTCCCCGTATTTTTCTGTAACAAGGTAGATGCCTTCAATCTTCATAAAACGGTTATAAGATCTCAACCTTTTTCATCTTTTCAACTATCTCATCTGTAAGATTATAAGCAACATCGTATATTGCTTGATGAAACGAGCCTGGATTATTTCCTGATTTCTTTTGCGCTAGTTCCCCGATTATTCCAAAAGCAGCCTGTGCTTCTACAGAAGCTTTGAATAGGTCTTCAGAAACTGAAGCAAATATAGCATTGATTGTACTTGCCATACAACCAGTTCCAGTTACAGTTCCCAACATAGGATGTCCATTAAATACTTTTGCCAGACGTTTTCCGTCGCTTACAATATCGATTTTTCCAGTTGCACACACGACGCAGTTGTGCTTAAAAGCTAACTCCTTTACTGCATCTTCCATTCTTTCTGACGCTGAAACTGCCTCAACACCAGCCACTTTGGCATGGTATCCAGCAAGAATTGAAATTTCTCCCTGATTACCTCTTATAATATCGACCTTTAACTCTCTTAAAATGCGCCTTGCAGTCTCAGTTCTATAATCAGTAGCACCAACTCCAACAGGATCGAGTATTATTGGTATGTTAAGTTCATTGGCTTTCTTTCCTGCTATAATCATTGATTCCACCTGATATTCATCAAGAGTTCCGATATTTAAAAGCAAGGCCCTTGCAAGAGAAACCATCTGTTCGACCTCTGGTTTAGCATGCGACATGACAGGCAAGGCTCCTAAAGCAAGTGTGAAGTTCGCTGTTTCGTTAGCCACTACATAGTTTGTGATGTGATGAATAAGTGGCTTCTCCTCCCTAATTTTCTTTAGCAACATACAACCACCTCCAAAATTTTTAAATAAAAAAAGCCGTCTCCAGCGTAAGGAGACGGCTTTGCGCTTTAAATTAAATACGCAAAGCTCGAGCTTTCCCTACGCTGGTATTACCCAGATCAGGTTCTTACGGTCATCCGGTAAACACCGGAACTCTCAGCCGCTACAAAGCGGCTCCCGTAAGCTCGAGCAAAATAAACTTTTCAAGGTTCTTTCTTATTATAACACTATTAACAATAATTATTCTTTATTTTTTTACAATTTATAGACAACTACGCAAATTGATATACATTGCCTTAAACGCTTACCACGTCTTAAGAAAGAAAGAATCCTAAATTATTCAGTTTTGTCTTTTAACTGCCAGGCTTCATATTTTAGATTTCAAACTTTGTTGATCATTCTCACAAACAATTAAAAACAAAGTTGATAACACGAAATTTAGGTTAAAAGAAACCTAAATCGTAATATTAAAAATTTTGAAAACCGAGCACCTTATTAATAATTTGAGAAACAATAATGAAAGACCATTGTCTTTAACGAATCCGATTTATTTCTTCAATTGTGCGTTAGAATAATCGGATTTTTTAAAGGAAGTTTGTGGTTAAAGATTAAGATTTCCACCAATCTCAATATCTCTCAATTAGAAAAACTCCGAGAAAAACAGCTAGGGCACCCATTATTGAAAG
>JAOADC010000045.1 GCA_026417515.1 Actinomycetota bacterium
CCAAAAACACCTACAGAGTTCCTCTTATAATAAAAACCTACACAACTCCAACAACCATCTACGATTTAAGAGTTGTAACCACAGGAACCAAAAACACCTACTCTAAGGGATATTTTGTAGATATAGATGGAGTGGGTGTAAGAAAGTAAAAAAGGGCAAGCAAACAGTTTTTAAAGACTAATAAAAATCGGTTAAAAGTCGATAAATAATCTAAGATGAAGAACGGCAATGAATATGCTCGTCATCTAAAAATATATCTTCTGGTTTTACTTTTAGTCTTACTGCTCAGCCCTGATAAATGTTTCAGCCAGATTATTATTGATCCTGGTCACGGTGGATACGATCCAGGAGCAGCCTACAATGAAATCCAAGAAAAGAACATAAACCTATCCATAGCAAAGCAAGTTTTTGAGTATCTCAAGAATCAGGGATTTGAAACAACTTTGACCAGGGACACAGATATCTATCTGAGTCTATCAAATCGATTAACACTTGTGGAGCAGGGAAGAACAATTGCTTTTATTTCTATTCACTGCAATTCGTTCACAGATCCAAGAGTTAGAGGAGTAGAAGTATATTATCAGTCTGCAAACCCCAATAGTTATCAGCTTGCAAAATCGATATTTGATAACTTTGCCTGTTATACTAATCTGCCCTTAAGAAAAATAGAAGCAAAAAACTACTTTGTTTTGAGTGAAAATCAATCCACAGCAGTTTTAGTGGAATGTGGCTTTCTTTCCAATACTTACGATAGAGAGTATTTGCTATCCCAGGATGGTAGAGAAAAGATTGTAAGGGCAATTTCAGAAGGCATCATAAATTATTTTTCTAAGGTATATCCAAACGGCTTAGATAAAATGCCGGCAGCAAGCCTACTTAATCTACCATCGTATTCTTCATCTACGACAAACACAACAAGAATCTCATTGCAGTGGGTGTGCACAACTGAGACGACATCTTTTGCCTTCGACCTCGAATACCGCCCCAACTACTCTTCAACATTTGTAAGACTTCTTTCTTCAACAACCCAAACAGCCTACACCTTCTCTGGTTCTCAGGGCCTTACATATTACTTCAGAGTAAGAGCAAAGGATAAAGCAGGAAACATAAGCCCATGGTCAACTGTAAAATCCACTTCCATTCCTTACGATGATACAAACTCTCTTTTCACTCTTTCCTCAGGATGGAAAAAAGCATCAGGACCATACCGCTTCCTTGGTTCTTCTTCCTACACCACTCTTAAAGGAAAATACTTCAAACTAAAACAGGGACTCAAACTCTACTCAGTAAAAGAAGTAGCCATTATTGTTACCAAATCTCCATACGGTGGAAAAGCAAATGTCTATCTAAACGGAAAACTGATTAAAACAATAGATACCTATGCTTCCAAAAACACCTACAGAGTTCCTCTTATAATAAAAACCTACACAACTCCAACAACCATCTACGATTTAAGAGTTGTAACCACAGGAACCAAAAACACCTACTCTAAGGGATATTTTGTAGATATAGATGGAGTGGGTGTGAAGAGATAGCAGGAATGAAAATCAAGAAAGAGAAAACTCTTGCCTTCTTTGTATTTCTAATAATTGCATCACTTCTTTTTCAGAGTTTTGGATCACCAACTATTTTAGAAGCAAAATGGTCGTATGATTCTAAATCGATTTCAAAAATAGCAGATCTTCAAGGAAAGAAGTATGGAATAAAGAAAAGGTTGAATTATGTTCCTGGACAGGTAATTGTAAAGTTTAAAAAAGGGATTAAAGAATCAGAAAAAAGAACGTTGTTAAAAAAGACGAGTGCAAGAGCACTCCGCACGGCATCTTTTGGCAGCAAAGAAAAAAATGTTTATCTTTTACAGACTTCGAACACAAAAAAATTAATAGATTCGTTAAAAAAACATCCAGAAGTTGAGTATGCTGAACCAAACTACCTGATGTCGCCTGCATTCATTCCAAACGATACCTATTTTTATGAGCAATGGTATTTGAAAAACACCGGTCAGATATTTAGAGGCGTTCCGGGACTGATTGGGGCAGATATAGGTGCTGAGAAAGCCTGGGACACAGAGCGAGGTTTAACTTCAAGCGTAACAGTTGCTGTAATCGACACTGGCGTCGATTTTGATCACCCTGAACTTGAAGGAAAAAATTGGGTCAACACGAAAGAAAATCCATCAAATGGAATAGACGATGACAGAAACGGATTAATCGATGATTACAACGGGTACGATTTTGCAGGTTTATCCAATTTTTACTGCGATAGCTATTACGAATTAGGCTATGGCGATTTTTCAGGTGCTTACGATAGCATTGCGCAATCTCTGGTAGGAGCTGGCCAGGTAATTAAGGAGATAGGTTTATATCTTGCGCGACATGGAAACCCAACATATAGCATAAATATTTATATTAAAGAAAGTCTTCAGGCAACACCTCTGGCTTCAGCAGAAATAGACCCAACAAAGGTTCAACCAAGCACTATTTTGGGACAAGTAGATGAAACTAATCTTGTAAAAGTATATTTGAACCGTCCAGTAAAACTACAAAAAGAAAAAACTTACTATATTGTTTTGCAAACAAGGGTAAGTTATAGCGGATTTTACCTTGTTGGAATAGACAAAGATTATGGCGAATACGAAGACGAGAACCATATTTATCCTGATACTTATGATTTTCTATTGGGTGATTTTTTCGTAAACGATAATGGTATTTGGTATGAAAAACCTGATGCCGATCTTTCATTTACAACTAATCCAGGTAATGCGGTCTATGATGAAGCTGGACATGGAACTCAAGTGGCAAGCATAATTTCAGCAAATACTGATAACAACTACGGAATATCTGGCATCACGCATGGGGCGAACATAATGAGTTTAAAAGCCTCTGGCGGAGGTTGCTTTGACGTTTATTCTGTTGCTGAAGCAATTAAATATGCTGCTAATTCTGGGGCAAAAATCATTAATATGAGTTTTGGAGGCTACGATTGCTCACAATTCTTACAGGATGCAATAAATTACGCTTATAGTAAAGGCGTGATTTTAATTGCTGCTGCAGGAAATGAAGATAAAAATGATGAATTCTATCCTGCTGCCTGCGACAATGTCATAGCTGTTTCTTCGACTGACCACCGCGATGAAATATCAATCTTCTCAAATTTTGGTGATTATATTGATTTGGCTGCACCTGGCGAATTTTTGCTTGCAGCAGAAACCGACCTTTTGGGCAGAAATCCAGGTCCTGAATTTGATTATGTCTCTGGCACTTCATTTTCTTCAGCCGTAGTTTCTGGTGTGGCAGCGTTGCTTGTTTCATTTCGAGGAAGAGATATTAGCCCAAAGCAGATAGAAATATTGCTAACCAATTCTGCAAAAGATATAGATCGAGACGGAAAAGATATTTATACAGGTTATGGACGAGTAGACGCCTTTCAAGCATTAAATTTAGCTCAGGATAGAACTCCTCCAAAAATTTATATTCAAGGTATTTCTGATAACGCAATCTACAGGTCGCCTGTTAGAATCACTTTTTACACAGAAGACTTAAACGATAAGATTTATGCCTATCTTGACAATATGGAATTTAAAAGTGGTCATACTGTTTTTGAAGAAGGAAAGCACAAGCTACTTATCTACGCTATCGATCGATCAGGTAATTCTTTGACTAAATTGGTTACATTTACAATCGATATGACTTCTCCGCTTCCAGGTATCGGGCAGTTACCATCCTACTCCTCCTCAAACTCAACAAAAACCTTCTTTAACATCTCCTACTCAGCAACAGATAATCTTTCAGGAATATCCTCCTTCGACCTCGAATACCGCCCCAACTACTCTTCAACATTTGTAAGACTTCTTTCTTCAACAACCCAAACAGCCTACACCTTCTCTGGTTCTCAGGGCCTTACATATTACTTCAGAGTAAGAGCAAAGGATAAAGCAGG
>JAOADC010000052.1 GCA_026417515.1 Actinomycetota bacterium
GGAAGCGAACTGAGTGATGAGGAACTATTGAAGTTGATTTCTAAGGAAATCAAGAAGATTGAAGAGGCTGCAGAGACATTCAGGGAAGGTGGAAGCGAACAAAGAGCCTTAGAGGAGTTGGAAGAGGCAGAAATTTTAAAGGAATACCTGCCTGAGCCCCTTTCGCCTCAGGAATTAGAAAAAATTGTATCTGAAGCAATCGAGGAAATAGGTGCTACCTCCATAAAAGATATGGGAAAGGTAATGAAGGTTATTCTTCCAAGGGTAGCTGGAAGAGCAGATGGTAAGATAGTGAGCGAAATCGTAAAGAGCAGGCTTTCATAAACAATGGTTGAGACCAGAAAATTATATGTACCTGTTGATATAAACCCAGTTGAGCTCTTTGGTCATAATGATAACTACCTGAGAATGGTTGAAGATTCCTGTGGAGCAACCATCGTTGTGAGAGGTAACGAAATAATCATTTCAGGAAACGAAACTTCAGTAGATATTGCATTTGCAACTTTTAAAGAGCTTTTAAGCATCCTTGATGCTGGAAAACGAATCAACGAGTCTGTGGTCGAAGAGGTTATTAGAATAATCAGCGAGGGCGAAGAGATTCTTCCAAGCGATATCTTTTCTGATATTATTTTGGTTCATAGAGGAAAAACCATTGCACCTAAAACTGCTGGACAGAAGCGTTATGTTGATGCCATAAGAAGCCACACAATTACTTTTGGCATCGGGCCTGCAGGAACAGGTAAAACCTACCTGGCGATGGCTATGGCAGCCAAAGCATTGAAGGAGAAGACAGTTGGAAGGATTATTTTAACAAGGCCAGCTGTTGAGGCAGGTGAATCGTTGGGTTATCTGCCTGGCGGAATATATGAAAAAATAGATCCCTATTTGAGGCCACTTTTTGATGCTCTCTTCGAGATGATGGATCCGCAGGAATTTAGAAGGCATCTCGATGAAGGAACAATTGAAATCGCTCCTTTAGCCTATATGAGGGGAAGGACCCTAAATGATTCATTCATTATTCTTGATGAGGCACAGAATACCACAGCAGAACAGATGAAGATGTTTCTTACGAGGCTTGGTTTTGGCTCAAAAGTTGTAATAACTGGTGATATAACTCAAATTGATTTACCAGTTAGCCAGAGGTCAGGGCTCTTGCTGGTAAAGGATATTCTTAAAGATATCGAAGGAATTGCATTCGTCTATCTGACACCAAAGGACGTTGTAAGACACAAACTTGTTCAGAGAATAGTTGAGGCATACAGGAAATACGAGGAAAGCCTTAGCGGGGATACGAAGAAAGCAAAGAGAAGATGAAGCAGAAAATAATCTCATTATTTGAATCTTTTTCTGAAAAGTTTGCAAGCATCAGTCAAAGAACGAAATTCCTGGTTCTCTTCATTATCTTTTTGTTGCTTAACTCACTTTTTATTGGATTCTACTATCTTTCACCATCTGAAGTTTTTGAAGTGGGAAAACCTGCACCAGCAACAGTGATAAGTCCGAGAAACCTGAATTTTATCGATACACAAGCAACAAAAGAGCGCAAAGAAAATGCGAGAAAATCCGTTCAAACCGTCTACACACTTGATCCGGCTGTCGAAGCTGCTTCTCAAAACAAACTTAATCGTTTCTTTGAAATTATAGAAAGCACTAGAGGTAAAGAGGATGTAGATCTCAATAAAGTCTTTGCTGAAATAAAAAAACTTGGCTTTCAGTATCTGAATCAAAACGAATTGAAATTTCTTCTGGTTCTTGATACGCAGTCATACAACGAATTTAAATCTTCAGTTCAAAGCACAGTAAAAACTTTGTTTGCCATAAGAATAAAACCTGATGAGAAAGACATAGCGCTCAACAAAGCTCGCGATATATTGAATGCATCTGGATTGAGCACAAAAGAAACAGAAGTTGGAATGAAGATTCTGAGTAGCGTAATACTACCAAACTATCTTCCTGACGTGGCAAGAACCGAAGAGGCAAGGAAGGCTGCTGAAGAGAAAGTACATGAAGTGGTTATTACCAGACAGAAAGGTGAAGTAATCGTTAGAGAAGGGGAACTGGTAACGCGTGAAAGTGCTTTGGTCTTAAAAAAGCTTGGTTATGGAAGGAAAGGAGTTGATTACTTCAGATTCCTGGCAATTCTTTCTTTGACTGCGGCAATTCAGATCCTTATGTATCTCTATCTCCTCTTTTTTGAATCAGGCACAAAAAATTTCTATCTTAAAGCTTCACTTGTTTTCACAATTCTTTTTATTTATAACGCTCTTGCTAGGTCTTTCATTGGTACATCTTACCAATATCTCATCCCAATGGCTTTTGTTGTTGTCTCTTCTATATTTCTACTACCAGTAAGAATATCTGCAGGGCTGCTCTTATCAGCAATTCTTATGACCTCTTTATATCCAGAATCTTCTCTTCCGCTGATTCTTACTCTATCTCTACCTTCTTTTGTGGCAATTTTCCTGCTTGAAAGTGTCGAACAGCAAAGCCACATAATAAGGTCAGGAGCCTTGCTTGGTCTTATTACAGTTGCTACGTCCTCAGTTCTTTCTTTCCTTTTCAGGAATGACTTTAATACTGCTTTAAAGGTGGTTGTTGAGAACTCGCTTGGTAGTTTCCTCTCAGTTGTTTTATCGCTGGGTCTTCTTCCATTTTTTGAATCTGTTTTCCATGCTACTTCTCCACTCAGATTGGTGGAACTATCAAGTCCAAGCCAACCACTCTTGAAAGAACTTATGATGAAAGCACCAGGCACTTACAACCATTCTGTTATGACCGCTAACCTTGCAGAAGCTGCTGCTCATGCTGTGGGTGCAAATCCTTTACTTACCAGAGTGGCAAGCTATTTTCACGACATTGGAAAGATAAAAAGACCAGTTTTTTTTGTTGAAAATCAGATAGGAATTAAGAATCCACACGACGAGACCAATCCTTCGTTGTCCAAAATCATCATATCTTCTCATGTGAGAGATGGTATAGAAATTGCCAGAAAACATGGATTGCCTGATGAGATTATAGATATCATTGCTGAGCATCATGGGACAACTCTTATGTATCCAATCTACAAGAAGGCGCTTGAAGAGGGAAATGGCGATGTCGAGGAGAGTGCCTTCAGGTATCAATACAGAAAGCCAAGGACGAAAGAAGCTGCCATAGTTATGCTTGCTGATAGCGTTGAAGCGGCATCTCGAACTGTTACGAAAAAGACACCAGAGAAGCTTGAAAAACTTATAAACAACATTATTAAGGAAAGATTGAACGACGGTCAGCTTGATGAGGCTCCTATCACACTCTCAGATCTTATGAAAATTTCACGCGCCTTCACAAATGTCCTTTCAGGTCTTTACCACGAAAGAATCGAGTATCCAAATTATGTAGAATTTAAGAAGCAAACCAATGGAAACAGCCAGCAAAGATTCAGAGGAACATAATAATGATGGATTCGAATTACGAAATTGAAGTCGCAAATCTTCAGGATAAAGTAAACTTTGATGAAGAGATTATCTATAAGGTGGTATCTTTTGTCTTAAGCGAAGAAAATATTGATGAGGCAGAAATAAGCGTTGCACTGGTTGAGATAGATGAGATCTTGAAACTTAACGAAGAATATAGAAAAATATCACAACCTACAGATGTGCTCTCTTTCTTGTACGATTTAATACCTTATATATCTGGAGAAATCGTCATCTGTCCCGAGTATGTTAAAGAACAGGCACTTGAGGTAGGAACCAGTTTCTTAGAAGAATTTGTTATGCTTCTCGTTCATGGAACACTGCATTTGCTTGGTTATGAACATGAAACAAATGATAAGGATGCTGAATTAATGTGGAAAAGGCAAAAAGAACTCGTAGAAAAGTTCTTTCAGCAACACAATATTTCCTAAAACATAGACGGACGCTAGTCGATAGTTTCAACTGGGCTATCGAAGGCATAGTTTTTAGCCTGAAAACACAGAGAAATATGAAGATACATTTTGTTATTGCTGGTCTGGTGCTTCTTCTTTCGCTGGTTTTCAATCTTAACAAGTTCGAACTTATTGCTGTGCTTTTTGCCATAACCTTAGTGATTGTTGCAGAACTCTTAAATACAGCAGTGGAGGTTGCAGTTGATTTAGCTACAGATGGAGAGGAATACGAACTTGCTAAAATTGCTAAGGATGTTGCTGCTGGAGCAGTTTTAATTGCCGCCCTCAATTCGGTTTTCATTGCCTTTCTTGTTTTCTTTAAAAAGGTAAACCCTTTGACTTTCACTCTTATTAGGGTACTAGGGACTGCACCTGAATACCTAACAGGAATAGCTGTTATCATTGTTTTTGGAGCAACTATCTTCTTAAAAATACTACTCAAAGAAAAAACACCGGCTCGTGGCGGGTGGCCGTCTGTGCATTCTGCAATTGCAGGCTCTTTGTTCACATCTATTACAATTCTTTCAAGGAATTTATTGGTTGGTTCCCTTAGTTTCTTTCTTGCTTTGCTTGTATTGCAGTCTAGGGTTGAAAAAGCAATACACACAACATTTGAAGTGGTTTCTGGTTTCCTCATAGGAATGTTTTTGACATTATTTTTGTTTCAATTATTTTATTTTTAATCAGAGGTGATGCTTGCTTGGACGGTAGTAGTATTTATCTTTATGCCTGGCTTTTAGTTTTACTAATGCTTTCAGCCTTATTTTCAAGTTCAGAAACAGCTTTTACAGCACTAAACAAAGCAAAGGTTAGAAAACTAAAAGACTCAAAGGTTAAAGGAGCATATCTTCTTGAGAGGTTGATTGAAGACCCTCAGAGGCTCCTTTCAACTCTTCTGCTTGGTAACAACCTTGTAAATATTCTTATTGCATCAATTGCTACCAAGTTAGCCACTGATAGGTTTGGAAATGCAGGCGTTGGAGTAGCAACAGGTCTGGCCACTCTTTTTATCTTAATCTTTGGAGAGATAACACCAAAAAACTATGCTGTTCGGCATGCAGAAAAGGTATCGCTTTTTGCTGCTCCTTTCATTGCCTCGCTTTCGTATGTCTTTTTCCCAATTGCAAAGATAATTGTTTCTCTATCAAATCTCGTCTTAAAGGCGCTTGGTCAGGAACTCATCAAGGGTCAGCCATTTTTAACTCCTGATGAGATCAAGGCAATTGTGGCAATTGGAGAAGAAGAGGGTGTCATTGAAGAAGAAGAGAGGAAGATGATTCATTCAATCCTTGAATTTGGTGACACCATTGTTAAAGAAATAATGGTTCCCAGAACTGAAATGGTTGCCATACCTGAAACAACAAGCATAAAAGAAGCACTGGAACTGGCACGTAAAGAGGGATATTCAAGAATTCCAGTTTTTTCAGGCAATATCGATAACATAGTTGGGATACTTTACGTTAAAGATATGATTGCATTTGTAGAAAAGGGCAAGCTGGATTTGAAGGTTAGCGAAATAAAGAGAGAACCGTTCTTTGTTCCTGAAACAAAGCGAGTTGACGAATTGCTTAAAGAATTCCAGAGAAACAAAACGCATATGGCAATAGTACTTGACGAGTATGGTGGAACTGCTGGGCTTGTAACGCTCGAGGATGTTTTGGAGGAGATTGTTGGCGAAATTTTTGACGAATACGATTTTAAGGAAGAAGCAAGGATTGAACAGATATCTGAGAATGAATGGATTGCTGATGGAAAATTAGATATCGAAGTCATCGAAGATTACTTTGATGTAGAAATCACCGAGGAGGAGACTGAAACACTTGGTGGCTTTGTTTCTTCTCTTCTTGGACATGTGCCAGTTCCAGGCGAGAAATGTCATTTTGAAGGATATGAATTTGAGGTTACATCTATTGCTGGTAGAAGAGTAGATAAGGTAAAGATTAGAAAAATAGAAGAATCAGGTGATGGCAAGGGAGAAAATTCTGATGGTTAATGACTTAGATGAACTTTTAAAGTTAGCGGTTGAAGCTTCAAAAAAATCTTATAGCCCTTATTCAAGAATAAAAGTAGGTGCTTCTTTGCTTTCGAGTGATGGTAAAGTTTACTCAGGCTCAAACATCGAGAATTCTTCGTATGGCTTATCAATCTGTGCTGAAAGAGTTGCTCTTTTTAATGCAGTTTTTGATGGTGCCAAGAAATTCACAGCATTGGCCGTTTATTCTCAAAAAATAGTGCCTGTTCCTTGTGGTGCCTGCCTTCAAGTGCTATCTGAATTCTTTGAAGGAAACGAAGTAATAATCTATGCATCTGACGCAATTAAGAACAAATTAACTTTTAAAGAACTTCTGCCAGTAAGGTTTAATCTGGGTGAAAAAAATGAAAAGGCAGATTGAATCTCTCGATTTTCCACTAAAGAAGGAAGAGGCGAAATTGATAGTTAATCTTGAAGAAGAGGCATTTGGTCCGGGTGCACTGGATATTTTTGAAGTTCCTGCCTTCTCTCTTTTTGGTAAAGTGTTTTTGTTTTATTTGGATGAAAAAATAGCAGGTCATGCAATAATCACCAGATTTTATGAAAAAGACGCAGCCTATATCTATTCTTTTGCTCTGAGGAATGAGTTTAGAGGCAAAGGGCATTCCAAATATTTTCTTGAAATGCTCCTGAATGAAATAAAAAAGTCAACTCAGGTGGTTTACTTGACTGTAAGGCCTGATAATACTCCTGCTCTCAATGTTTACAAGAAGGTTGGATTTCACAGCGTTGAACTGCTTAAAGATTTCTATGGCGAAGGTGAGGATAGGTACTTGATGATGCTTGTATTCAGTCAGGAGGGAGCACCATGAAATCTGGATTTGTCGCCATTGTTGGAAGACCAAATGTTGGAAAATCATCAATTATCAACGCAATTGCAGGACAGAAGGTAAGCATTGTTTCTGATAAACCTCAAACAACTCGCTATAGAATTAGAGCCATAATAAACAGGGAAGAAGGTCAGATTGTTTTTGTTGATACTCCAGGATTCCACAAACCAGTAGACAGTCTTGGAGACTATCTTAATAATGAGGTTCTTAATTTGCTAAACGAAGTTGATCTCATCGTTTTTGTTATTGATAGTCAATCAGGCTTTGGAAAGGGTGATGAATACTTATCTTCCCACCTTAAAAAAGCAAAACCACCAAAAATTCTGGTTGCAAACAAAATAGATGCCTGCGACAGGAAAACACTTGAATCTTCAATTGAATCAGCACACCTTTGTTGTGATTTTGTAAGCACCATCAAGACATCAGCGGTAACAGGTGAAGGCTTGGAAGATCTTCTAAAAGAAATCTTTAAGTATCTTCCTGAAGGCCCTAGATTTTATCCAGAAGATATGGTTACTGACGTTCCTCTTGAATATCGATTGGCTGAAATTATCAGGGAGAAGATACTTCACAAGACTTATGAAGAAGTTCCTCACGCTGTTGCTGTAGAAATTGAAGAAATGGAAGAAGTCGAAGAAAAGAATCTAATAAAAATCTATGCAACTATCTATGTAGAGAAAGATTCTCAGAAAGGAATAATTATTGGCAGGAATGGAAGAATGTTAAAAGAAGTGGGCACTGAAGCCAGGCTTGAAATTGAACACCTGCTTTCGAAAAAGGTATTTCTTTCGCTTCAGGTAAAAGTAAAGAAAGATTGGCGAAAAAAAGAGCAGGCAGTAAGGATGCTTTATTAGGGGAGGTCAGACCTTGAAAAAAATAACAGTTGAGGAAATAAGAAAAGTCATTGACTACACCCTGCTCTCTCCTAACGCAACGATCAAAGACTACGACAATTTTTTTGTAAAAGCAAAAAAGTATGGTTTCAGAAGAATTTTCGTTGCACCCTTCTGTGTTAAAAGGGCATCACAGGAACTACCAGATATTATTGTAGGAACAACATCAGGGTTTCCTCATGGAAATGAGTCAATTGAAACAAAGGTTTTTTCAGCAAGAAAATCTATTGAGAACGGTGCATTGGAAATAGATTTTGTAATGAATATTGGCAGCGCCATTGAGGGTGACTTTCATTATCTTGAAAAGGAATTTAAATCAATGTCATCGCTTAAATCTGAAGTGGGAGATCCAAGATTTAACGTAAAAGTCATCTTGGAAACCTGCTTCCTATCTCCGGATGTAATAAAAAAGGTGGTTAATCTTGCCTCTGATTGCGGATTGGATTTTGTAAAAACATCGACCGGATTTGGACCTCGTGGGGCATCAGTTGATGACGTTAAATTAATGAAAGAAGCGGCAGGGTCAGATATTAAAATAAAGGCATCAGGTGGGATTCGCACGCTCAACCAGGTCCTGGAGTTCCTAAAAGCAGGTGCTGAAAGAATAGGTACAAGTGCAGGAGACCAAATATTGTTAGAAGCAGCAGCTGTTTTACCTGAGTAAAAGGGTTTGTCTTAATGCAAGCAAGATATATAAAAACTGAGGGAATAATCCTTTCAGTGCAGCCTTACCTTGAATCTGACAGCATTCTAAGAATTCTCAGTAAAGAATTAGGGTTAATCCCTGCAATTGCAAGAGGTGCAAGAAAGTCAACAAGCAAGAGATCTGGCGTAATTCAGCCTTTCAATAAAGCCAGGTTCGAACTTTATTCAGGCAGGAACTTCTATACTGTCGTTCAGGCGCAGAACATCGCGCCTTACGCAATGGTGTCAGATTCATATATAAAGGCGTTAACTTTGATGTTTGCTTCTGAAGTGGTCTTAAGAACCCACGAAGAAGGACAGATGATAAGAAATGCTTATGAATTGTTGGATGCATTTTTCGCTATTTCAATGAAAATTAAGGATGAAAGCATATTTGTTTACCTTACTGGCTTTCTTATTTCTTACCTAAGGATAATTGGATACCAGATGCAAATTTATTCTTGTCGTCATTGTGGTAGGAGAATACAGGATTCAGTAGATGGAACTCTTTTAGAGACAGGTGAGTTTGAATGCTCAGAGTGTGGTGAAAACGAGATTAGAAATTTAAAGGAAATAAAGGCTGCACTTAAAACTTCAGCGTTTATTGAACGCCGCGCAGGGATTCCTTCAACTCATAATGAAGCAATCAATTTTAAGGATGTAAATATCTTAGATAAAAACTCTCTTCTGCATCTTCTTAAGACAGCGGTTTCATATCTTAGAGCAAATACTGAGATTGAATTTAAGTCGTTTGACGCAATCTTAAAGGCTATTGAAACTGAAGGTTAATTGGTTTATCTTTAATCATACTGTGAAAGAAAAAGCCATTTCAAAGAAAGAAAAAGCAAAATCAATCAGTCTTGAAATTGCTGATAACATTGCAACGCTTGGCGAGGCTATCATTGCGGCTCTCCTTCTATTCATCTTATTTATGGGTATAGGTTCATTTATCATCCAGATATTTTCTTCTTTTTCAAAAGAAGTTTACACAATTGATGCAATAAAGAGCCTCATTGATAAAGCATTGGTTCTTTTCATTGTCCTTGAGCTCTATGTTATTACCATCAGTTATCTGAAAAGAGAACCGGTTGTTAAAGAAGTTCTTATTGCAGTTTTCATTGCAGTTGGCAGAAAGATACTCATATACGATTACGAGAAGTGGGGCCTTCAGGGTGCATTATCTCTAGGTCTGCTCATTTTAGCAATTTCAGTGAGTTTCTATTTCCATGAAAAGATAACGAAGATGGGCAGGGAAGAAAACAAGTGAACTTTCAGGAACTGATCATTAAACTTCAAGAATTTTGGTCAGATTATGGTTGTGTTATTGCGCAGCCATATGATGTTGAGGTGGGTGCAGGTACATTCAATCCTCATACATTTCTAAGATGCTTGGGTCCGGAACCCTGGAAGGTTGCATATGTAGAGCCATCAAGGAGACCAACTGATGGAAGGTACGGAGAAAATCCAAACAGACTCCAACACTACTACCAGTTTCAGGTAATCCTTAAGCCTTCACCAGACGATGTTCAGGAAGTTTACCTAAACTCTTTGAGAGCTGTTGGAGTTGAAATTGAAAAACATGATATAAGGTTTGTGGAAGATGACTGGGAATCTCCTACCTTAGGTGCATGGGGACTTGGTTGGGAAGTTTGGCTTGACGGTATGGAAATCACTCAGTTTACATATTTTCAACAGGTGGGCGGCATAGATTTAAAACCTGTTTCTGCAGAAATAACCTATGGACTTGAAAGAATTGCAATGTTTATCCAGAAGAAAAATAGTGTTTTTGAACTTGAGTGGGCTCCTGGTATAACTTATGGAGAAGTTCACCTTGAAACTGAAAAGCAATGGTCAAAATTTAACTTTGAAGAAGCAAATGTTGAACTTCACTTTAAGCTTTTTGATGAGTTTGAAAAAGAAGCTTTAAGGCTTATTGAACAGGAACTTGTTTATCCTGCCTACGATTATGTTCTTAAGTGTTCTCATACTTTCAATGTCCTTGATGCACGTGGCGCCATAAGCGTTAGCGAAAGAGCATCTTATATTGCTCGAGTTCGCAATTTAGCTCGCAGGACTGCTCAGGCTTATCTTGAGACCAGAGAGAGGATGGGTTTTCCTCTGCTAAATTCAGATGGTGGTGATATTCTATAGTGAAGTTTAAGAAGTTCTTGCTTGAAATTGGAACTGAGGAGATGCCTTATTGGGCGGTCTACGATGGAATATCTTATCTTGAAAAAAGTTTTTCTGACACCTTTGAAGAAAACAAACTTCAGTTTTCAAATCTTAAAGTTTATGGAGGACCTCGCAGGTTTGCAGTTCTTGCAGATGTTGGTGAAAAACAGGAAGACAGAATTGTTAAAGTCAAAGGACCTGCCTACAAATCCGCTTTCACAGTCGATGGTTCACCCACCAATGCTGCGATTGGTTTTGCCAAATCGCAGGGTGTAAACGTCGAAGATTTATTAATTGAGGAAGTTAATGGAGGAACCTATGTCTTTGCAGTAAAGGAGTTAAAAGGAAGGGACGCGAAAGAATTTTTAAGCGAGGCAATTCCTTCAATAATCAAGCAAATGAAATTTAAAAAATCAATGAGGTGGGGAAACGGAACTTTTTGGTTCATACGACCCATAAGATGGATCGTAGCTCTGCTTGACGATGAAATCATAGAGTTTGAAGTTGCAGGTGTTGCTTCAGGAAGAGAAACACGAGGACACAGGATACTCTCCAAAAAGGAGATACAACTTAACCATGCAAGCGAATATATAGATACCCTTTCTGAAAAGGGAAAGGTTCTCGTTGATCACAATGAAAGAAAAAGAAAAATAGTTGAAGATTCTATAAAAGAAGCTGCAGTTTATGGTGGAGAACCGATTATCAACGAAGAAACCTTGAAAGAAGTTGTGCAGCTTGTTGAATGGCCATCTCCTCTTGTAGGTGAATTTGATGAATCTTTTCTAAGTCTTCCTTCAGAGGTTCTTATAACAGTAATGCAGCATCATCAGAGATACTTTCCTATTAAACAGTCTTCAGGAAGATTGATGAATAGATTCATCGTCATCCAGAACGGCGATCCACTTTTCGGCAACGAGATAAGAGAAGGAAACGAAAGAGTG
The DNA here is from genome assembly GCA_026417515.1 of Actinomycetota bacterium. GTDB lineage: Bacteria > Actinomycetota > Aquicultoria > SKW223 > SKW223 > JAOADC01. The sequence goes on from JAOADC010000052.1 coordinate 11,457, forward strand.
GTAAGAGCAAGACTTGAAGACGCCAGATTTTTCTATGAAGAAGATTTAAAGATTAAACTCGAAGAACGCGTTCCTAAACTTAAAGGAGTAGTTTTTCAGAAAAAACTTGGCAATCTTTATGATAAGACCTTAAGAAACGTTGATTTAGCAATCTACCTTTCTAAGGAACTTGGAAGTTCAGATGAAACTATAAGAATTGTTGAAAGAGCAGCATATCTGGCAAAGGCCGACCTTCTTACTGAGATGGTGAACGAATTCGACGAACTTCAAGGTTATATGGGCAAAGAATATGCTTTAAAGCAAGGCGAACCAGAGGAAGTTGCTGAAGCAATTTATGAGCACTATCTTCCCAGATATTTTGGAGATGAACTTCCAAAAACTGAAGCAGGAAAGATTCTTTCAATTGCTGATAAACTCGATACAGTTTGCGGTTACTTCCTGGCAGGTCTTGAACCAACTGGTTCTGAAGACCCCTACTCTTTGAGAAGGCAGGCGCAGGGAGTGTGCGCTGTTGTGCTTTCAACAAACAGGGATTTGGATTTAAAAAAGGTAATACTAAGAGCGCTTTCACTCTACAGCGGAATCGAAGGCCTGCTGCCTGAATCAGAAACTTTTGAAAGATTGTGTGGGTTTTTTGAGAGCAGATATCAAAGAATTCTCATCGAAAAAGGTTTTATGGCAGATATTGTTTCTGCTGTTCTTCCGCAGATCCTTGAGAGACCTGCTTCTTCAATCAAGAAGGCTGAGATAATATCACGATTCTTTAATACTTCAGAACTTGAAGATGTTTGCACTGCCTATCAAAGAGTTAAAAACCTGGCTAAGCCAGAGTTAGGAACTGAGTATAACGATGCCTACCTTGAAGAGGAAGAAGAAATCAATCTAGCAAAAAAAATAAGTGAACTTGCAGAAAATTTTCATACGCTTGACTATGAAAATCAGTTTCTTGAGCTTTCCAGGATGAGACCATATATCGATAATTTCTTTGACAATGTACTTGTAATGCACGAAGATAGAAAAGTGCGCGAAAATCGCCTTAAGTTGCTGAACAAAACTCTTCTTTTGTTTAATAGTTATGCTGAATTCTCTGCCTTGAAGTGATCTAATGAAAAAGAGCACAAATCCAAGCACTCAAACCCAAAAAACGAAAGTTTTCCTTGTAATATCCGATGTTGAGGACGATTCACTTGAGAGACTGGTAAGAGTCGCGCAATCAAAATCTTCTTCTAAGAAGTGGGTTTTAAAGCTTAATTTACAGACGCCTCAACAGATAAAGCAGGTAGTTAAAGGATTGGAGAAGGTTGATTTAATAATTTACTACGCAAATAACCCTTCCTTTGCAAGGGCAGTAGAAGAAGTTTGTGATGAACTCGGTATGCCTGCATTTGATATATTCGACCCCATATTCAGGATTATCGACGTTTCGATTCATGAAGGTATAGCCAAGCCTTTAAGAGGAAACTCTCGACGCAATTATTTGAGACTTATAGAAGCAATTGAATTTGCAGGCAGGCACGATGATGGAAGAAATGCAAAAGACATTTCAGAAGCAGATCTTGTCATCATAGGGGTTTCAAGAACGAGTAAGACGCCCCTTTCCCTTTACTTAGCAAATTTAGGTCTTAAAGTTGCAAATATTCCACTTATTTACGGAGTTGAACCACCGCAAGAATTGTTTAAAATACCAAAAAGCAAAATTGTCGGTTTAACCATTTCTCCAACTCGGCTTTTCAAGATTCGTAAAAACAGGGAAGCCGAGATAGGATTAAAACAGTCTTCATATGCCAGTTTAGAGGCAATTGAAAAAGAAGTTTTTTATGCAGAAGAAATTATGAGAAGATTGGGTTGCCTTATAATTGATGTTACTCAGAAAGCAATCGAGGAAAGCGCTGACGAAATCCTAAAATACATTGGTTGGGAGGAGATCTAATGGCAGAAAAAAAGTATGTTTTTGATTTCGAAGAAGGTGACGCAAGCAAGAAAGACCTGTTAGGAGGTAAAGGCGCCAACCTTGCCGAGATGACAAGGCTAGGTTTTCCTGTTCCGCCTGGATTTACCGTTACCACAGAAGCCTGTAAGGACTACCTGCGCACCGGAGGATTTCCTGAAGGACTCTGGGATGAGATTGTAGAGGCTGTCAGGCGCCTTGAGCAAAAAACTAACAAAAAACTTGGAGATGCAGAAAATCCGTTGCTTGTTTCTGTAAGATCAGGCGCACCCCTTTCTATGCCAGGCATGATGGATACTGTCCTTAATTTAGGTCTTAACAACGAAACTGTAAAAGGTCTGATTAAAAACACAGGTGACGAGCGCTTTGCCTACGACTCTTATAGAAGATTCATTCAAATGTTTTCAGATATAGTTCTTAAAGTTGAAAGAAACATTTTCGAAAAAGAAATTACAAAAAAGAAGGAAGAAAAAGGGGTTAAACTGGACACTGAATTGACTGCTGAAGATTGGAAGGAACTGGTAGAAAGATTTAAAGAAATTGTAAGAGAAGAAACAGGAGAGGAATTTCCAACCGATCCATGGGATCAGTTAAGAAAGGCTGTTGAAGCTGTCTTCAATTCCTGGAACAACCCACGTGCTCAGGTTTATAGAAGAATAAATAAAATATCAGATGACCTTGGCACAGCTGTCAATGTTCAGGCAATGGTATTTGGCAATATGGGTAACGATTCTGCAACAGGTGTTTGCTTCACAAGAAACCCCTCCACAGGTGAAAAAGAACTGTTTGGTGAATACCTTGTAAATGCTCAGGGTGAAGATGTTGTGGCAGGAATCAGAACGCCACAGCCAATACAAAAAATGAAAGAGGAGATACCTGAAGCTTTCGAGCAACTACTGAAACTTATGGATACCCTTGAGAAGCACTACCGCGATATGCAAGACATCGAGTTTACCGTTGAGAAGGGTAAACTCTATATGCTGCAAACACGCTCTGGCAAAAGAACAGCAAAGGCTGCAGTAAGAATAGCAGTTGAAATGGTTCACGAAGGATTGATAAACAAAGAGGAAGCAGTTATGAGAGTTAAGCCTGAACAATTGGATCAATTGTTACATCCACAAATTGATCCAAATGCTAAGGTTGAGGTTCTTACGAAAGGATTACCTGCATCACCTGGAGCAGCTACTGGTAAGGTTGTTTTTGATGCCGATTTGGCTGAGGAGTTAGGAAAGAAAGGAGAAAAAGTTATACTTGTTAGGTGGGAAACAACACCGGATGATATTCATGGAATTGTTGAAGCTCAGGGTATTCTTACTTCTCATGGAGGAATGACATCCCATGCTGCTGTTGTGGCAAGGGGTATGGGTAAACCCTGTGTTGTTGGTGCTGAAGAGGTAAAAATAAACGAAGAAGCAAAGCTTTTCAAAGTTGGAGATGTGGTGGTTAGGGAAGGAGACATAATTACCATAGATGGCTCAACCGGCAATGTCATGCTCGGAGAAGTGCCAGTTGTTCAACCTGAACTTACCGGAGAACTTGAAGAACTTCTCAAGTGGGCAGACGAGATTAGAAAAATAGGAGTTAGGACCAACGCAGATACACCTGAAGATGCTAGGAGGGCAAGAGAGTTTGGTGCTGAGGGAATTGGACTTTGCCGTACTGAACATATGTTTTTTGGGGAAAATAGGCTTCCTATTGTTCGCCAGATGATTCTTGCAGAAGATGAAGAATCAAGGAAAGAAGCTCTTGATAAACTCCTGCCAATGCAAAGAGGCGATTTTGAAGGCATATTCAGGGAGATGAATGGTCTGCCTGTAACTATCAGGTTGCTTGATCCACCTCTTCACGAATTTCTGCCAAGTTATACGGAGCTGAGTGTAAAACTTGTCGAAAAAAAACTAGGTGGGGCATCAAAGGAAGAGGTTGAAGAAATTGAAAACCTAGCTAGACGTGTAAAAGCAATGAGTGAAATGAATCCAATGCTTGGACTCAGGGGTTGCAGACTTGGGCTTGTATTTCCTGGAGTTTACGAAATGCAGGTTAAAGCGATAATTGAAGCCGCTATAAATGTCAAGAAGCAAGGATACGAACCAGTGGTTGAAATAACGATTCCACTAGTTGCGTTAGCTGAAGAACTAAGAATTTTAAAAGAAAGACTGAATAAGGTAGCAAAGGAGGTTATTGAGAGAGAAGGCATTGATATTTCTTACAAATTTGGAACAATGATAGAGTTGCCAAGGGCTGCCCTTACAGCTGACGAAATTGCCGAACACGCAGATTTCTTCTCTTTTGGAACTAACGACCTCACACAAACTACGTTTGGGTTCAGCAGAGACGATGCTGAAGGAAAGTTTCTGCCTCGTTACTTAGAAGAAAAGATACTCAAAGAAAATCCATTCGAAGTTCTTGATAAGAAAGGAGTGGGCAAACTTCTAGAAATTGCTTCTGAGTTAGGACGCTCAACGAATCCCGAACTAAAATTAGGTATTTGCGGTGAGCATGGAGGCGAACCTTCTTCTATCGAATTTGCCTATAAAGTCGGTTTAGACTATGTTTCCTGTTCTCCTTTTAGAGTTCCAATCGCAAGGCTTGCTGCCGCGCAAGCAACTTTAAAGAACGCCTAAGCCTATGAATTTAAGAGAACGATATGAGGCGCTGGAGCTTGAGATACTTGCTCCAGCTGCCTCATTTTCTTCAAAAACTAGGGGTAGAATTAGGGAAGAACCAAAAGACTTGTTGCGTACTGAGTTTCAAAGGGATCGTGACCGAATTATCCACTCTAAGGCATTTCGAAGGCTGAGCCATAAAACCCAGGTTTTCATTGCACCTGAAAAGGATCATTACAGAACAAGGTTGACGCACGCACTTGAAGTTGCCCAGATATCAAGAACTGTGGCAAGGGCACTCAGGTTAAACGAAGACTTAACTGAAGCCATAGCGTTAGCTCACGACCTTGGACATACTCCATTTGGTCATATAGGAGAAGATGCACTTTCTTTCTGTCTTAAAGAAATAAATGCAAGTAAGCAGGAGTTTAAACATAATGAACAAAGCCTTAGAGTTGTAGATGTTGTAGAGCAAAAGGGAAGGGGACTTAACCTGACATTTGAAGTTAGGGATGGAATTCTTAACCATACTGGTGATACCTTGCCTATTACTCTGGAAGGACAAATTGTAAGAATCTGCGATA
>JAOADC010000014.1 GCA_026417515.1 Actinomycetota bacterium
ACCTGAAAGAAAGGGTGCAGCTGCTCTTAAGAAACCGACAAACCTGGCGATTACCATTGTTTTTGCGCCGTAGCGGTCAAAAAATTCTTTTGTTTTTTCAATATAAGATGATGGTAAAAATCTGTTTCTCTTGAATTTTTCTAAGAAACTGAAACCATATTTTCTTCCTATAAGGAATCCAACAACGTCACCAAGAAATGCACATATCAACACCACAAGAAGCAAGATTCTTATTTCTATGATATGTTTAGATGCAAGAATTCCTGCGAGTACAACAAAAGTTTCCCCTGGAACAAAAAGTCCCAAAAAAGCAGCGCACTCAAGAAAAGAAAGAAGACCAACCACAAAATATACGAGATATGGATTTAAAGAGGCTATTACAAGAAAAGAATTCTTAACGATTTCTTCAATTAATCGCACAGACTAATTTTAACCTAGAGCGAATTCGCAATTAGATTTTTAGGTACCCTTTTCTTCTCTACGTTCCTCACGGAAATATCCAGGCATTGACATCTGTCTTTCTTTTATCTCCTTTAGCATTTCTGAAACTATGTCCCTGTGATTATTGTAGAAGTATGGCATCGTCACAGTCATATCCGCACCATACATTTTCGCTTTACTTGCTGATTGCTCTGTATAGGCAAAAAATAGAACAGGAATATCGCTGAACTTTTCCTTTATAGTTGCAACCACCTGTGCAGGGTTGTGAGTTTCTTCTAGATCGTCAAATACGATAACTGCATCGTAATTTTCCTTTGCCAATTTAAGAACCGCATCACTTGAACTGCTAACATATTCCACTTCATGATTAACCATAAAAGGGAGAGTGTTGGTAATTATGGAAGTTCTTGAAAGAAGAAGGATTTTTGACATCCCCCTCACCAAACTTTTTTAATCTTATGTAAATTATAATACTTGTTCTGACAGAATTAAAAACCATAAACCAAGGATAAGTATTATCGCTCCACCCAATACGATAGTAAATTGCACCCCAATAACCTTTCCCAGAAATCCTGCAAGAAGAGCACCAAATGGAGAGAGACCCATAAACATCCAAACAAATATGCTCATTACCCTACCTCTGAAATGATGCTCGACTGTGTTCTGAATCGCTGTGTTAAGAGTGGAGTTGCTTGCAAGAAAGAAAGCACCAGCAAAGAAAAGAATTAAAAAAGATAGCATAAAACTACGCGAGAAGCCCAGGAAAATTAGAGATATACCTGATAGTGGAACCGAAAATCTTAGCACTTCAACTGGTTTTAACCTTCCAGCAATCCAGGCAACAAAGAGAGCACCAACCAGGCCTCCAAAACCGTTGCTTGCCATTAAACTTCCGAAACCCTTGGCCTTTACTTTAAGAATATTTCCTGCAAATATTGGCATTAATGTTCCTAGATAGGAGATTCCAAATACGCCTATCAAAGAAACAATTAAAAGGTAAAATATAATTTGTTTTTTTTCACGCAGGTAAGCGAATCCTTCTAAAACTTCCTTTACCCACCCTCGACTTTTCTTTATTTCAAAAGAATGCACCTTGATAGCAAGTAAAGCCCCAAGCACAGCTAAAAAAGAAAGCCCGTTTATGAAGAATGCCCAATCTAATCCCAATTCAGAGACAAGTATCCCAGCCAGTGCAGGACCTATAAGACGCGAAGCGTGAAACTGGACAGAGTTCAATGCTATAGCATTCATCAGATCTTTTCTTGGTACGACCTCTGAAATGAAGGATTGCCAGGCAGGAAAAGCAAATGCCATAGCAATTCCTGATGCGAAAGAGAGAAGAACAATCGATTCGATATTGACATTTTTTGTAGCAACGAGAAATCCCAAGATAAAGGCAAAAATCATTGGGAAGAAATTACCCCAAAAGACTATCCATTTCTTAGAAAACCTATCTGTTATTGCACCAGCATAAAATGAAAGAAAAAAGACTGGAATGGTAGAACTGAAATTTACAATTCCAAGAGAGACAGAGGATTTTGTAAGTTCATAAACAAGCCAACCAATAGCCACATTCTGAATCCAGCTTCCTACATTGGAAAACCAACCACCCGCCCATAAAAGGCGAAAACTCTCGTATTTTAATGAGTGAAAGGTGGACTTTATCGCTCGCGAAGTCTTAGCAATTATGGTAGGCTCAGGCGCTGTAACCTCTGCCTCTGCCACAAATATTCCGTTATTTTTTTCAGGCTGTTTATTTTCTTCGCGCATGATTTAATATATTAATCATAGTGGAGGTCAAAATAACTCAAAATTATACATCTAAAATCCTGTTTTTGCTTATATTTGTCCTGTTTATTTTTCCCTCCTTATCTTGCACAACTAAGAATATTCAAGAAAAAAATAGACCAATTGATAGAATTGAAAGTTCTCAGACAGGCTTAAATTATAGCCCTAAACCTGCTATATCTGATATGGCTGTAAGTTTTCACGCAAGAACTCCATTTGATGCTAAAAAAGTCTATCTTGTTATTGAAAGAAAGAAGGAAGGCTTTAAGAAGATCTATGTTATGAAGAAAATTTCCACAAGAAACTTCTCTGCTGTGGCGATTGCACCACAACCAGGAGTTTATTTACTCAGCCTGAATGTCGTTGACGAGAATAATACGACCAGAACCCTGAGCAAGAATATGCCAATCTTGCATGTGGTTTCTTCAAAGAAACCTGTTAAGAACTCAAGGGCTGTTATCTACGAGTTCCTGCATGATTATTTTTCTCTACTTCCTTCAAATTACAAAGAAATCCGTATAAGAGAAGTTGAATCAGTTGAGAGGAAAGGAAGTGAAGAACTTTATCGAGTAACTATTGAAGGAAGTATGTATGAGGAAGGAAGGGAAAAGAAAATAGAAACGATGTTTCTTCTTATTAAGAAAGGGGCAGGCACCTACTATGTAGAATATGCCGGTAAAAACCTGCCCCCTGGTTTTTAAATTCTTGACTCGATTACCATCCAGTTCAGATTATCAAAGATTGTGTTTATGTAATCAGGTCTGTTTATGCCAAAATCAAGCATATATGCATGCTCAAATACATCCAGGACAATTAGGGGCTTTAGACCGGCAAGGTGAGATTCATTGTGTTCATTTATCCAGGCATTAAAAACATTGTTTGTATGTGGGTCAAAGTAGGTTACCACCCATCCAATACCTCTCATTTTAGCCGTTGCTATTAAGTCTTCTTTAAATGATTCAAAACTACCGAAAGCGCCCTTAATTATATCGACAACTCTTGGAGCCAGTGACTTATCACCATTGCCTCCCAAGTTTTCGAAGTAAAGCTCATGAAGTCTAACCCCATTCCATTCCCAGGCAAATCTTCTCTTGAGTTCAGCAAACTCTGGACTCAAAGCGTTACCAGATAATCTGATTTCTTCAAGTTTTTTCATCAGGAGATTTGTGTTTGTTACATATCCTTCATAAAGTTTAAGGTGATTTTTGAGCAATTCCTCTGAAAGTGGTACCTTACCGAGAAGCTCGCTAAATTCGATGGGTTTAATTTCCATATCTCATCCACCTCCTGTCAAAATTATAATATTTTTAAATTTAAACTTTTTAAATTTAGGAGGGACTTTGTTTTTAAGAAGCAAAAAACTTCTTGCGGCAACTCTGCTTGTAGCACTCTCAGCGCTTCTTTATGTTATTCATTTTTTGATTTTTAAAGATGCACACCACATTTTCTTGTTCTTGCTCCATGAACTTGCATTCTTACCTCTCGAAGTATTGATTGTTGCAATGGTTCTCGAAAGAGTTCTTGAACAAATAACATCTGAAGAAAGAAGTGCAAGAAAAAAGATGATTTTGGGGAGTGTTTTTTCTGAATTTGGAAACGAACTTCTTCATATACTGAGTAAAAAAGCAGATAAAGATTTTGTTTCACAGTTTACAGACGAATTTCTCAATGAGATGTTCTCTGCTCCGCCGAAACAATTTGAAAAGATGAGCGAAGAATTAATTAAGCCAACCAGGTTAGATTTAACTCGTTCAGACTTCGTTGAATTAAAGGAATTTCTTCTGGAAAAAAGGAACTTTTTGTTGAGTATTATTGAGAATCCTTCATTGACAGAAGAGGAGAGCTTTACTGAAACCGCGTTCTCAATTATGCATTTATCAGATGAACTCTCTTACAGAAAAGATTTAAACAAGATAGGTGATACAGACCTTGAGCACCTAAGAGGAGATACATTAAGAATCCTCTTCAACCTAACCAAAGAATGGCTCGATTATATGAGATTCATAAAGAATAGATATCCTTACCTTTTCAGCCTTTCTGTTAGGGCCAACCCTTTTGCAGAACAGAGATCTATTGAGATTGATTAAAAAATTGGTGGAGGCGGCGGGAATCGAACCCGCGTCCGAAGACGAGAACTCTTCAGGCACTCCGAGCGCAGCCTTGTTTTTCATTTAGCCTCCAGAGCGAAAACAAGGCAAACGCTTTGGAGGCGAGCCTCATAAAATCTCCTAAAAGACCCTGAGGCGTGGGTCTTTTAGAAAGCCGTCTTGCTGGCGCCCTAACTAAAGTCGACGGCCAACTTTAGCGGACGTCGCTGCATCAATTAGGCAGCGAGTGCAAGATTTCTGTCGGCGCTTATTGCGCTTGAGGTTTTTAACGAGGACCTCACCCCGGCTCGCACCTTAAAGAGCCCTTCGTCCCGTCGAAACCGTTCGCCCCCGTGTGCTTTATAATTATACCACTTTATCTACCTTTCTGCTTGATACGCAATGCTTGTTCAAGACGCTTCTTTGCTTCTTTTTCAGCGATTTCCCGGCGCTTATCGAACTTCTTCTTTCCTCTGGCAAGACCTAATTCAACTTTTACATAGCGGCCCTTTAAGTAAACAGATAAAGGTATGAGTGTATAACCTTTCTCTTTTATCTTTCCGATAAGCCTTCTGATCTCTTCTTTCTTTAAAAGCAACTTTCTTTTTCTTCTCGGATCAGGAGCAAAGACGCTTGAAGCCTCATAAGGAGCAATATACATATCATAAAGCCAGACTTCTCCGTTTTCTATCCTTCCAAAGGACTCTTTAATGCTTACTTTTCCGGACCTAATAGATTTTACTTCGCTTCCATGCAATTCAATTCCACACTCATACTTCTCGTCAATAAAATAATCATGATATGCTTTCTTGTTTGTTGCCAGGATACGCAATTGATTCAACAAAAGTCTCCTCCCTCAAACCAGCATTAGCTTCATAAATCTTTCAGCGACAGAAACATTCAAAATTTGAACCAAGACTTTTTCGCCCACCCTAAAGACCTGTCCGCTCTTTCTATCGTATATCTCATATTTATCCTGATTCAGTTCCAGTTTGTCAGAAATTTCTGTTAGGTCAACATAGCCTTCAGCAGTATTTGGAAGTTCAACATATAATCCACCAGCGACAACTCCACTTATTATTCCTTCAAATACTTCTCCTACATATTTTTCTTTCATAAGCTGATAAAGTTTAAGTTCCTGCGAATCTCGTTCTGCAGCATCCACTTCGATTTCTCTGGCACTGCAATGTTCAGCAATTCTTTCAAGTTCTTCTTGTATTCCTTTGGGCTTTCTGGATCCATTCTTAAGAAGTGTTTTGAGCTGGCGATGGACTATTAAATCTGGATACCTCCTGATCGGCGAAGTGAAGTGAAGGTATGTAGAAGTAGCCAGACCAAAGTGACCTAACGGTTCTGAAGAGTATCTTGCTTTTTTCAATGAACGCAAGAGCAGGATATTTACCAGGACCCTATCGTCTCGTTTGTCGGATTCAAGAATCACCTTTTGAAAAGATTTTGGAGATGCTTTAAGTCCTTTGTAAGAAGCGTAACCCAACTCAGCCAAAAATCTTTTTACAAACTCAACGTCATTCTGGTCAGGTTTTTCATGAATCCTGAAAATTGTTGGATAATCGTTCTCCATAAAGTATTGAGCGACTGTCTCATTAGCAACAATCATTGCCTCTTCTATGATGCTAGTTGCAGGCGTCTTTTCTCTAATAATGACATCTATTGGATTTCCTTCTTCATCGAGAATTACTTTAGGTTCTGGAATTTCAAAATTCAAGGAGCCTCTTTTGAGCCTCTTTTTTTCCAAAATGTCTTTTAGTTCAAGAAGTTCTGTAATTAATCTTTCAATATCTTGGTTTTTAAATTTTCCAGACTCTATGCACTCATCAACTTCTTCGTAGGTAAGCCTGTAATCAGAACAGATAACACTTTCGTAAAAATCCTTTTCAATCACTTTACCACTTTTATCTATAAGCATTTCGACAGTCATTGATAACCTATCTTCGTTTGGCTTCAGGCTGCAGATACCTGCACTTAGTTCAAAAGGAAGCATAGGAATAACCCTATCTACAAGGTAAACGCTAAAACTTCTCTTGAAGGCCTCTTTATCTAAGAACGAATTCGGTTTTACATAGTAAGAAACATCAGCGATATGAACCCAGAGACGATAAAAATCGCCCTCCTTCTTTAAACTGACAGCATCGTCAAAGTCCTTTGCATCGAGACCATCAATTGTAACTGTAAATAGATTCCTTAGATCTCTTCTGTTTGAGGGGATTTCTGAAGGAAATCTGGCAACCCTCTTTGCTTCTTCTTCTACTTCGCTGGGAAAACTTTGTGGCAGTCCGTGCATTCTAATAAGTATTTCAATATCGATACCCTTCTCGTCTTCCCTGCCAAGAACCTTAGATACTTCAGCGTAAATGACATCATCGAAACTCTTTGGATAAACTTTAATCAACGCTTCGACAACAGTGCCCTGTTCAAGATCGTCAACACCGGTTAAGACTATGGGTCTTCTAATTCTTTTATCTGCAGGTATGAGATAGGATACTAAACCCTTCCTTTCAACCAAACCTACCAATTTTTCATTTTTTCTTTCAAGAACACTGATTATTTTTCCTTCTCTCTTCCCTTTTCTAAAACCTGTAATAATCGCTTCCACAAGGTCGCCGTCCATGGCTCCACCCTTTAACCTTATTGGAATGAAAACGTCTCCCTTAGGATGTATTACAAATCCATATCCTTTTCGAGCTTCATCAAAATGACCAATGATAGTTTGCTGTTCCCTGATTATTGAGTACTTACCTTCAACAAAGATAACTTTGCCCTCTGAAACAAGTGATTTTAAAGATTTCTCGATGCGCGATTCAGTTAAACCTGAACCTTTTAAAAACCTCTTAATTTTTGAAATGCTTGCTGGTTTTTTCAATTCTTTTAGAGTCTGTATGATTAATTCTTCCGCTAAACTATCCTTTTTTGTGCTCATTTTTATCTCCTTACAACTGCATGCTATAATGACTATTCTATTTTATTTAAAGGTGTGGATAGAAATGATTAGACGTAATAAACCACCTGTCCAGGTAAAAGAAGGAACATTTTTCAGATCCATAGACATATTTCATGCTGTCTCAACACTGAATGAAGTTGAATACGAATATCTGATACATGGTAAAGTTGTGAGCACTGGCCGTGGTTGGGTTATAGTTACCACAAGCGCTGATGATATGGCAGCCACGTTTATCTTTGGAAAATACATCTATATCAATCCTAAATCCTTCGATTTTGCTCATTTTAAAGAAATCGAAAATGGAAAGGCTCAGATCAGGCTTGTTTCTGACGATACTGAACTTCGATTGACAACCATCGAGCCAGAATCAGAACCCCCACATATGGTCAAAAGACTCCGCCAGTTGGAAGAAAGTATTGATTTCTTAATTGACTACACAGATGAAGAGTAACCCTAAATTTTCTTTTTAATCTCTTCCAGGGCTCTTTTCAACTGGATATCGTCTTTCCCGCCTGGCGTGAACATCTCTGGAGCTGTTACCTTTATGTCTGGTTCTATTCCCTTCATATGGATGCTCTTTCCACTTGGTGTGTAGTACTTAGCAATTGTAATGAGAACACCATCTCCGTTAGGAAGCCTGACAATGTTCTGAACACTACCTTTACCAAAAGTCTTTTCACCTATTAGTATTGCGCGCTTATGGTCTTTCATAGCACCTGAAAATATCTCAGAAGCCGATGCTGATCCTCCATCAACCAGGATTACCACTGGTTCATTAAACAGAGAAAGCTGACGGCCGTCACTAGAAATTCGTGTTGCGTTGTAAACTTCCTCCTCCTTATTTCTATACTTTATAGAGACTATCTTTCCTTTTTCAATGAAAAGTGATGCAAGATATACAGCCTGTTCCAATAGCCCACCAGGATTGCTTCTAAGATCTATAATAAAACCTTTGGCGCCTTTATTTTTAAGATCCGTAAGCGCTCTTTCGACATCAGAAGAAGTTGAAATATTGAAACCTCTTATTCTTACATAACCTACATCTTTTTCTACTATCTTGGATTCGACATTTGGGATCTTTATTTGTGCACGTCTTAGCGTAACTTTAAATGTGCCCTCTCTACCAACTCGACCAAGAGTAAGAGTTACAGTTGTACCTTCTTCTCCTCGAATCATAGAAGCAACTTCATCGACATTCTTTCCCTGGGTTTTCTTTCCGTCAACTTCTAAAATTACATCTCCTGATTTAAGCCCAGCTTTAAAGGCTGGAGTTCCATCTATAACTGACTGAACAACAGGATGGGAATTTTTCATACCCAGATAAATCCCTATACCAGAATAGGAGCCACGAGTTTCTTCCTCGACCATTTCAAAATGTTTCTTGTCAAGATAGTGGCTGTAAGGATCTCCCAGAGAATCAACAACACCTTTTGCAGCACCCTGGACTAATTTTTCTCTGTTAACTTTTTCAACGTACTCATCTTCAACGATGTTTATTACTCTCTCCACAAGGTCAAGTTCTTCATCAGGTCTTATAGAAGGTAGTTCGTGTGAATTATCTTTTCCATATACATAACCCACGGAAAATGCAGTAATCGGAACAACAAAAGCAATAGTAATGATGATTGCGACTTGAAAAAAGTTGAAGCGTCTCAAGATGGACCTCCTTGAATTTGTAAAAAATTGCTTAAAAAGTATACAACATTTAGAAATAATTTAAAGGGTTTTTAGGCTCACCATTTATCCTTACTTCAAAATGAAGGTGAGGACCTGTTGACAAACCTGTGCTTCCAACTGCACCTATAACTGTACCTTTGGTTATTTGCTGTCCTATCTCTACGTTTATTGAGTTAAGGTGCGCATAGAGAGTGGACACTCCACCACCATGATCGATTATTATGCAGTTTCCATATCCGCCCAGTCTTCCTGCCATTAATACCGTTCCAGACTGGGCTGCTTTTACTGGTGTGCCTAATGGTGCTGCAATATCGATACCTGTATGCATCCGGTATGTACCAAGAATTGGATGTAAGCGCATGCCAAATCCTGAGGTTACTACTCCGTTCACGGGCCAGAGAAATTGACCTGAATAGACTTTATTTCTTTGCTGTTCTTGAAGTTTTCTTATTTCCTGCTCTAATCTCTTAGAGAGCGCTTCAAGCTCGTTTTCCAGTTTCTCGTAAAGTTCCTTATCCAGTTTTACGCTCTTAAGTGTTTCACTCTTGTTCAGATAAATAGCATTCAGTTGCCTAGCTTTCTCGCGCCTTAAAGAAGCAAGGTATTCAAGCTTGTTCTTTTTTTCGGCCAATCTGGATAGGACATTTTGCTTTGCAGCAATGAGTGTTTTTAATTCCTTTCGCGCACTTTCAGCCTCTGCTCTTGTTTCCTTCAGGTCTTCAATCAGTTCTTTATCTGATTTTGCCAGTCTAGCGATAAATTCAATACCTTCAAGCATTTCTGCAAACGATTCTCCTTGAAGAACAAAACCAAGAATGAAGTTCTCATCCTTCTTATACATAAAACGTATACGATTAGCGAGTGCTTTAGACTGTTCCTTCTCTTTTTCAAACAAATCCATTATTTCGCGTTCCTTTAACTTTTCCTGGTACTCAAGTTTGCCAATTTCATTGCGTAAATCTTCTATCTCGGAATTTGCTTTTAGAATTTCTGTTTGAACAGCATTGATTTCTCTTGATATGTTGTCTATCTGATCGTCCAATTCTTCAAGCTGGTTTGAAATAACTTTCTCCTGTTGCTTAAGTTCAACTATCTTCTGGCGTGTATCTTCGAGTTTGTTAAGAACATTATTAAGTTCCTGCTGCTTATCTTTTAAAGAAGCTGCCTGGATGCCCATAGATGCAAGATAGAGAAGGATGACTGAAAGGACAGTAACTATTCGTATCTTCTTTACAACGTTTGATGATTTCATCCTATACCCTCAGATAACGGCGCATTGCTACAGCGCTTCCCAATGCACCCAGAGCAAGTCCTCCTATGCATAGACCTGCTGTTATCTGCCAAAATAGTGTTGAATCAAAGTTCAGAGGAAGCCAAAGTATTTGAGAGCGAAGTTTTTCTAAGACCGTTACTCTAACGATATAAACTGCAGAGGAGGCAATAATCGCACCGAGCAAGCCTTGAAAGCATCCTTCAATGATAAAGGGTAATCTGATAAACCAGTTTGAGGCTCCAACGAGCCTCATAATTGAAATCTCCTGCCTTCTGGCAAAAATCGCCAACCTGATAGTTATAGAAATTAGAATTACTGAAACAAATGCTAAAAGGAGAATAAAAGCAAAACCTGAATAACGTACGACATTTAAAGCTTCAAAAAGTCTTTTCACGTATTTTTGACCATACTCAACATCTTCAACTGCAGGATTTCCATTAAAACGTCTGGCCACACTTTCCACTTTTTGAGGATCCTTCAGTCTGATAACAAAAGACGCTGGAAGAGGATTCCCCTGAATATTCTCGATCAGTTCTGGATGATCTTTGTATCTTTGTTTGAACCTCTGAAGCGCCTCTTCTTTTGAAATGTAGGCAACAGTTTCAACTTCTGGCCAGGAGTTTATTCTATCTTGAAGTTCTTGAACCGCTTGAGGAGAAGCTTCGTCTTTAAGAAAAACTTCGATCTCAAGTTGCTTTTCAAAACTTCCAATAGTTTGATTTATCGTCACAGAAGCAAAAATAAAAAGTCCGACGATAAATAGAGAAAGACCTATGGTTAGGATGGATGCTATGGTCATCAGTCCATTCCTTACCATAGATTTAAACGCTTCACCAAAAAACCAACTAAATCTCATACCCGTAGACTCCTCTTACCTGATCTCTGACAATCTTTCCGTCTTCCAGAGCAATTACTCGTTTTCTCATAATATCTACCAATTCCTTATTATGGGTGGCAATAACAACTGTTGTTCCTGTTCTGTTGATTCTGTCGAAAAGTCCCATCAATTCAGCTGAAGTTGCAGGGTCCAAATTACCTGTTGGCTCGTCAGCAAGCAGTATTGGAGGATGATTAACAATTGCACGTGCGATGCTTATTCGCTGCTGCTCGCCTCCTGAAAGTTCGTTTGGAAAATTGCTTGCCTTATGTTCAAGCCCGACTAACCTTAAGACCTCCATCACCTGCTCTTCAATCAGCCTCTTGGGGCGCCCTAGGACCTCTAAGGCAAAAGCCACATTTTCATAGGCAGTCTTATTGGGAAGAAGTTTAAAATCCTGAAATACGCAACCAATGTGGCGTCTAAGGTAAGGAACTTTCCAGCTTCTCAACTTAGTAACATCGATGCCAGCAACTCTAACGGTCCCCTTTGTCGGCAGTATCTCTCTCAGAAGCAGTTTAATAAAGGTTGTTTTTCCAGAACCACTTGGTCCAACCAGAAAAACAAATTCGCTTTCTTCTATGCTTAAGTTAACGTTTTCAAGTGCAGGCTTCTTGCTTCCTGGATAGATTTTTGTTACGTTTTCAAATTCAATCAAAAAGCGACACCTCGCAAAAATTTGATAAGGACCTTAATAGAAGGGTCATATGAGGTTTTTCTGAAATACCATAATTATATTGCTTCATAATTGCTGCTTTTACTACTGCATTATATGCTGCTTGTTAAATTATCGACACAAAAGCAATTATACTTTAACTCTTTAAAAACACAAAAAGGACATTTACCGCTTCGACCAAGGTTTGAATCCGTGGCCGATTACCTCCTTTGCATCGTTAATTATTACAAAAGCCATAGGATCTTTACTTCTAACGATATCCAGAAGCGCTTCTACCTGTTTTCTTTCAATTACCACAAAAATCATTTCTCTTTCCTTGCCTGTATAGGCACCCCTACTGTTCACAAGTGTTGCCCCTCTATCGAGTGAAGAAAGGATTTCTGCAGCAATCAAATCGTTCTTATCAGAAATTATATAGACAACTTTTTCGGAACTGATTCCTTCTTGAACCAGGTCAATTACCCAACCCATCACAAGAATAGTAAGCATTCCATAAAGTGCAAGCTTTACTCCAAAGGCTGCAGCAGCAGCAAGTATGACAGCACCATCCACAAAAAGAAATGCTTTGCCAACCGGAAGATTGGTAAATTTTTGAAGAATCTGAGCAACTATATCAGTTCCACCTGTATTGCCACCATATTTAAAAACTATTCCCATTCCAATGCCTGATAGAATTCCACCATATATTGCTGATAGCATTGGGTCACCTGTTATTTTTGGCAAGATTGGATAGAGTAAATCAACGAGCAGAGAAACGCCTATAGCACCATAGACAGTTTTGAGGCTGTATGCTTTTCCAAATACCCTGGTGCCAGCGATTAAGAGAAGTATATTGAATAGTAGCATGGTAAGACCGACAGGTACACCAATAATATAGTGAAGAACTGTTGAAAGTCCAGAAACACCGCCAGCCGCCAACTTGTTAGGAACTAAAAATATATCGATGGCAGCTGCAGTAAAAATAAGACCGATTGTTATCCCTAGAAGATCAAATGATAGTTTAAGTATCGGGTGTTTTTCTTTATTGATTAAGTTCTGAAAAAATTTCATCATAGAAACCTCTTTTTAGTTCAAAGAATACTTTGATGTTTCTCTTATCAATAAAAAATTTTTCAAAATTGAAAAGTTTATCTGCTGGATTAAAAGAAATATTGAATGAAATATTTATCCAGAGTTGTGGATAAAAAATAAGAGAAAGCAACCTTGGTTCTATCAGTCTTTCTGCCACAAAATTGGCGCCTGATGAATTGCCCTCAAGTCTGCCTGAAACTTTTATCTTTCCTATTCCAGAAACATAAGTTGTCAGATAAAGATTATTATCCTTAACTTCGACCTTATAATCTAAATTTTGATTTCTTAGATAATCATTCAAATCCTTCGGCGTTATAACAAAACTGCCTTTGGCTTGAAATTTTTTAGAATCCTTTAAGAAAGAATAGTCGTTCGATAAAACTTTAAATATGGGAATTTGAAAATTCTCAGATACAACTTCAAATTGTCTCACGTTTAAATCATTGACCTGAATTACAGGAAGGTAAATCTTTGCTCTTTGAATTCTTCCTGAAAATATGAAATTGTATGGGACATCCAGCTCAACGAAAGCCAAAAATCCAGATTCTCTTTGAATCATCTCTGAGATATTGTTTTCAATTATTCTTGGAAGAATAAAATATCCAAATGCAGAAATCAGTATGGATATTGCTGCGAGGGCAGCAATATATATTACAATCCTCTGCCATCCCTTCAATCCTTATTCTCACCACCTTCAAAGTAACTGTAAATAAAGGAATTTACGAGTTTGTAACTTCTATTTATTATCAGTTCCTCTGGGAAATTCATCTTTTTAATGTAACTCACAGCAGTCCCAACTTCACCAACTAACTCATGGAAGTGAGCATCACTATTTAAAGCAATCATCGCTCCTTTTTCAGCACATATTTCCAGAAGTTTTAGATTTTCTTCAAGAGAAGGATACCTGAAACTGTTTTCGTTGAAGGAAAAATTGTTGACCTCAATAAGAACTCCTTTTTCCTTGCATTTTTCAACAATAACCTTTAAATCAACATCGAAACCAGGAACGCTTGGATGGCATACCATCTTGACGTTTGTGTTTTCGATGGCTTTTAAGAGAACTTCAGTATTCTCGATTCTTGTTGTTGGTTCGTATCCGCAAACAGGGTGAAAACTGACTCCTACAAATTCTAAGAGTTCCAGCGTAAAATCACTTATATCAAGTTCTCCATTTTTTCCGATTATGTTGGCCTCTACTCCTTTAATAATCCTTACTCCATCGATGAAATCTGGAAGTGCAACAAGGTTAGAAAAATAGTATTCATGGGCCCCACCTGGCAGGGCCGGTCCGTGATCGAGCACAGCAATTGCTTTAATTCCCTTTCTCTTTGCTGCTCGGGCAATTTCTGTGATAGTAGAGAAGGCATGCCCTGAAGCAATAGTATGAACATGAAGGTCTGCTTCTAATTTCATAACTACATCTCGAGTTCAGGATAAAGTGGAAATTCTTCGCAAAGTTCTCTTACTTTTCCTCTGATCTTATCAAGCTTTGCTTCATCGGCGCCGGATGTAAGAGTTTCATATATAAGATCAGCAATAATTGCCATCTCAGATTCCTTCATCCCTCTAGTTGTTACAGCAGGTGTTCCAATTCTAATGCCACTGGTTATCGTTGGCGGTTGCTCATCAAATGGAATGGCATTCTTATTGACAGTGATGCCGACGCTATCAAGCAGAGACTCTGCTTCCTTGCCAGTTATCGAAAGTGGCCTTAAATCGCATAAAAACAGGTGGTTATCGGTTCCTCCAGAGACTATACGAACTCCTCTTTCAGAAAGCCTTTCTGATAGGGCTTTAGCATTTCTTACCACTTGCTCCTGATATCTCTTAAACGAATCAGTCATTGCTTCCTTAAAAGCGACTGCTTTTGCAGCTATGACGTGCATCAATGGTCCACCTTGCGTTCCAGGAAACACTGACTTATCAATTGCTTTTGCGTGTTCTTCGCGACAAAGAATTGTTCCTCCTCTGGGACCCCTGAGTGTTTTGTGTGTCGTTGTTGTTACCACATCAGCATAAATTACTGGGTTTGGATGCAAACCTGCAGCAACCAACCCTGCAATGTGAGCCATATCAACCATAAACAGTGCATCAACTTCTCTTGCAATCTGCGAAAATCTCTCAAAATCAATTATTCTTGGGTAGGCAGATGCGCCAGCAAGAATTAGTTTTGGACGATGTTTTAAAGCCAGCTCTCTAACTTCATCGTAGTCAATAGTTTCAGTCTCTGGATTGACTCCGTAGGAAACAAAATTAAATAGCTTTCCAGAGAAGTTGACAGAGCTTCCATGAGTTAAGTGTCCGCCGTGAGGAAGACTCATACCAAGTACTGTGTCACCTGGTTTTAACAGGGCAAAATAAGAAGCCATATTTGCTTGAGCCCCTGAATGAGGTTGAACGTTAGCGTGTTCTGCTTGAAACAAAGCCTTTGCTCTTTCTCTTGCAAGTTCTTCAACAATATCTACAAACTCGCATCCTCCATAGTAACGCTTGTTAGGCAGACCTTCAGCATACTTATTTGTTAAGACTGATCCTTGTGCTTCCATCACAGCAATGCTTGTAAAATTCTCAGAAGCAATGAGTTCGATTGAATATTTCTGTCTATTGAGTTCTTTCTTTATGGCTTCATAGACTTCGATGTCGACTGATTTAAGATTTTCAAATCTCATTAGAAAGCTCTCCCTTCTAACCTTTTTCTTCAAGTTGTTTTATCTTTTCAACTCTTCTTTGGTGTCTGCCACCTTCAAAAGGCTCTTCAAGAAAAGTTTTTACCAGTAAAAACGCGTGTTCATCTCCGATGACTCTTGAGCCTACGCAGATTATGTTAGCATCGTTATGCCTTCTTGACATAATTGACTCAAAAATATTGGAACAAGCCGCTGCTCTTATTCCTCTTATCTTGTTCGCAGCAATCGACATTCCCAATCCAGTCCCACAAACAAGAACGCCAAAATCTGCTTTTCCATTTACAATCAAATTGCTTACTTCATAAGCATAATCAGGATAATCGACAGAATCTTCACTGAAAGTACCAACATCAACGATCGAATAGCCGCAATCTTGAAGGCGTTTCTTTAAAAATTCTTTTAATTTGTAACCAGCATGATCAGCGCCAATGGCTACTCTCAATTTTTACCTCCTGACAAAAAAATAAACCAGGTTGCGAGTAGCCTGTTGAATTATTTTAGCCTTTTTAAGATATTCTTCATAAGAATTAGTTAGAGGTGAGAGTATTTCATTCGAAGGTCCATCCCACTTTTTTAGATACTCGATTTTATCTTTCATACTTAAATTCCTTGGAAGAAGTAAGTTATCAAGGTAGATAAAATTGCCTAATTTAATAACTGGCTTTTCTCCCATTTGTTCTTCTTTCAATAAGTCTTGTATTTTAATAAGATGCCACTCTTCAAAGACAACTATAAGATCAAAATTTGAAACTGCCACATCAAAGAGGTTTCTTGCATAATACCTGGGAAGGTTGACACCAAGTTCTTCCGCAACTTTCTTTACAGAATCTGATATTTTCATTCCATTAATAGCAGAAACACCACATGAAT
>JAOADC010000002.1 GCA_026417515.1 Actinomycetota bacterium
AGGTTTTCAATTGCTTTTGATTCCAGAGTTTTCTTAAGCTGGGTAGGATAAATAAAATCGTATTCAACAGCATATCCTGGTCTTACAATTTCTGCTTCTTCTAGTCCTTCAATGGTGCGAATTATTTTTAGTTGGGCTTCAACACTGAATGGCAAACCAAGACCAGATATTATAAGTTCCCCCCCAACTGTCGATGTTGGAAAGATAAATATCTGGTGTCTATCCTTTAACGGATAATTAAGAACTTTATCAACAAATGAAGGACAGTGCCCAGGACCTCTAACATCATACAATCCCTCTACTTCGCTTAGATACTTAAGTGTTTCTTTCTTAGTTTCCTCATTTGTGTGCCCCGCATATGAATAGATTTGCCTTCTTTCTTGAGGGGTTTTAAAAGAATCAAATCCAAAGGGAAGAGATTTAAAGAACTTTTGGACCTCAAATTTCTCCTTATTAAAAGTGGATGCGCTTATTCGTGGTGGAGTACCTGTTCTGAATGTTGCAGTCTTAAAGCCTAACTCTTTAAAAGTCTCATAGAGTTTTTTTGATCCATAAAGTCCTTTCCTTCCACCTTCCTCGATGCTCTTTCCTTGAATGACTTTTCCGTTAATAAATGTGCCTGCTGCTATTACAAGCGATCTTGTTCTGAACTTTGTTCCATCAGCAAAGTTAAGTAAAAAACCATCACCATCGAGGTAAAAACCATCAAGCCTTCCTTGATAGAGGTGAATATTATTTCTCCTTTCAAGAGCCGATTTAATTTCGCCAGAAAACTGAATTTCATCCACCAAATAAAATAGGCTTGAAACTGCTGGCCCTTTTGAATAATTTGATGGTCTTCTATGGATGTAATTCCTATCAGATACTTCAGGTATTAACCCACCCATAGCTGAAATCTCTCTGAGTATGTGGCCTCGACCTGGACCCCCTAAACCTGTAGAGCATGGAAAATGTTTCCAATCAAGAGTCGTTGAAACGGCAAGAACATCCATTCCCAACTTGGCTGCAGCCCATGCTGCTTCAGCGCCTGCAAATCCAATTCCAATGATAGCCAAATCGTAATCAAAAGATTTCAATGCTAATATTCACCTCTCTGCACTTGAGAGTATTTATGCCAAAAATATATTTAACCTATATATTTGACAAGAAGCAGTTAGCATATGTGGTATATCACTTGCCAATGCAGAATCTTGAAAATATTTCTGTCATAATTTCGTCGTGTGTGACGAGTCCAATAATCTTCGAAAGTTCCAGAGAAGCTTCTCTGAGCAAAAATGCTGTCAATTCAATATTTGCATTGTCAAGAGAGTCCAGGCTTTCATTAAGTATCTTTTCTGCTCTTTCAAGATGATAGAGGTGTCTCCTGTTTGTAACCAGTATGCTCTCTTTTGCAGGTAAACCTTCTGCAAATACCTTTTTAACCATCGCTTCAGAAAGTTCGTCAAGACCTCTTCCATCTTTTGCTGATACTTCAAAAACTTTGATTTCTTTAGAATCTAATTTGCTCAGCATATGATAAATCTTTTCAACAAAATGTTTCTTGTGGATATCCATCTTATTAATAACAAAAATACACTTTTCCAGAGGAATTTCCTTCATAATTTGGATTTCCTCGTCAAGAAGATCTCTGCTTGCATCGAGCACAAAAAGAACGATGTCTGCTTCTTCGATTGCCATCTTTGAACGCTTAACGCCTTCTTCCTCTGCCATGCTTTGTGCCCTTCTAATCCCTGCAGTATCAGTTAGGATAATGGTAAGCCCCTTTAAAATAATCTTTTCCTCAATAAGATCCCTCGTTGTTCCAGGTTCAGGCGTTACAATTGCTCTTTCTCTTTTAGAAAGTGCATTCATAAGGCTTGACTTTCCAACATTCGGAACTCCAACAAGCGCCACTTTAATTCCTTCTCTTATCTTAATTCCATTTGAAGCGCTTCTAATTAGTTTCTGTATTTCAGAAATCAATTCATTTATCAGGACTTTTCTATCCTCATACGCTGTCATATCAAGCATCTCTTCTTCTTCGAAATCAATCTCTGCCTCAAATTCAGACACGAGAAAGAGTATCTTCTCACGAATATTTTTTATTATTCCTGATAAAATCCCTTTTCTTAGATTTAGCGCTGCTTCAAGCGAGTGGGGACTGACTGAATCTATAATATCAGCAACCGCCTCCACCTGTATTAAATCCATCTTTCCGTTTAAGAAAGCTCTTTTCGTAAACTCTCCGGGTTCCGCTGGTCTTGCTCCCTGAGAAATGCACTCATCAATAAGCATCGTAAGAACAGCAGGACTTGAATGGCAGAAAAATTCAACTGTATCTTCTCCTGTATACGATTCAGGTCCTTTGTAGAAAATCACAATTGCATCATCGATCTCATTATTTTTCAAACTCTTTAACATGCGATAGTAAGCGTATCTGAACTTTATCTTTGAAAGACAAAGACCTGAGATAGACGCTCCTATCTTAAAGGCTTCCGGGCCGCTTAGTCTTACAACAGCAACAGCGCCCACACCAGGTGGTGAGGAAATTGCAACTATAGTGTCCATACTCTTATTATTCAGGGTAAACTATAACGTTTCTATTTGGTTCTTCTCCTTGGCTCTCGCTTCTAACACCATCAATGCCAGAAACTATCTCGTGAACTATTTTTCTCTCATATGCGCTCATTGGGTCAAGAGCGACAGGTTTTCCTTCTTTTTTTGCTTTATTAATGGCTTCCTGAACAACTTTTTTAAGCGATTCCAGTTTCCTTTTCTTATAGCCACCAGCATCTACGTAAATGTGCTTTTTCTGAACCGCATTCTTATTTAAGACCGCATTTAAAATTATCTGCAAGGCTTCGAGGGTTCTTCCCTGAGAACCGATGAGGTTACCCAAATCTTCTCCGTCTATCTCGATGTTTATTGTATCTTCAGATTCTACCGCTTTGACCTTTGCTTTCATTCCCATCATATAAAGAATTCTTTTTGTAAATCTTGCTGCTCTTTCTGGTGCTCTTTCTGAAACTAAAAACCCAGCCTCCTTGCCGAAACTGCTGGCTATATCGATTGGAGCTTCGTCAATCTCAACTTCATCGATATTAAGGTCCATACCTTCCAGAATTTCTTTTAACTGTTCTTCATTTTCGCTGTAAACAAAGTATTTCATACTTTTGAAACCTCCAGTATTCTTAATTGGACATATTGCTGAATCATTGTCAAGATATTTGTAAGCAACCAATAAACAAGCACACCGGCTGGAATGTTATAGGCAATGAACATTAGGAAAATTGTCATCGTAATATTTGTCATCTCCTGGGTTTTCTCACTTGAAAGCATTTTTGCTGAAAAGTAGGTCGTTAAACCAAGCAGAGCAATGAGAACCCAGTAAGGCCATGCCTCTATTGCAAAACCTATCTTTGAAGCAATTCCTCCAAGGGACGGAATAAATAGAAAAGCTTCTTTCTGCATTGGCTTAAAAGTATTTAGTGTCTTAAATAGTGCAAAGAAGACAGGCAACTGAATTAATAGGGGAAGACATCCACCAAAAGGATTTACCTTATGTTCTGAATATAGTTTTAAAAGTTCTTGATTAAGTTTTTCTTTGTCATCCTTATATTTCTTCTGAAGTTCTTTCACCTTAGGCTGTATTCTTTGAAGGTCAATCTGGGCTTTCGTCTGCTGAATTGTTAGAGGAAGAAGAACAATTCTAACAAGAATTGTAAGAAAAACTATAGCCCAGCCATAACTTCCCGATAGATTATAAAAAAACTGCAGAAGAGAAAGGAAAGCGTCTTCAAGTGGTTTTAACATTTCTTAAACCCCTTTCTTTACTAAGGAACAGGATCGTAACCTCCCGGATTAAAAGGGTGGCATCTCATAACTCTTTTAAAGCTTAAAAGAGACCCTTTTGCAAGCCCATGCTTATCAATTGCCTGAATCGCATATTCTGAACAGGTAGGATGAAACCTGCATGTCCTACCTTTCAGTGGCGACAAGTATCTCTGATAAAATTTTATGATCCTAATTAGAACTGATTTCATTTTTCTCGAAATATGATTTTAACCTATTAACAACCTCGTTATAAACTTCTGAATAATTTAAGTCTAATCTGTTGAGAACAACAGCCACATTAAGAACTCCCTCTGGTTCAACCTCTCTTACAAATCTTATAAAAACTTCCTTTATAATTCTTCTGGCACGGTTTCTTTCAACTGCCTTGCCAAGTTTCTTCCTTGCTGAAATCAGAATTCTTAGATGTGGTTTACCTCTGAAATCTTTATCTTCAGATAAACAGAGGCTAAAAAACACTTTGCCAAAAGAAAGGACTTCTCTTTTTCCTTTTTTGAAAAGGAGGTCGATATCCTTTTTTGTATTAAAACCAGATATCATCAATTTAGACAGTAAGGGAGTGTCTACCTTTTTTTCTCCTTCTGGCAAGCACTTTTCTTCCTGCCTTTGTGCTCATTCTCTTTAAGAATCCATGTGTTCTTTTCATTTTTCTAACATTTGGCTGATATGTTCTTTTCATTCTAAACCTCCATCTGGAGAAGGTAATTATAGATAAAAAATAAGAGCAGAAAAGTGATTATAAATTTTCAAATTCGTTCAGTCAAACAATTGAGAATTTTTTCAGAAGATTCAACAAACCTGTGGAAAGTGTGGAAAACTTTTTATTTTGAAAATCTCTCTCTTTGTTCCTGAGACTTATCAAACTGTTATAATTTCAATGTTTAACGCAATGTTGTTACAACAATAATCGCAGTTCAGACGCAGTATAATTCGCAGCCTGCTAATTATTGGGTACCTGAAAAAGAAACATAGAAAAAGAAGCGGGAGTGAAAATTTAGAATGGAAAGTTTTCAACAACCATCATCTGCGTCTGCAACTGTTCAAAATGGAGTTGAATTAAATCAGGATCTGAAAAATCTTTGGTCAGCAGTAAAAACTTTACTAAAAGCAAAAGTCCATACAACTACCTATGAAACAATTTTTTCACAATTAGAAATACTAAGTTTCAGCGATGGTTCTCTTACACTTGTATGTCCTTCTGAAACAGTAAAGCAATGGGTTGAGAAGAAGTACTATAAAGTCCTCATTGATGCTCTTAAAGATTATTTTCCTAATTTTAAAGAAATTGCTTTTGTTATTCTTGATGATTCAGAAAGAATTGAACAGTTTTCCCTTTTTAAAGATATTGAAAAATCTATAAACACAAATGAGATACCATTTCCAAGACACACTTTTGGTACTTTTGTTGTAGGTGAATCCAACGAATTTGCTTATGCAGCTTCACTGGCCGTTGCTGAAGAACCTGGTGGAGTCTACAATCCTTTGTTTATTTATGGGGGCGTTGGTCTGGGAAAAACACACCTACTTCACGCAATTGCAAATTATGTCTATAAGAATCATAAAAACACAAGAGTTAAATATGTAACAGCAGAAAAGTTCACAAACGAATTTATAGATGCCGTTCGAGAAAAAACCATTAACTATTTTCACAAGAAATATAGAGAAGTCGATGTTCTCTTGATTGACGACATCCAATTCATTCAGGGAAAAGAACAGACACAAGAAGAGTTTTTCCACACTTTTAATACACTCTATGAGGCAGGAAAGCAGGTTGTCATATCTTCCGACAGGCCACCTCGTAATTTATCTGCTCTCGAAGACCGTATGGTATCAAGATTTGAACACGGATTGATTGCAGATATTCACCCTCCAAACCTCGAGACTCGTTTAGCAATTCTTATGAAGAAGGCAGAATTAAAAAATTTTGCACTGAGCAATGATACCGCACTCGCCATTGCAGAAAGAGTAACGACCAATATCAGAGAACTTGAAGGAGCATTAAACAGAGTTATTGCGTGGTGTTCATTAAATAAGGAAATGCCATCGAGGGAAGTTGTTGAAAAAATTCTTGCAGAAACTTTTCCTAAGAGAGCAAGGAAACCTGTAACTATAAATAAGATTCAGAACGCTGTTTGCTCCTATTTTAACGTCTCCAAGTCAGATCTGATAGGTAGCAAAAGAAGTTCTTCAATCTCATACGCTCGACAGATAGCAATCTATCTTGCAAGAACACTCACAGATGAAAGTTTGCCATCAATTGGTAAACATTTTGGAGGAAGAGATCATTCAACAGTTTTCTATGCCTGTGAAAAGATTTCCGAACTTATGAAAAAAGAAAGGCGAGTTCTGGATCATATAAACACTTTAACGAAGATAATTCAGGAGCAATCCTAAACCTTTCAACAGATCTTTAAACAGTTTATAAGATATTTTTAACATTAAAAAACTGAGTTAAAATAACTTTTTCAGACGTTTTAAGAGCTTTAAAAAGTTTGAATGTAACGACGAAGTGTTTTATATAAGTAAATAGTTTATTTTCTTAAAAATAATAGGAGGTTTGAAAATGTTAATAAAAATACTCAAATCTGAGCTTGAAGAGACTTTAAGAATAGCAACAAGAGCAGTTTCATCAAGAACTGCACTTCCTATACTTACCGGAATAAGTATAGAAGCACAGGGAGATAAATTAAAAATAAGATCAACGGATTTAGAAATCTCTGTTGAAGCGACAGTACCTTCCACTATAGAAGAAGAAGGAGTAGTTGTTGTACCTGCTAAACCTTTTTATGATTTAGTTAGAAAATTAGAAGAGGGAATAATATATTTAAAATCTGATTTTGATGGAACAGAGTTAAGCATAGAAGCAGAAAATAATATCTATAAGTTTCGGACCCTGCCCCCTGGGGATTTTCCACAAGGAGTTCCTGTTCCAGAAGGTAAAAAAATAGTATTGAATGGCGATGATATGATTGATGCCATAAAGAAAACTTCAAGATCTGCCTCTAAAGATGAAAGTCGAGTCGTTCTAACTGGAGTTCACTTCGAAAGTGGAAAAAATTCCATCACTGTTGCTGCAACCGATAGTTACAGACTTTCAGTTGTAACTGTTCCATGTAACTACGTTGAT
The DNA here is from genome assembly GCA_026417515.1 of Actinomycetota bacterium. Classification (GTDB taxonomy): domain Bacteria; phylum Actinomycetota; class Aquicultoria; order SKW223; family SKW223; genus JAOADC01. Next base: position 6,959 of record JAOADC010000002.1, read on the forward strand.
GAAGGAATTGAATTTCTTGTTCCTGTTAGAGCACTTGATGAACTTTCAAAAATAATTGAAAACGACGAATTAGAAATAGTGGTTACTGAAAAGCAAATCTTTGTTCTTCAAGGTAACTGGGTTTTCTACTCAAAATTAATAGATGGCCAGTTCCCAGCATATAAACAGTTGTTTCCAGAGAAACCAAGTGTTGAAGTTACCGTTGAAAAGGAAAAGTTTGTAAACGCCATAGATAGAATTGCCAGCGTTTTTAAGGTTAACGCTATAACCATGGAGATAGAAGAAGAGAATATGAAGGTTTATGGCCATAGTTCTGATTATGGAGAGGCTATGGAGAAAATCTCTGTAAAATCGACAGGCAATATTAAAGTAGCCTTCAATCAGCAATATCTTCTTGATGGAGTAAGAAGCATAAACGCAGACCTTATTAGAATCGAACTTCAAGAAGGACTTAATCCTGCTGTTATCAGGCCACTTGATGGTGAAGAATACTCTTACTTATTGATGCCAATAAAGAGTTAATTGATTATCAAAGAAATTTATCTTGAAAACATAAGAAAATACAGCCAGAAAAAGATATTTTTTCCTGATGAAAAGAAAAACAACCAGAGAATACTGATTTTAGGCCCAAACGGCGCAGGTAAAACAACTATTTTAGAATCACTGATTTTTCTTTTTCGAGGATTCATTTATGGAAACTCTCCCCAGCGATTTATTAAGAAGGGAGCTTCTAAGGCGATAATCAGAGGATATTTCTTCTCTCTAAAATCAGAAACAAATCACGAAATCTCAGCAAGTATAAGCATAAAAGGAAGCTCCTCTATTTCTCTTAACCGTAAAGAGGTTAAGAGAGAGTTGGTTCGAAAAATATTTGATGCCTACTGGTTTTTTCCACAGGATATAGAACTGATTCTTGGGGGAGACGAAATCAGACGATCTTTTATTGATGGACTTATCAAGTACTTTGATTCGACTTATAAGAAAACGATCTCAGATTACCAAACACTGGTTAAGGCAAGAAATGAGATCCTTTTAAGAGCCGAGAACGAGAGTGAGGTCTATAACAACAAAGAGTTGGACGCAATCGAAGAAGTACTTTCAAAAACCACTGTTGAAATTTTAAAAAAACGAACAAGAGTGATTTCAGAATTAAATAACATTCTTGAATGGATATATAAAGAATTTATTAGCGATAAAACTCTAAGAATTGATTACAAAACGACATTAAAAATCTCAGACAAACTTAAAGATTCTATTAACGAGTCACTTTTTGTTTCACGTGGAACTGATTTTAGAACAGGTTCAACCTCTGTAGGTCCACACAGAGACCATATTTCACTTATCTATGAAGGAAGAGACGCTCGATATGAAGCATCATACGGAGAAAGAAAATTAATGGCATTAGCACTCAAGGTCTCAGGCTATAAGTTGATCTTGGAGAAAAAATCAGGTGAAGTAGTTTTCCTGGCTGACGACTTACTTTCTGAACTTGACGGAAATCATAAGATCACTGCCCTTAAATTGCTTTCTATGAACTGTCCCTCACTCATAATGACGGCCACTGAAATCGAGAGCAATATAGTTAGTGACGGTGATATTCAAAGATTGAATCTTGAAGATATCAAATGAAAAAACCGGATAAAATAGATTTAAAACAGTACATAACGACAATACCTTCAGACAATCTAAGGGCTGAGATTGCTTTTTATTTTTCAATAAAAGAAACATTGGGTGATGTTGCATTAAGTTCTATATCTGAACTTACTTTAGAATCAAAGGAAGAAGAGGTCTTAATTTCTGCCTCTTTTAACGATATAAGTCTTCTAAAGACAGCAGAGCTTAAAATTAAAGAAATTGAATCGAGAGCCTCTTATTTCTCTAATCTTAAGATAAGGATTTTTAGGTTCGGTTTAAAGTAAAAACGCAGGTAAATCAAAAAATTTAGTTTTGATGTGGTATAATTTTTTGTTTCAAAGGAGGTTTAACTAAGCATGGCTGAAAGTTATACAGCAAAAGACATACGAGTTCTTGAAGGCCTCGAGGCTGTAAGAAAGAGGCCTGGGATGTATATTGGCGACACAGGCTCAAGAGGCCTTCACCATTTGGTTTACGAAATTCTTGATAATTCAGTAGACGAGGCGCTGGTTGGTGCCTGCGATAGAATTGAAATCATAATTCACGATGATAATTCAGTTACAGTCATCGATAACGGTCGTGGTATTCCAGTTGATATTATGGAGGGTTACGAACAATCTGCTCTCACAATAGTGTTAACGCGTTTGCATGCTGGTGGAAAATTTGGTGGTAGTGGTTATAAGGTTTCAGGTGGACTTCACGGAGTGGGTGTTTCAGTTGTTAACGCTCTTTCTGAAAGGTTGATTGCAGAAGTAAGAAGAGATGGAAAAATTTATCGCCAGGAATTTTCACGCGGTAAAGCACTTACAGATGTGATTGTTGTTGGTGAATCTGAAAAAACAGGAACGACTATTCATTTCAAACCAGATAAAGAAATTTTTGAAGATATCAGATTTAACTCAGAAACCATAAAACAGAGAATAAAAGAAATAGCTTATCTCGTAAAAGGTTTAACTATAGTTTTTAGAGATGAAAGACCTGAATCGAAAGAGGAAATAACGTTCCGCTTTGATGGAGGACTTGTTGATTTTGTCAGGGATCTGAACAAAAACAGAACCCCAATTCACCCAAACATCTTTTATTTTAACGCTTCAAGCGATGATGAAATGGTTGTGGAGGTTGCCCTTCAGTACAACGAAGGAACTAGTGATAGCGTTTTTACCTTTGCTAACAACATCAACACAACAGAAGGTGGAACGCACCTATCAGGTTTTAGATCAGCACTTACAAGAGCAATAAACGAGTATGCAAGGAAGAAAGGGTTTCTAAAAGAAAAAGATGAGAACTTCCAGGGCGAGGATGTTAGATATGGTCTTCTTGCTATTGTAAGCGTAAAACTCAAAAACCCTCAGTTTGAAGGGCAGACAAAAACAAGGCTTGGAAATACTGAAGTCAAGTCTTTTGTTGAAGGACATACCTATCAGAGATTGCTAGAGTTTCTTGAAGAAAATCCAAGAGATGCAAAAGAAATCCTTTCGAGGGTCACTCTGGCAGCAAGGGAAAGAATAGAAGCAAAGAAAGCCCGTGAACTTGTCCGAAGGAAGAGCTTTTTAGAAACATCGACTCTTCCGGGAAAATTGGCTGACTGTGTTACAAGAAATCCAGAGGAGGCTGAACTCTTCCTTGTAGAGGGTGATTCTGCAGGTGGGTCAGCAAAACAGGCGAGGAACCGCCACTTCCAAGCCATACTGCCTTTAAAAGGAAAGATAATCAACGTCCAGAAAGCATCAAAAAACAAAGTTTTTCACAATGAAGAGATAGGTGCCATCATAACTGCAATAGGCACTGGAGTTGGGGACGATTTTGATATAAATAACTTAAGATATGGAAAGATAATCATTATGTCTGATGCTGATGTTGATGGAGCGCACATTAGAACCCTTGCTCTAACCTTCTTCTATAACTACGCAAGAGAGTTGATTGAAAGGGGTCACGTATACATTGCTCAACCTCCTCTTTATAAGATTCAGGTAAGCTCAAAAGAGATTTACTATGCCTACTCAGATGAAGAACTGAAAACAATCATTGAACAGAAGATTGGAAACGATAGGAAATATGTGATACAGCGGTATAAAGGTTTAGGAGAAATGAATCCACAGCAATTATGGGAAACAACTATGAACCCTGAAACGAGGACCCTTGTAAAAGTGACAATAGAAGACGCTGTTAAAGCTGATGAAATATTCAACATTTTAATGGGAGATAAAGTAGAACCTAGAAAAGAGTTCATTCAAAAATACGCAAGACAGGTCAGATTTTTAGATATCTAATATATTGCTGAAAACTTTCGGAGGTTTCTGAATGGAAATGGAAAACATAGCTAAAAACCTTCAATTGGTTGAAATAGATGAAGAAATGAAACGCTCATATATAGATTATGCTATGAGCGTTATCATCGGAAGAGCGCTTCCTGACGTAAGAGACGGTTTAAAGCCTGTTCAAAGACGTATCTTATATGCAATGCATGAGATGGGAATGTCACCAGACAAACCCTACAAAAAGTGTGCAAGAATAGTTGGTGAAGTTTTAGGTAAATACCACCCCCATGGAGATGCTGCTGTCTACGAAACATTGGTACGCATGGCTCAGGATTTTTCATTTCGCTACCCGTTAGTTGATGGTCATGGTAACTTCGGATCAATCGATGGCGATTCTCCTGCAGCTATGCGGTATACAGAAGCCAGGCTTTCTCCACTTGCAATGGAACTCCTGCGCGATATTGATAAAAACACTGTTGATTTTGTACCTAATTTCGACGAAAGTTTGAAGGAGCCTTCAGTTCTTCCTTCAAGATTTCCAAATCTACTAGTTAACGGTTCTAATGGTATAGCTGTTGGGATGTCTACAAACATTCCTCCACATAATCTTAGAGAAATAATTGATGCTACGATTGCCTACATTAACAACCCAGATATATCGGTAGATGAACTTTTAAAGTTTGTTAAGGGTCCTGATTTTCCTACAGGAGGCATAATCGTTGGCAGGAAAGGTATCAAGGAAGCCTATCGAACCGGCAGGGGCTCTATAAGAGTGAGAGCAAAATATGAAATTGAAGAAACCTCTTCAGGAAGAAGCATAATTGTTATCAAAGAAATACCATATCAGGTTAGCAAGGCAAGAATCATCGAGAAAATAGCTGAACTTGTTCGCGATAAAAAAATCACTGAAATTTCAGACCTCAGAGATGAATCAGATCAAGAAGGCATCAGGGTTGTCATTGAACTCAAGAAGGATGCTCTACCTAAGGTTGTTCTTAATAGGATAATCAAACACACTCAGCTTGAGACAACCTTCCACGTAATAATGCTTGCTATAGTTGATGGTGTGCCTCGAGTTCTCGATTTGAAAGGTATGATTGCTGAGTATGTGAGATTTCAACAAGAAATAATTACAAGAAGAAGCCGCTTTGATCTTGAGAAAGCAGAAGCCCGTGCGCATATCGTCGAAGGCCTTCTTATTGCCCTTAAAAATATCGATGAAGTTATCGAAATAATAAAAACTTCCAAGGACCCATCTCAAGCCAAGCAAAGACTTATGGATAGATTTGGCCTTACTGATATTCAGGCGCAAGCCATTCTTGATATGAGGTTACAAAGGCTCACTCAGCTTGAAACTTCAAAACTTCAAGATGAATACAGCGAACTCTTGAAACAGATTGAGTATTTAAAAGGCGTGCTTGCT
>JAOADC010000057.1 GCA_026417515.1 Actinomycetota bacterium
ACACCTCTTTGAGCAGCTGCAAGCAATATGACTCCAGAAGCATGACCAACAAAAAGAGCATTCGTTACATTTCTATTAAAAAACTGTCTTTCCAAAGCCACAACCTCAGGCTGGAACCAATCAATTAAGTTAGATACTTCTTCGTAGATCTGCTTTATTCTTCTTGAGATCTCTATTTCTGATTTAGTTTTTATGCAACCATGCTTATGAAGTTTGAATCTACCGTCAAATAATTCAAGACAAGCATAACCGGTGGTTGCTGTTCCAGGATCAATACCGACAATTTTCATTAAAACACCTAGTTTCAACTTTGATATAACTATATTTTAATCTTCCAACTCATCAAGAATAGATTCTTTTATGTCAAAATTGGAGTAGACTTCTTGAACATCGTCATGGTCTTCGAGAGCCTCAATAAGTCTTATTATCTTCTTTGCAGTCTCCTTATCCTCAATTCTTACTGTTGAGGTTGGGGTCATCGTTATTTCTGCCCTTTCAAATTTGTAATTCTTGCTTTTAAGAACCTCCTTAACCTGATTAAAGTTCTTTGGACTTGTAATCACATTGACAAAGCTTTCGTCTTCTTCTAAATCTTCAGCTCCAGCTTCTAATGCATCCATCAACAGCTCTTCTTCATTAACTTTTTCCTTCAAAAAAGAGATTATGCCCTTTTTTTCAAACATCCAGGACACACTACCAGTTTCTGATAGATTGCCACCGTGCTTGCTGAAAATATGCCTGATATCAGCAGCAGTTCGGTTCCTATTGTCAGTCATCGTTTCAACCATAACTGCCACCCCACCAGGAGCATATCCTTCATAGACTATCTGTTCATAATTCTCAGAGCCCAGTTCACCAGTTGCTTTCTTTATTGCTCTCTCAATGTTCTCTTGAGGAAGGTTAAACTGCTTTGCTTTTTCTATAGCATTCGCTAGTTGAGGGTTGGTTTCTGGATTTCCCCCTCCCTGCTTTGCAGCAACTATTATTGCCCTAGTAAGTTTTGAAAAAATCTTTCCCCTTTTAGCGTCTTCTTTTGCCTTCTTATGCTTTATCTGAGCCCATTTGGAATGACCAGCCATATGGTTTAACCTCCACAGACTTCGCTTAAAAAGTATTTCGCAATGCGCAAATCTTCAGTTAATTCAGGATGAAAGGTAGCAGCAAGAATCTTCCCCTGCCTAACCAATACAGGTTCGTTATCAAGTTCACCTAGCACTTCAACCTCATGGCCAACTCTCGTAATCTTGGGCGCTCTAATAAATACACCAGTAAACTCTCTTTCGCTGTCAAACTTTAATGAAATACCTGCTTCAAAACTATCTTTCTGTCGTCCGTATGCGTTACGCAAAACTGAGATATTTAATAACGAGAGGGATTTGACCTGGTTTCCAAAAACTTCGTTTGCTAAAAGGATTAAACCAGCACAGGTTGCAAAAATGCCCTTACCTTCTTCTATCATCTTCTTAATTGCTTCGTCAAAGCCTTCTTCAAAAAGAAATTTTGATATCGTTGTGCTCTCCCCTCCAGGAAGAACCAGAGCATCTGCATTCTCTAATTCTCTGGCATTTTTTACGGAAAATGTTTCTGCGCCTGCTGCAGCAAAGTATTTTAGGTGCTCGTAGACATCTCCTTGAAATCTAAGAACAGCTACCTTCATCTACCATCCCCTTGTCTGTAACAATTCTTGTTCTGGAAGCTTGGATATATCTATACCTCTCATAGGCTCTCCAATGCCTCTTGATACCCTTGCTAGAACATCTGGATCATCAAAATGGGCAACTGCCTCAACGATCGCTTGTGCTCGCTTCTGTGGATCTTCAGACTTAAATATTCCAGAACCAACAAAAACGCCATCTGCGCCCAACTGCATCATCAGTGCTGCATCTGCAGGGGTTGCTATTCCTCCTGCTGCAAAGTTTACCACTGGAAGTCTTCCCAAATCTTTTACTTTCTTTACAAGTTCGTAAGGAGCATTCAACTTTTTTGCTTCTGCCATCAATTCATCTTCAGGCATATTCTGTATTTTTCTAATCTCACTCATTACAGCCCTCATATGCCGTACAGCTTCCACAACATTGCCTGTTCCTGCTTCTCCTTTGGTTCTTATCATAACTGCACCTTCAGCGATTCTCCTCAAAGCCTCTCCAAGGTTTCTGCATCCGCAAACGAATGGCACATTAAAATCCCATTTGTTTATATGGTGCTCTTCATCGGCAGGAGTTAAAACTTCACTCTCGTCGATAAAGTCAACACCAATTGCTTCAAGAATCTGGGCTTCGACAAAATGTCCTATTCGAACCTTAGCCATCACAGGAATCGTTACTGCATCCATTATTTTTTCAATTATTTCGGGATCAGCCATTCTGGCTACGCCTCCAGCAGCACGGATGTCTGCAGGCACCCTTTCAAGAGCCATTACAGCAACAGCACCAGCGTCTTCTGCTATCTTCGCCTGTTCAGGAGTTGTAACATCCATAATAACTCCGCCTTTAAGCATCTCAGCCAAACCTAACTTTACTCTATAGGTACCATGAACCATAATCTATCACCCTCATGCCGAAGATAAATTTAAGTTTTTAATATTATCAAGCAAAGATAATTAGTTCAATAAATGAACAAGTGGGGATTTGCATCTAAATGCAAATCCCCATCCCTATTTACTTGATTTTACCAGATTGAACCCAACTATTGTTGCTCAGCTTTAAGAATGATATCGAAAGTAAAAGAATCGCCCTGATAGTCATTTGTAATGCTAGTCTTTGCATCAAACTTTAATACCACATAAGTTGTTTCATTTGGCTTTAAAATTCCAATACTTTTTGTTAGACCATCCTTAAGAGTCGATCGTGAACCTCCATTAACTGAAACATAGAAACCCTCCCATAATTCAGCTGTGTTGGTTCCAGTTTTTGCGGTAAGCTCAGGTTCGGTATCGTTGCTCTCAATTAACTTGAAGTTATCGAAGGTGACTGAGACCTTTCCTTCCCTATCTCCAACAATCCTTAAGGGTATTGTTGTTAAGAAGGATTCGCCTGGAAGAATTCCACTGATATCAACAAGAGCAGGTGGAGTATCGCCCCCATCAACTTTTAAATCAAAGCAGGCAATCTTTATCTTATTTCCAGAAGATACCTCATCATCAAAAAGATAGGTTCCTGCAATACCTGCACTCACGAGTACTAAGATTGCTGTTGCTAATAACCAGTATTTCGTATTCCCTAGTCTGTCTTCCGATTTCATTTTGACCCCCTCCAATTGTTTAGTAGAAGATAAGGAAGCGCTTCCAAAGAATATTTAAGCAGGAAGGGATTTAAGATATAAATCAGATAAAGTTTTCAATTCTTTAATCTAAATTCTCTAATAACAACTAAATATCAAAAATATCTTCCTTGTCTTCTCTTTGTTCATCAAAGAAATCAGATAAAATGCCGAGGCTGATGGCCTTCATAATGGCACTTACCTTATCGTTGACGCCTAATTTGTTATATATTCGATGCACATGGTTTCTTACAGTATGCACAGAAATATTTAAACATAGAGAGATTGAATAAGTGGTCATTCCACGCGCCATCAAATAAAGAACTTCTCTTTCTCGAAGAGTCAAGCTTTCAATGTTTATCATTTTTTCTGCAGCAAAGGGAAGTATTTTTCTCAACTCTTCAGAAGATGCTCGACCCTTTTTTATGATGAGTTCAAGGATCTCTTTTAGCTCATCTAAGGAAAGGTTTTCTTTAAACACCACTGCGTTTTTTCTATCGAATATTTTCTCCAGCATCGTTGCATTATAATTTCGGCATAAAATAACAATTGGGAATTTTGTTTTATTAAAGAAGCTTGAAATCTTTAGAAAGTCGTAGTGATTAATGATATGAAGAACACCGTAATTGAACTCTGATTCTGAAGTAGAGTGGTCTTTTTTTAAGAAAATGACTTCATACTTAGGGAAGGATTTTTCAAAAAGACCGGCTACACCCTGACGATAGATTTCAAGAGGTGAATAAACGATGACCTTATTCGTCATTGCTTAACCCCCTCAAAGACCTTTTAGATTATTAGTTCTAATTTTCATTAATAGAATAGCATAAAAATGTATTATATCAATTATTTTGCATATAATTTGCAAATTTTTTGAGATATAAGGGAATTGAAACTTTCAATTCATAGTGGCTTCTTTACTTTGGTAAAATATAGTATTCAGGTCGGGGCGTGGCGCAGGAGGCTAGCGCACCAGCATGGGGGGCTGGAGGTCGCCCGTTCAAATCGGGTCGCCCCGACCATCTTGGCTTATATAAGATTCAAAAATGTCTCACCTTAGTATTAAACTTTTTTTAATAAAGGAAAGGCAGGATCACTTAGTGTACAACCAGAAAAACGGAAAAATCAAGGTCAGTTATACCCATATCTCGACATTTGAAAAATGCCCACTCTTATACAAGTATCGCTTTATAGATAAAATCCCAACTCCCCCAAGCAAACATTTATCTTTCGGAAACTCAGTTCACCAGGCATTGGAGTATTTTCAGAGACAGTTACTTTCTGGGGGCATCGAAATTTTTTCTGATACTGTGGAAAACAGCATTCTTGCTTTCTTAGAACAAAGTTGGAAAAGTGAAGGTTTTGAGAGCCAGTCTGAAGAAGAAGAATGGAAAGAAAAAGCTAGGTATGCGCTCAAATATTACTTTCTTCCGTGGATAAGATCTCAGATGAGTTCTAACTACAACATTGTAGCCATTGAAGAGAGGTTCGAAATAGATATAGATAAGTGCATTTTAACTGGAAAAATTGACAGGGTTGATTACAGAAAAGAGAACGGAAGCATTTATTACAGAATTGTCGATTTTAAAACAGGAGAAAAGGTTCCAAGAAAGATGCAAAATTCAGAAGATACACAACTCTACATATATACACTTGGAGCAGAAAAAATTATTCAGCAGAAACTTTCCTTTCCAGATTTGAAACCTGAAAATCTGATTTTGGAAAAAATCATGTATTTTTACGTTATACCGAATAACGAAGTTGAAAATACTATTGAAGAATCTCATCGTAATTTTATTCTTAGCAAGATCAATGAACAGATAGATAGTCTGATTAATGCAACTGAAAACAATATTTATCCACCAAGAACAGGAAGACACTGTGAATGGTGCGATTTTAGAGATATCTGTCCAGCATTCAAAGAGCTTTTTATTCTGTCTCAAGAAAAACCCACTAATAAGCAGGAAATATTAGAAAATCTTATTGATGAATGGGAAAAAATGGTCCAAGACATCGCTGAAAAAGAAAGACAGATCTACGAATTGATGCAAGAAATGGGGATTTATGAGTTTGAATACAACGGAAAAATATTTAAAATATCAAACTAATTAATTTTTTAGTTGACAATTCCTGTTTTTATGTAAAAAATCTAAGAAAACAGCACAATCGCAGCAAAAAACGTAGAAGGTGATGTAGTATGATTATCGTTGAATCGCCTAATGGCAGTTTCAGGCTAATTGCGCTTGAAGAAGGTTGGTATTTTTACTCCCCTCCGCTTGAAAATCCAGGAGTAGAAGCATTCATTTCAATTGAGGATCCAATGGTTGTTCAAATTTCAGAAATGCTAGGAAGTCCACCAGAAAATCTTCTTAAATCGAGATTAGCAGCCAATATTCTTCTTGAAAAACTTCTAAATCTCAGGACATTGCCAAATGAAAGAAACCTTAGAATGCTTTATTCAACTGTCTAGGTCTTTAGTATCATCGCTTACTGCGATTCAAGAAATCTGATTACTTCTTCCAGTTCAGCTGGAAGTGGATCTTCAAGAGATAGATGTGCGCCAGTTATAGGATGTGAGAATTCAAGTTGATATGCATGTAAGAATAGCCTTTTTAATGGTAGAGATTTTGAACACTTAAGCCCTCCATATATTGGGTCACCTGCGACCGGATGGCCAATTGACGATAGATGAACCCTTATTTGATGAGTTCTACCTGTGGATAATGTTGCTTTCATAAAAGTAAAGTTATTGTAGTTCTTCAGCACATCGAAGTGTGTAAGTGCATATTTACCTCTTTCAAAATCAACAGTCATTTTTACTAATTCCTGTCTGTGCCGAGTTATTGGAGCTTCCACAGAAAACTTTGAACGATAAATATTTCCACATGCAAGTGTTAAATAAACTCTCTTAATCTCTCTCGATTTAATCATCTGAGCCAACTTAATGTGTGCCTCTTCAGTCTTTGCAAGCATAATCAGCCCAGAAGTATCTTTATCGAGTCTGTGAACAATTCCAGGGCGTAAAGGTGCTCCTATTGAAGAAAGCCTGATACCCATTCCAACGAGAGCGTTAACAAGAGTATCAGAGTAATGTCCGTACGCAGGATGAACTACAAGACCTGAAGGTTTTGCAACGACAATCAGGTGTTCGTCCTCATAAACCACCCTTAACGGAAAATCGTATGGAATAAGTTCTATCTCTTTCTCTTTTGGCAGAAAAACCTCAATCGTTTCTCCAGGTTTTGGTTTATAGGATTTACTCTTTAACTTTCCATTGACAAATACCCTTTTTTCAAGGATTAGTTTTTCGGCAAAACTTCGTGAAGGTATTTCTTCAAAGGACGAAAGAATTACATCTAACCTGATGCCTTCATCAGTCACCCTAAATTCCAATCTTTCACTATATTCGAGATCTTCAGCTCCTTTGTACATTTCCAGTCTTTCTTCTTATTCCACCTTTATTTTTCACAAAATAGATCAATGCTGAGATTACAAGTAGTGCACTTCCAATCTGTGAACCAGAAAGACCAGCAATAACTGGAGGGTTAACTCTTAAGAACTCATTCAAAAACCTAAAAAAGCCATACAAACCAATGGATGAAAAGAATATAAGCCCTTTTGATTCATACCTCTTATCAATAAAAACAAGTAAAAGAAATATCATCAAAGTATATAAGGACTCAAACAGTTGGGTTGGAAGACGGCTCGTATTATCTCCCAACGCTTTAAAGGTAACTGCAATAGGCAGGTTAGATGCAACACCGTAGCAGCAACCATTAAGAAAACAGCCTATCCTTCCTATTGCGAAACCAAGAGGAAGAGAGTAAGAAACTGAATCTGCCAAATCATAAAAATCCAATTTCTTCCATCTTATGTAAATCAAACTTCCAAGAATAGCAGCAAAAATACCACCAAAACTGGCAAGCCCACCTTCCCAGACATAAAAGATCCTCATCGGATTATCAGAAAAATAATCCCAATGTGAAAAAACATAAGCCAGGCGAGAACCTATAATTGCAGGAAAAAGTATAAAGAAGCCTAAATTGTAAAAGTCGTCTTCATTAACACCCTTCTGCCTGGCTTTAAAAAGACCTACCACAAAAGCAACAAGTATACCAAGAGCCACAAAAAAACCATAGGAATAGATTTTTAACCATCCAAACTCAATGAGTACAGGTCTCAGACCAATCCACCTTCTCCAAAAAGGTATTCATAAATTAGGATAAGAACTCCTCCGGTAATCGCAACATCTGCAAAGTTAAAAGTGCTGAAGAAAGGTATATTTATGAAGTCGACCACCCATCCAAGAAAAAGTCTATCAAAAAAATTAGATATGGCGCCACCAAAAATAAGACCAAGAAAAATAGGAGAAAGCCGAGTCCGAGTGATTTCTGGAAAAAAAACAAGTATAGAAAGAAAGCCAATAAATCCAACGAGTGATAGGAAAAGAGACATTCCTTTGTATAAACCAAATGCAATTCCAGTGTTTTTAATAAACTCCAGACTAAGTATTCCAGGAATTAATTCCATGCCATTGCTATTGTAAAGATATTTTTTCGCCAAAAACTTTGTAAGTTGGTCAAGACATACCACTATTGAGAAAACTGATATTGACAAAAGTATTCTTCTGCTAAAAAACATAAGCCCTGTCAGTCTTTTTTAGGATGAGAGCACCTCTTTACACCTGAGACATATTCCTTCTTTGACATCAGACGAGTAGTTCCAGCAGCGATTACATTTTTCTGCGTTCGATTTTCTTAAACCATACCATCCAGATTCAAGTTCCTGTGAAACTGGCAAATCACTGACCGGCTCATTAATAATGTTTACATTTCTGCTTGTGAAAATGAAGTAAAGATCCTGCTTGCTATTAATAAGAGTGTCTCTTAATCCTTCTGAAGGAACTATAAAAACTTCTGCTTCCATCATTGTTTTAAGAACGCTAGAACTCTTTGCCATCTCATAGACTTTAAGATAATCCTTTCTTACCTTTAGAAGCATTTCCCATCTTTCCAGGTGATCTTCATCAATCTTAATCCAATCCAGGTCATCGAATAATTCAAGGTGAATACTCTCTTCCTTCTTTCCTGGTAGGTAATCATAAGCCTGTTCAGAAGTGAATGGAATAATTGGTGCAAGCAATTTTAAAATCGGTTTTAACATCCCATAAATGGCAGATTGAGTTGATCTTCTCTCTTGACTGTCTGGAGCATCTGCATAAAGCCTGTCCTTTAGAACATCGAGATAGAAGGAACTGAGTTCAACGACCATAAAATTGTGAATACCATGAACAACGTTATGGAAACGATAATTTTCATATGCTTCTAGAACCTGTTTGTAGAGTTGCTTGAATTTCATTAAGATGAAACGGTCTATGCTAGTCTGTTTCTCAAAGGTAACAAAATGTTTATCAGGTTCAAAGTCATAAAGGTTTCCGAGCATAAACCTTATGGTATTTCTTATCCTTCTATACACATCAACGGTTCTTTGAAGGATCTGTTCAGAGACTGCTATATCGCTTGAGTAATCAGATGATACGACCCATAGTCTTAAGACGTCTGCCCCAAGTCTTTCGACCACATCAAGAGGGTCAACAACATTGCCCAGCGATTTGGACATTTTTCTTCCTTCTTCGTCAACGATGAAACCATGTGTGAGAACTGTCTTATATGGAGCTTCCATCGTAACCCCAACACTGGTTAGGAGGCTGGATTGAAACCATCCGCGGTGCTGGTCACTTCCTTCAAGATAGATGTCAGCCGGCCACTGAAGTTCTTCTCTGTTTCTAAGTACGGCAAAATGCGATATGCCTGATTCAAACCAGACATCAAAAATGTCGTCTTCCTTCTCAAATCTATTTGAGCCACACGAACTGCATTTGTGGTTTTTAGGAAGGAAGAATTGAACGTCGTTCTTAAACCAGGAATCAGCGCCATATTCTTCAAATCTCTTTTCTATGGTGTTAAAAACTTCTTCTTCTCCCTGAACTGTTTGACAATCCGCACAATAGATAATGGGTATTGGAACTCCCCAGGATCTCTGTCTTGAAATGCACCAATCAGGCCTTTGTTCAACCATAGAAGAAATTCTTCTAATGCTCCACTCAGGAAGCCAATTCACCTTCTCTATAGCATCCAATGCCCATTTCCTTAAGCCGTCGCTGCTAACAGAGATAAACCACTGTTCAGTTGCTCTAAAAATTACTGGATTCTTACACCTCCAGCAGTGAGGGTAGGAGTGAGTAATTGAATCTGATTCAAGAAGCATTCCTATTTCCTTAAGACGCTCAATGATTGCTAAATTTCCGTTATTTATATGCATACCGGAGAATTCGCCTGCTTCATCTGTAAAAAATCCTTCGTCGTCGACAGGAACTGGCATTGGAAGGTTGTATTTAACTCCCAGATGGTAGTCATCTTCTCCATGGCCAGGTGCAATGTGCACGATACCTGTTCCTGTTCCCAGATCTACAAAGTCAGCAAGGACACCTACTGAATTTCTACCAGGAAAAAGTGGATGCTCAAATTTTGACCCTTCGAATTCAGCACCTTTGAAAGACGCAATTTTTCTTGCTTCCTCGCCTATTGTCTGCGATGCAAGCTCTTCAGCAATTATTAATCTTTTTTCATCCTTTTCATAAACGCCATATGAGGCGTCGGGATGGAAGGCAAGTGCAACGTTGGCAGGAAGTGTCCATGGAGTAGTTGTCCAGATAACAGCATAAACATTATTTAGGTTCAGTTTTTGAGGACCTTCAATTAGCTTAAAAAGTACCTTGATTGAAGGGGAGGTTTTATCGTAGTACTCTATTTCTGCCTCTGCAAGGGCTGTTTTATCCTTATAACACCAATAAATGGGCTTCTTTCCTCGATAAACCAAACCCTTTTGGTAAAGTTCCTTAAATGTTTTGACATTCGTTGCTTCGTACTTTTTATCCATTGTTAGATAAGGTTTTCCCCAGGTTCCTAAAACACCAAGACGAATAAACTGGTTGCGTTGTCTCTCTATATATGTTTCAGCGTACTTTCTGCACAATTCTCTGAATTCAGCTTGTGTAATCTGTTTGCGCTTCTCCCCTAATTGTTTTTCAACCTGTTGTTCAATAGGTTGACCATGGCAGTCCCATCCAGGTACAAAAGGTGAATAATTTCCTTTCATCCAGTTATACCTGCAAACAAGGTCCTTAAGAACCTTATTGAGCGCATGTCCAACATGAATATCGCCATTCGCATATGGCGGTCCATCGTGAAGAATGAACGTTTCTCCTTTTCCTTTTCTTTGCATCAGTTTTTCATAGATATTCTGTTCAGCCCATCTTTCAAGCATTTTGGGCTCAAGTTCAGGAAGATTTGCCTTCATAGGAAAATCAGTTTTTGGTAAGTTCAATGTTTCTTTAAAATCTTCTGCCACTTTTTCCTCCCGAATTCTTTTAAGCGCGGTTTGGTTTTAAAGTAAATAATTAGTAAATATGCAACAGAAAAACGAAAAAATCAATTGTTAAGGGCTCTAATAAAAGCCTTTGCGCAAGCATTTGAATCTAAATTATGTGCAAAAATCTTTTTCACCTTTGATTTATGCCCTTTTACTATTTCAACCTTAGTCGAAAGTATTTTTTCTAAAAAAGATACTAATTCAGAGTTTGCTCTGTTCTCAATCGGCTTTGACTTAACATCAATGATAAGCCAGCGGTCATTTATTTCAACCAGTTTGGTTCGCGGCCTTTCAGTTCTAACCTTAACTGAAAAAAGGCAACCATTTTTTACGTCTGAAAGCATAGTTCAGGAGACATCCACAGGTTTTGTTTTCTCTAAATCTTCTACTTCAAGATCGTTTCGATCGGTTTGCACTGTTGCTTCTTCGGTTTCAGGCACCTTCAACTCTTCTTTTTCTTCATCATATGTCTTTGATACTGCTCTTTCTAATTCTAGTTCCAGAGAACCAAACGAAGGGAGTTTCGATATCATTACATTTAATTTCTTGGATTCATTTTTCTGTTTTTCCAGAAACTTATCAAATTCTTCTTTGTATTCTCTTAGAGCAACTTTCAGTTTCACTATCTCTGCCATTGCTCTTTCTTTCTCTAGTTGAGCTTCCTTCTTTATCTGCTCTGCCTTTATTTGTGCATCCTTGATAATTAACTTTGCAGCATTCTCAGCATTCTTTTTCAGATCAGAAGCCGCTTTTTGTGCTGCTAACATCGTTTCCTGGAGTGCTTGCTCAAAACTAATATACTGCTCTAGGCGTCTCTCCAGTTTTTCAACTTTTTCTGTAAGCTCTTCGTTTTCTTGAATCAGCCTTTCTAACTCTGCCGCTACTTCATCAAGAAAAGAATCCACTTCTTCTTCATTGTAGCCTCTAAGGCTCCTTTTAAATTTCTTTTGATGAATTTCAATGGGTGTTATCCGCATCTCAATCCCCCTGCTAAAACCTTCAAAACATTATACTAAAAAAGAATATTTATTATGGTAAACAACGCACGCTCAATAAGCTGCAGGAGAATTACTGCTATAAATGGTGAGAAATCTATGCCAATTCCTCCAGAACCAACCACAGGAATAAAACGTCTTATTAGAGAAAGAAAAGGTTCTGTGATTTCGTAAACAAATATATAGAAAGAGCGAAAAATCCTATTATTTGGTACAGGAATCCAAGAAAAAATTACCCTTATTATTATCAGCCAAAAATAGATTTCAAAAGCGAGGCTTAAAAGTTGTAACAGGTAAAATTTAAACAAAACTAATCATCTCGCTTCCCGAGTTTCTTTGCCCTCTCATAAGCAGAATTAACAGCTTCCATTACTGCATATTTAAAGGAATGTTTCTCGAGTTTCTTGAGTCCTGCAATTGTTGTTCCTCCCGGAGATGAAACCATCTCAATAAGTTCAGAAGTGGCCAAACCACTTTGCCTAAAGAGCTCGCATGCACCAAGAATTGTCTCCAAAGCCATCTTTTCAGCAACCTTAGCAGGCAAGCCAATTTCAATCCCTGCTTCTTTTAGTGCTTCAAGAAAACGAAAAACAAAAGCTGGCCCACTTCCTGAAAGAGCAGTCGCAGCATTAATTTTGTCTTCCTCAAGAACTACGACTTCTCCAACTGATTTAAAAACCTCAATAACTTTAATAAACTCGTCTTCAGACACGTATCTGCTTCTGGCAACCGCTGTAACTCCTTTTCCAACGACTGCGGGTAGGTTTGGCATAGCTCTAACAACTTTAAATTCAGAAAACTTTCGGTAATAATCAGTAGTTACTCCTGCAGCAATGGAAACAAGAACGGAATCTGACTTAACATTTTTGATTTCTTCGAGAACACTTTTCACCTGGTCAGGCTTTACACTTATTATGGTGATTTCTGAATTTGCAAATACCTGACCTGCTGATTCAAGAAAAACCGCATTTGTTTCCTTAACTACTTCCTCTGCTCTTTCTTTGCTTAATTCAAAAAAACAGATATTCTGACTGCCCTTTAAAAAAGATAAGCCCTTTATAAGGGCACCACCCATTTTTCCTGCGCCTATGACACCGAATTCAAATTGTTTATTTTCCATACTTTAAAAATCCCCTATACCAAGTTCTTTAAAGAAAGTTTCTCTTAAACGCCTTCTATCTTCAGGTGTTATCTCTATATTTTTTGGAGTGATAATGTAGATTCGGTTTCCGATTGGAGTTATCCCTCCTTTTAGTGCATAAACCATTCCGCTCACGAAGTCGATAACTCTTCTTGCCGTAATGTCATCAGCGCCTTGAAGATTCACTATAACAGGTATACCTATTCGATATTTGTTTGCAAGAACCTGAACGTCATTAAAAACCTTTGGTTCAGCCACGAAAACGCGAATTGATGGACCTTCTCCATCGATTGCTCGCAATACTCTTTCACTGGGTTTTCTTGTTCTGATTTTCTTAACGACTGGTTCTTCCTCAAACTCATCAACTTCATCCTGCCCGAAATGTTGTTCTTCTTCTTCTATTCCCAAAAACTTCATTGCCTTCTTTATAAATCCCTCTGATGTCATTTAGAAAGCACCTCCATAAATCAACGCCTGAATATAGCGCTTCCGATTCTTATCATAGTTGAACCTTCTTCAATAGCCACCTCAAAATCATTGCTCATTCCCATAGATAAGATATCAAAATCTGGCTTTTTTAGTTCATTTTTTAGTTTATCAAAAAGTTTGAATGTTTTCCTAAAATATGGACGACACTCCTCCGGGGGTAAAAAGGGTGCCATCATCATAAGTCCTCTTAAATTGACGCCTTGAGAATTAAGAGTCTTTTCTACAAAATCAAAAAGAGTTTCGGGAGATACACCTGCCTTCGTATTTTCTTTTGAAACATTAACTTCAATCAATACATCAACTGTAACGCCGTTTTTCACTGCTCTTTCTGAAAGCTCTTTAAGGAGATTCTCTCTATCCAGTGATTGAATAAGATGTGTCCTGCCGATTATCTTTTTCACTTTGTTTGTTTGAAGTCTTCCAATGAAATGAACTTTTACCCTGAAACGGTTGAAAAAGTCTAAGCGGTTAAGCAGGTTTTGAACTCTATTTTCACCAACATCAGTGACAAGACCTGTCTTTAAGGCTTCAATCAGGTCAGAATCTGAAGCCTCCTTAGTTACTACAACAAGGGTTATATCGTCTGCTGACCTTCCTGATCTTTCGGCTGCTGAACTAAGCCTCTTGATTACTGACTGTAAACGCTTGTAAACAGTATTCTCTTCATTCATTTTGATTAATCTATTTCAGCAAACTTACCTGTTATCATAAAGAGAACCCGCTCGCCTACATCAACAGCCTGATCAGCAGCTCTTTCGAAATACCTTGCAATCAAAGCAAAAGAAAGATACCATTCAGGTTCTTTCAAAGAAGGGGAAATTCTCTGAATATCCTTCAAAAAATTCTTGAACATCTCATCTACTTCTTCATCAAGAACTGGAAGCTCTTCAACTACTCTTGCGTCAAGAGAGTCAAACGCATTTCTTGATTTTTTGATTATTTTAAGGGTGCTTAAACCCATCTTTTTTAGACTTTCTTTCGCTTCATCAGTGAGATAACCCATCTTGTTTAAACGATTTAACGCTTTAACAGTGTTATAAATGAGATCTCCAATTCTCTCAAGATGAATATTGATAATAAGCATTGAATGGATGAACCTGAGATCTCTTGCAACCGGAAACTGTGTGGCTACAAGTTGGATGCCTGCCTCTTCAACATCCAATACCTTTTTATCAATGACATCGTCTCCTCTTAGAATTCTTTCAGCATCCTCTTCGCTAAAAGAATCCATAAGTTTCAAAGTATCTTCAAACTGAACAATTACACTATCAAAGACATCAAGAACACTGTTCTTCAATTTTTTTAGGTCTTCTTTAAACTGCTCTCGCATTATCCGAATCTTCCTGTTATGTAGTTCTCAGTTCTAATATCTTTAGGGTTGGTGAATATCTGTCCAGTTTCTCCGTACTCAATCAATTTTGCTGGCTCGTTTTCTTCTGCAAGCAGGAAGGCTGTAAAATCTGAAACTCTTGCAGCCTGCTGCATATTGTGTGTAACAATAACAATTGTGTAATTGGCTTTCAGTTCAACCATCAAATCCTCTATTCTCTGGGTTGATGCTGGATCAAGGGCAGAGCAGGGTTCGTCCATTAGTATCACTTCTGGCTCGACAGCGAGAACTCTCGCAATAGCAAGTCTTTGTTGCTGACCTCCAGAAAGCGAAAGGGCTGATTCATTTAGCTTATTTTTAACTTCTTTCCAGAGCGAAGCTTTTTCAAGACTATCCTTTACAATCTCATCAAGTCTGTTTCTATCTCTTATTCCGTGAAGTCTTGGCCCAAAAGCAACATTATCATAGATGGACATAGGAAATGGATTTGGTTGTTGAAAAATCATCCCCACTCTTTTCCTTAAGAGAACAACATCAGTTCCTTCGTCGTAAATGTTTTTACCTTCAAAATACACTTTTCCTTCTATTCGAATGCCATCAATTAAGTCATTCATTCGATTTAAGCATCTCAAAAAAGTTGATTTTCCGCAGCCAGATGGTCCAATGATGGCTGTAATTGCATTCTTAACAATATCAATGGTGATATCTTCCAGTGCCTTGTGTTTCCCATACCAGAGATTGAGATTCCTTACTTCAAATGCGTTTTCCTTTATCTTTATGTTCACTTCAACCTCCGCTATTTACCTACTCTTCTGGCTATTCTTTTTGCACCAACATTGAAGAAAAGGATTATAACAAGCAATAGAAAAGCTGTTCCAAATGCTGCATCAAGCGAAATACCTTCTGTTGCAAGCAAGAATAGATGGCTGCTCATATTTCTACCACCATCAAACACAGAAATAGGAATATTAAGAGCCATTCCTGCGGTGAGCATCACTGCAGCGGTTTCGCCAAATGCCCTGCCCATTCCTAAAATAACGCCTGTAAGTATTCTTGGAAATGCGGTTCTCAATACTACCCTTGATATAGTCTGCCACTTTGTTGCACCTAAACCATAACTGGCTTCCTTATATCCATAAGGAACATCTAAAATTGCTTCTTCTGTTGAACGCAAGATGAGTGGAAGTATCATTAAAGCAAGTGTTAGTGAGCCAGAAAGCATAGACCAACCAAAACCAAGGTAAATTACAAAGAAAGCAAATCCAAAGATTCCATATACGATCGAAGGTACAGAACTTAATGTATCAGCAGCAAAACGAACATATCTTGAAAATCTGCTGAATGGTTTACTGTATTCTGTAAGATAAATAGCACCACCAACAGCAATCGGTGTCACAATAGCAGCTGAAAAAATCGTAAGGTAAAAGGTGGTTATTATTGTTGGCCATATACCTCCTTTTGCTTCGTATCCCTGAGGCCAGGTAGTTATGAATTTTAAATTAACCACTGGTGCTCCCTTGTAGGTAATATAGGCAATAATAAATAAAAGAATGAGAATGACTGAAACGCTTGCAATCCATGTCAAGGTTAAGAATATATTGTTAAGCGCTTTTCTTAGTTCGTACATTTCTACACTCTTTCGTAGGAACCTTTATAAACTCCTCTAACAATTGCAATAAAACACATAGAAAGCAGCAGAAGAACAAATCCCAGTGAGAATAATGCATATTTATGAAGACCACTAGCATAAGAGATATCTAAGGCAATGATGCTCGTCATTGTAGCAACTGGTTGATTCAGTGATTCTGGAATTTTGGCTACATTTCCAACAACCATAAGAACGGCCATTGTCTCTCCTATTGCCCTTCCAACACCAAGAATGATGGCTGAGATAATTCCACGTTTAGCAGCAGGCAAAACAACGTGGTAAATCATCTCCCACTTTGTAGATCCAAGCGCAAGCGCGCCGTAGCGATATCTATCAGGAACAGACGAAAGCGCTCCTTCAGCCAAAGATGTGATAGTTGGAAGTATCATAATTGAAAGTACGAGCGAGGCAGTAATTATTCCAAGACCAGAACCTCCAAAAACCTGACGCACCATTGGTACAAGAACCATTATTCCCATAAATCCATATATGACTGAAGGTATGCCTGCAAGAAGTTCAATGGCGGTTTTTATATAATTTGCTACTTTTTTTGGAGCAATCTCAGTTAAGAAGATGGCAACAAAAATTGACAGAGGTGCGCTTAGAATGACAGCACCTGCTGTAACAACTAAAGAACCAACAATCAAAGGGAGAGCCCCAAACCTAGCTGATGACGGCTTCCATTCTTTACCGAAGAGAAAATCAAAAACATTGACCTTTCCAAAAAGCAAAGTGCCTTCTTTTGTTATGTAGACGATTATCAAGAGAAGTCCTACGATTGTCGCAGAAGCAGCCAGGCTGAAAAATAACTTGATTGCTTTCTCAAAAGATTTATTCCCCTTTGTCACAGGCCTGCCTCCGCTCTGTAATCAGCCTCCTACCTGTTTTCAATATACTTAACAGGTATGTAATGTTTTTTAACTATTGTTTCCTGAATCCTGTCCGATAGGACATAATCTATAAATTCTTTAGAAAGACCTTCTGGCTCTCCTTTTGTTAAAAGGTAGAGTTTCCTTGTTATCTTGTAGCTTCCATTCTTTATGTTTTCTATTGATGGCTCTATGTTGTCCACCTTAACAACTTTCACAGTAGAATCCACCACTCCAAAAGAGATGTAACCTATGGCATCTTCATTTGATGAAACAAAAGATTTTACCTGTCCCGTTCCTGGTTGGATGATTGCTGTATCAACAAAATCACTATCACCTAAGACTAACTTTTTGAATGCTTCTCTGGTTCCAGAAGCTTCATCTCTATTAACGACAATTATCTTGCTATCTTTACCACCCAACTCTTTCCAGTTCTTTATCTTTCCAGTATATATGTCTCTTATCTGTTCTAAACTGAGGTTATCTATCTTATTCTTAGGATTCACAATTACGACGATGCAATCATAAGCAATCGTTGTAGGCTTTAGCCCACTTTTAAGTTCATCTTCTGTAAGATCACGGGAAGACATCCCAATTTGGACCGCACCACTTAGCACAGACTGAATTCCAACATTGCTTCCGCCTGCCTGCACTTCAACATTGTATTGTGTGTTCTCCTTCTTGAACTCTTCAGCAACTTCCGTTATAAGGGGGAAAACTGAAGTTGAACCAGCAATCTTTAGACTGGTTTCTTTAACAGAAGCATTTTGCTTGCCACAACCCACAAACAATAGAGAAAACACTAAAATTGTTGCAAGAAAATAGAAAATATTCTTCTTCATTCTTACGCTTACCTCCTTAAAGTTATTATCCCTGCCTGACGGCCTGTAATTTTGTTTCTCCGATAAGAATAATAATTCCTGTTTTCAAAAGTGCAATCGTTAATATTGTAAGCAATTGAAGAAACTTTTTTTTCTTTATTTTCATCTATATCGCGTGCATCAAGAAAATTATCAGCAACACCCATTTGTTTAAGAATTTGAAAACCAATAGATTTTAGACTTACATACTTATTCTCTGCAATATTCATAATGCCAGTTTTAAATCTTTCCTCAATTATTAAAGATACATCTTCTCCAACTCTGTAGCACTTCTCGCAAATAGAAGGTCCAAAGAAAAATAGAAATTCCTGTGCTCCTAAATTTTGTAAGGATTCAATAGTTCTTTCAATGACTCCTTCCACAAGCCCTCTCCATCCCGCATGGATCGCTGCAACTATGCCTGGTTCTGCCACTACAAGTACTGGCAAGCAATCTGCAGTGAGAACACCAATCGGTATGCTGGCAGCGTCTGTAATAAGAGAATCAGCTTTTATATCCAAGTGCTCTATTCTAATATCTCTTAATTTTTCTTTTCCAAAATAAACGATATCAGAACCATGAACTTGTTGAATGGTTATAAAATCCTCCATACCAAGGAGCTTCGCAACCCTTCTTCTGTTCCTCTTAACAGTTTTTTCATCATCTCCAACATAAGGAGAGAGGTTGAGGCTTTTGTAATCTCCGGTAGAAAATCCTCCATTCTTGGTCGTAAATATAAGAGTTACTTCAAAATTGCTACCAAGAACATTGAAAGCGAAAGATACGCTTCCCTTTGATTTCGTTAGAATTTCATAATCCACAAAGACCTTCATTGGTGCTTATAATATATTGCACATATGTTATTTTCAAATTTTAAATCAGAGAGGTGATAATTTTGAACTTAAAAACTTTTAGAACTCTTCTTATTGCACCTTTGATTGTGCTTATTTTCCTTGCATACGGGTGCAATCCTTCGCAGGTTGGTAGCAGTTCAAAAGCTGGAAACCCCGAAGAACTTAAGTTAGCAGGTACTGATAATAAAGGAATTCCAAAGCTAGTTTCTGTAGGAAAGCCGGTTGTTATTATGTTTACTGGTAATTACTGACCAACATGCAGACAGATGAAGCCCATCGTCGATGGGCTAATAGAAGAATACAGTGGAAAAGTAAAATTCTACTATGTTGATGTTGAGAAACAAGAATTTGTAGATCTGTTTTCTGCTTATCGTGTAAACGCTGTACCAACATTTGCCTTCATTAATAATGACGGTTCCCTGAACGATTATTTCGTAGGCGGTATGAGCAAAGACGAACTGAAACAAAAAATAGATAATCTAAAGTAAAGATAAACTAAAGTAAAAATTAATTAAGGCTGCCCCTTATAAGGGGCAGCCTCTTTTTTTAAAGATTCTCTCTAATATAGTTAACCATTTTAGGTGCTACGAGTGGCGCCACCTTTGGAAGCATCTTTGGAAGCAAATTATTCATTGCTTCTGGTAGAAGGTCAGGCATCTGTTCTTTCATAAACTCAGGCATAGGCACTCTTTTCTCAACTTCTTGAAGCATATCAGGAAGCACTTTTGGCATAATTCCAGGCATCAGATAAGGCATCATCATAGGTATCATTTTTTCCATCAATCGCAGCATTCCAGGAACCCTTTTTGCTGCTTTCATCATCGAAACCATAAAACCAGGCATTGCATCAAACATCTGAGGGAATAAAGACTCCATAAGATCAGCCATATTCTTGGGCTGAAGAAGATTTATCATTGCTTCAAAAGTTACCCACATCTGAAGAGCGTCACTTGTACCATCCTTAAATTGATAACCGAGCGATTCTGCCACAAAAGAAGCAAGGTCTTTTACTTTAATGTCTAAACCTTTCTTCTCTGCTGAAACTCTTAATTGGAACTGGCAACATGGGCATACAGCAAGAACAGTATTTGCTCCTGCTTTCTTTGCCTCGTTCAGTCTTATAGAACCTATCTCGTAAGCAACCTCAGGCTCACTGACTAAAGTAAGTACACTACCACAGCAGTGTGCCTTATCTCTGTTGTGTTCCATCTCCTTATACTCAACGCCTGGTACAGACTGAATTAGTTTACGAGGTTCCTCGTAAACACCAAGTGCCCTACCCATATGACAACTATCATGGAAGGTTACTTTTTCTTTGATTTCTTTCATATAAGGTAAATCTCCAGCCTTCTCAGCAAGGACTTCAGAATAGTGTTTAGCCTCAAATGGATACTCGATGCCCTTTTCCTTTGCCCATTCTTTGTAGTAGTGCTTCCAGACAAGGTAACAAGCAGGGCAACTGGTAACGACTGTTTTAACTCCTCTTTCTTTCATTTTCGAAATGTTGTGTCTCATAATATCTTCAAACACGTCCCACTTACCTGCAACCAGCATTGGTATACCACAGCATGCTTCATCCTTTCCAAGATATGTAAATTCAATCCCAGCTTTATCAAGAAGCGTTACTGAAGCTTTAGCAATGTCGTTTTCTACATAGGAAGCTGTACATCCTGCAAAGTAAGCAATCTCGGCTTTATCTTTCAGTTTAGGCTTTATATCTTCAGGAACCCAAGCATCTCTGTCTGAACTGAAGTTGGCCCAGATGTTCCTTTCCTTCTTTAAGGAGGCAGACATTATTTCAAATGGTGGAATTGTCATATAGTCCTTTTCCTGAATGAACAATCCACGAAGTTTTTCCCAGGATTCCTCTATGGGCATCTCAAGCTGGCATCTAAAACTGCACATCTCACAGGTCGTACAGACCATAAACTTATTGACCTGATCCTGAGTAAGGATTTCCTTGCCTTCAATATACCGTTTTAGCCAGTAAAACTTTCCACGAGGTGATTGAGATTCAAATCCACGTCCATAGAACTGGTCGCATTCTTTCACGCAATAACCACATTGTGCACAAGCATAAGCATACCAGGCTACATCTGGAGGAAGGTCTTTGGCTTTAAATGGCTTTTCTTTAGGCTCAACTTTGCTTGCATTGGCAAACAATCTTACAAGAGGTTCAAAAGCGCCAGCCACAGATATTAAACTCTTCAAAGATTTCTTGCCTTCCAATTTTTCAGGGTTAAAGATTCCCTTTTCATCAAGTTCTTTCTTGAACTTCTTTATGCTATCAAGAACTTTTTCTCCAAAAACCCTTTCAGAAAAGCCTCCAAAATAAAGCCCTGCTGCATAAGGTCTTCCGCCATACTTAATTGCAGTCTTTAAGACAGATAAAGAAAGGCCAAAAGCAAAGTTATACGAAAACTTTCTTTCATCGTGCGGAATTAGCACTAAAAGAACAACTTCATTATTTTTTACAGCTGTTCCTTCGATAAGATAAGGCAGTTTAATATGGTGTTCAATTTCTGTAAGAACACTGTAAAGGGAGTTTAGAGGCACCACTGCTTCAGCAGGTATAAGAGATGGACCCAGTCTCTTGATTTTCATAGGATTGTAGCGTTGAAGCCACTCATGTTTCGAGACTTCTTCAGAAAGAATCTCCCCACCATGTTTCTCAGCAATCTCTTTCAAACGCTCAAGTTCTTCGATTTTGCTTTCAAAAGCCCCTGCAAGAAGAATGTATTTTTCCGGAAGTTCAGGACCCTTATGTTCTGGATGTCCGTGATGGGTTCTAACAGGTAATTTGTTTTTAAGCGCAGCGCCTTGCGGATTTATAAAGTTAACAGTATAGAGATTAAGATTCTTTACATAGATTTCTTTGATAGCTTCTGAAAAACTCTTTGGATCTTCAAAGGCAATAGCAAGAGGAATGATATCTTCATCCTGTCTTACTTTTATCCAGAGCTTTGTAATAATTCCAAGACTTCCCATTGTTCCATAGACCAGGTTTAATTCGTCCCCCTCCAACTCTCTAACTTCTCCGTTTGAATCAACCAACCTCACCCGGGCTACACTTTCTATAAACCATCCATAGGCATAACCTCCGTAGCCGGTTCCACCCTGAGCAAACCAGCCACCGACTGTCGAAGCAGGTGCTGATGAAGGAAGTTGCTTCGGTGCCAGACCATATGGCTTGAGTTTCCTTTCAAGGTCTTCCCAGACCAAACCGCTGCCAACCTCAACAATCAAATTTTCTGAATCGACTGAGTAAATCTTATTTAATGAAGTCAAATCGAGAACAATTCCGCCAGAAGAAGGAACGACTCCTCCATATCCAGATGTAGCAGCTGCTCTGGGTACAATCGGTATGTTGTTTTCCTTTGCCCATCTGACAAGTTTTATAACATCATCTTCGTCCATAGCCTTAACAACTGCTGCAGGGACTGTATTGCCAATAAATGGTCTGATCAGAGATGGTAAAACTCCAATATCATGGTCATAGTAGTTTCTTTCCTCATCGAACCTTACCCACTCACCAAATAGATCTTTAAGGTCCTGCTTCTGTCTCTCACCTAATTCGTAAACTCTCATTGCTTGACCTCCATTTTGTTATTAGAATAACTAACTCTAAATATTATAAACAATTTTTTGTATTTATATGAAAATACTATGTTTTTGAAGCACCCTAATTAAAACTGCACCAGAAAGAAAACAGGTAACAGAAAAGTAAATAAATACAAGTGTTACAAAAACAAAACTAAAAGTTCCGTAAATCATATCGTAGATTGGAAAATATTTTAGATAGACAAGATATGCCTGTCTTCCTATCTCAATTGATATTGCTGAAAAAGCAGAACCTATAAGACTCTGGGCTGATGAAACTCTTGCCAGAGTCAGGAATCTGTAAAAGAAAAAAGAAAGTAGAAATACTGAAAAAGCAAAGAGAATGGACATCAAAAAGGATGATCTAATCAGGTAAGGATGAGATATCAGTTCCTTAAAAAAGGATATATTGCTCTTTTTAATAAATGTGATTAGAAGTTCGAATATAAATATAATGACAGCAAAAGCAACAAAAAGGAATATGACAAACATAAAAAGTAGCACTCCAAGCAGTCTTTGCATCCAGAAAGACCTCGATTGTTTCACTTCAAAAACCTGATTGAGTGCACCTTCAATAGGCCCTATTACAAAAGAAAAAGTGGCAAGTAAACCCACGAAACCAACAGCACCATAGCCAAATCTTTTTCTAATAATGTTCTGGGCAAATCTGTAAACCTGCTCACCATATTTCCCAATGACACTTTTAAGAAAAAGATTCAGATCAAATCCATAGAAAGGAAGGTAAATCCCCAAAAAACCGATGGCTGAAATAACAAGGAGCAAGAAAGGTGTTAGAAGTAAGAAAGAATTGTATGAAATAGCAGCAGCCAGAAAGGTAACATTTTTCTTTCTCATTTCCTTGAAGAAATCGAGCAGCAGAACTCTTATAAGATCAAAATTGCTTTGTGCCCGTGCTTTCTCCATTATTCAAACCAAGAGTTTCTTTAAGCTTTTGATAAACCTCTGCAAACCCTTTTAAATCTCCTTTTTTCAATTTCTCGTCCATTTCCCTTATTAGGTTAAGCACTTCGACCTTAAACGAAGCAGGAGTTTTCTTATCCGATTCTTCTGCTTTTTCAGCTGGAGCTGGTCCGCCAACCAGTTCATAGAGTGCTTTTTCGAGGCTTTCAGCCATAACGACACGTTCAAGATCAGCCGCAATAACTCTCTTCAATTCTGGTATGCTTCCCTGCTCCGATTTCAAATAAAGAGGCTCAATATAAACAACACCAGATCTAAGAGGTATAACAAGTAAATTACCTCTGATGACTTTACTGCCAGCTTGGCTCCAAAGTGTTAGTTCCTTGGAGATTTCTGGATCCTGATTAATTCTTGCTTCGACCTGAAGAGGTCCATAAACCAGAGTTCCCTTAGAAAATTTGTAAATTCCACCCTTTCCATAATTCTCTCCGTCAGAGGATACAAAAATCCAGGATACAAGATTGTTCTTTCCAAAAGGTGTCATTGGAAGAATTAAGACAAACTCAGGCTCTTTACCATCTTCATTTAAATCGCTGGGCATCATCACATAGTAAGGTTCAACAGGAATGCGAGTGTCTTCATAAACTTCTTCTGAGATAGCCCATCTATCTTCTTTATTGTAGAAAACTTGAACGTCTACCATATGGTAATTGGAAAGCATTGCAGCCTGCACAGAGAACAGATCGACAGGATATCTAACATGGCTTCTTAAACCTTCAGGCATATCCTTCAAAGGACGAAACATTCCTGGAAAAATCTTTGCGTAAGCCCTAATTATTGGGTCTTTTTCATCAAATACATATAAAGTTACCCTGCCGCTGTATGCATCAACCACTGCTTTAACAGAGTTCCTCAGGTAATTAAAGTCCCTTGAGTAAGGTTCCGAGTAAGGAAATTTATCGCTTACAGAATAACCATCGCATATCCAGTAGATCTGTCCGTTAGCAATGACAGGATATGGGTCAGAATCGAAAACGAAAAAAGGTGCTATTTTTTTCAGCCTTACATTTATGTTTCTGTCAAAAAGCAAAACGCTATCGTCTTTAATTTCTCTTGTCAGCATTATTTTTAAAGCCCCGAATCTAAGCGCGAAAGCCAGTTTTTTAAGATAAGAATCGAGTTTTATTCCACCTTCACCTTGCCACCTTTCATAAACATTCTTATCCCCGCTTGGGTAACCAAACTCTTCTTCCGCTGTGTTTACTATGATGTAGTTTTCTGTTTTTTCGCCAAAATAAACCTGAGGTCTTTTTAACTCGAAAACATCATCAGTACTCTTTGGCGGCAAGTCCTTTAAATAAAACACTGGAAGACCCTCTTCAGTGGCCCTATTAACTGAACTTACAACTGCACCGTAACCATGGGTGTATTTGAGATGTAGATTTATCCAGGTTCTTGCCCGTTCTGATAAGTTGGTTGTATCGAGTTCGCGAACGCTTATGGCTACCTGAGTTTTCTTTCCATCTATCAGATACCTATCTATATCGATATCTGTAAATACATAGTATGAACGTATCGATTGAACCTGATTAAAGACTTCAAAAAGCGGTTGCGTATCCCAGAGGCGAGCATTTGAAAGAGCAGGATTCTTCATAGATATTTCATCTGTTTTAAGTTCTTTTGGAAATTCAATCGATTTCTCTTTAAACATATCAAGATCGTATGCTTCTCTGGTCATAACAATATTGTTTTTAATGTAAGGTCTTTCCATTTTTAATTCATTTGGCGAGACAATATACGCATGGAGAAAAGCTGGAACAGCTGTTGTGCCCAGGAAATAAGCAATAAGAGAAAAGAGAACCAGGTATCCTGTGAACTTCACTCTCAACAATCTAAATGCCGTTGCGTAGATGGCTAAGCCTAACAAGACACACGCAACAGACGCTATCTTAAAAAATGGAATTAGATACTTAACATCAACAAAGCCAGGTCCAAAGACGACCCCCTGTTTAGAATAAGCCAGAGAAAAGATTTTTAAATAGATGCTAACGCCCTCTAAAACAAAGTAAGTGCCAAGAAGCAAAAAAACATGCTTTCTATACCAGTAAAAAACTTGGACAAACGTGTTCCATGTATAGGTAAGGCTTTTTAAGAAGTAAACAGCAAGAACAATTAATAGGGAACCAAGCAAGAGTGATTTTAACCAGGTCAGAAAAAACTGATATATTGGCAACTTAAAGAGAAAGAAGGAAACATCTAATCCATACACAGGAACCTTCTTTCCATAAGGAACACTGTTGAAGAATAAAAGCAACTGTTCCCATCTCGATGAAATTTGAATACTGAACACTGTAGCAACAAATACTGCAAGAACAATGCTTACAGGCTTGTAATACTTCTTTAAATTTGCTCGAACAATGTAGAGAAACTTCTCTATCCTTGTAAGTGGAATAGCAACATTGATACTCGTTTCTCTTATCACTGGAAGAATGGCAATGTAGATAACTGAAAGGCTCAGAATAAGACTTATCAGAAAAAGAACAACACTCGCAAATGTCTTATAAAGAAAAACCTTATCATATCCTAAATCAAGGTACCAAAGATACTCGGTATAAAGATAAGCCAGATTAGGTAGAGCTACGACCAGCGCTATCAAGAAGATTAATAAGATCAGTCTAAGATTTTTCATGTTAGTAAGTTTAACATATTAAAACTTTCTTTCTTTTG
This sequence comes from Actinomycetota bacterium, assembly GCA_026417515.1. Classification (GTDB taxonomy): domain Bacteria; phylum Actinomycetota; class Aquicultoria; order SKW223; family SKW223; genus JAOADC01. The sequence continues at coordinate 26,121 of JAOADC010000057.1, forward strand.
CTAACTCTGCCACTCTTTCAGCAACTTCAAAGGAATGCTTTAAGCAGTCTGAAATGCCTATCCCTTTATAAGCGGAACCTGTAAGGAAAAGACCTGGTACCGAAGAAATTTCCTGAAATACGTTTTCAATCTTTTCCAGATGCCCTTTCTCGTAAAGTGGCATAGAATCTAAGAATCGACTTACCTTTACATCATAAGGTTCAGCATTAAAACCTGGCACAAGCACCTTTAAATCATTAAGCGATAATCGTACAAGTTCTTCTTCGCTTAAACCTGCAAGATGGCTCTTCTTGCCTCCACCAACAAAGGTTCTAAGCATAAAATAGCCCTCATTAACCCTATCCGGCCATTTGTTGCTTATAAAGGTAACTGCTGAAACATTTAGGTTTTCGTTCCCTGCAACAACAATTCCATGCCCTTTTACTGCTGTTTTCAATTCTTTTTCCCTAAAAATAAAGTTAACTGTAGAAACTGAATTATATCTGATACTTTTAAGAATCCGTTTAGCGTCGCCGAAGAAATCAGGAAGGATTTCAGATGTAACAAAAGCAGGGGTTGTAATTACAACTGCATTGTATGTATCAGGAATACTATTATTGTTAGCCAACAATCTAAAATCCCTTCCATCAAATTCGACCTTTGAAATCTGTGTATTAAGAAAGATTTTTGTTCTTGAAAGAGAATTTACCATAGCTTCAAAAAGCTGCTGCATACCCTCTTTAAATGAGATGAAGTAGGAGTAATTTGAATATTTGCCAGAATTTTTTGCGATATTCTTTCTGCTTTTTAAAAAACCCCTGATCAAACTTCCGTATTTTCTTTCCATATCTAAAAATCTTGGAAAGGTTGCCCTTAAACTGAGTTCGTAGGGATCTGCACCATAGATTCCTGCCACAAGTGGCATTGCCAACTTCTCGAGTGCTTCTCGACCAAATCTTCTTAAGACAAACTCTGCAAGGGTCTCGTCTTCATTGGAACTTCTAGGAATAAATAACTCAAGACCCATCCTTATTTTTGCTAAGGGGCTGAAGAGTCCTGTTTTTATGAACGGCGCAAATTTGGTTGGTACGAAAGAAATCACACCTTCTGGAAGTTCAAAAAGTCTATTTTTTGAAAATATGAAGGTTCCCTTATTTTCTTCCCTCGTAGAAACCAGTTGATCTAAAATTCCGATTTCTTCGGCTACAAGCAATGGCATTGGTTTATCTTTCACAAAGCAGTCAGGTCCACATTCATAGATCGCTCCGTTTTCCCTAACAGTTTTTACCTTTCCAAAAAGTCTTTCAGACGACTCGAATAAATGTATCTCTGCCTCAGGCATCAATTTTTGAAAACGATAACAGAAACCAATGCCTGAAGCTCCAGCGCCAATTACTGCTACTTTAAACTGTCTTGGTTTTTCAGAATTGCCCGACATCGATCTCTTCCCAGTAATTCTCTTTTTCAAGAAGATTCACAACAAACTGCAAGAATAATGGATTCTTAAGGGGTGTACAAACCCTTTTAAAATAGATTCCCTTCTTTAAGCAGACATTTTTTGCTTCAATATCAAGGTCATAAAGAGTTTCTACATTCTCTTGCAGAAAACCTGAAGGAATAAGAAGTAATTTGCTCCCTTCTTCAATTTTTTCAAGGATATCAATCAGGTCAGGACCAAGCCACTCTCCGCCTCTTCTTCCCTTGCTCTGATAAGCTATCCTGTATTTTTTGAATCCAAAAAATTCAGAGACTTTTCTTGCAAATACCTCTGCTTGCTTGCTGTAGACGTCCTTAGCGTATGGATCTGTCAAAGGTAATGAGTGAGCAGTGTAAATAACTTCATCAAAATCAGTGTGTTGCTTCGACTTTGAAATTTCATCCACCCATACATTAAGATAAGATTCTTCTACAAAATAGTTGGAAGCAAGTTTTATAGATACCTGATTTAATCCAGTTTCCTTTAAAACTTCATTAACAGGTTTGAGATATCCCTTTAAAGACCATTCAGAAGAAAATGGATTCATTGTAAAGATGTAAAACTTTGAGCAACCTGACTGGATTTTCTTTTTGACAATCTCCTTAACTGAGGGCTCTGAGAATCTAAAAGCAAAGTCAACATCATAAGAAGAGATTAAGGGTTTCAGTTTTTCTACGAATTCTTGAATATCAAATGTTACAGGGGATTTTCCACCAATTGCTGCGTATCTTCTTCTGTTAATCTCAAGAACTGGCTTTGGTACATTATTAGAAAGTACTTTTTGGATAAACTCATCGACTTCTGCTTCGTTTCTCGGCCCACCATAAGCAAGCACTAAGAAGCAACCTTTTTTAGTTGTCAAAGTAGGTGCTCAACTCCTCTATTATCTCGAGTTTCTTATTTTTTCAGATTCTTCGTGAACAAAGTCTACAAGGAAAGCAACCGAATCTATAGGTGTCTGTGGTGTTAGCCCATGTCCCAAATTAAACACATGGCCTGAAAAACTACTCGCTCTATCAAGAACATCCTTAGCGTGCTTTCTAATAACCTCCCTATCTGCATAGAGAACCATTGGATCTAAATTGCCCTGAATGGCTTTTTCGTCACCAATGATTTTCCATGCATCATCAATGTTTATTCTCCAATCAACACCCACGGCATTAGAACCTAATTCTTTTATGTAGTTGAAAAAGCCAGATGTCATCGTTCCAAAGTATATTGTTGGTTTGTTGTATTGCTTAAGTTCCTCAAAAATTCTTTTCAAATATGGAAATGCGAATTCTTTGAAATCCATTGGAGTTAGTGCTCCTATCCAGGAATCAAAAACCTGAACAGCATCTGCACCTTCTTCAAGCTGCATTTTCAGGTAATCTATAACTGTATCAGTTATTTTTTCAAGCAGAAGTCTGAAAGCCTCTGGCTGATTCCACATCATCTTTTTAACCTTTGCATAATCTTTTGAATGTCCGCCTTCTACAGCGTAGCTTGCAAGAGTGAACGGTGCTCCAGCAAAACCAATAAGTGCCTTCTCATCTCCAAGTTCTTTTCTCAGCATTCTTACAGCTTCTCCAACGAAACCCGTATCTTGCCTTGCATTTGCTACTCTCAAATTTTCAACATCTTTCATACTTGAAACAGGGTTCTCAATCTGAGGCCCCTTAGATTCAAAAAATTCAAGCTTCAATCCCATAGGTGGAAGTGGTATGAGAATATCAGAAAATAGAATTGCTGCATCAAGCTCAAATCTTCTCAATGGTTGTAAAGTAACTTCTACGGCAAGTTCAGGTGTTCTGCACATTTCAAGAAAGGAGTGTTTTTCTCTTACTGCACGGTATTCAGGAAGGTAACGCCCTGCCTGTCTCATAAGCCAAATGGGAGTGTAAGGAACTTCTTCTCTTCTTAGAGATGCAACAAAAACCTGTCTTGGGTTCACCAAATACACCTCACTTAAGTGGATTTCAAACAGGAATTGATTTTAAATCAAAAATCTTGCAGAGGTCTAACTTTTATCTTCTTTTAGAAAATCAGGAATTTCAAATTCTATCTTCGGGATCTCGTCTTTAAATGGAACTTTTCCCTCAGCAGCAAGATCTATTCTTGCTTCACGCTTTTTATCAAAGCCTGCTGCTATAACTGTCACTTTTACCTGATCTCCCAGGCTTTCATCGATAACTGCACCGAAAATGATATTTGCTTCTGGATCTGCGGCTTTTGAAATTATTTCAGCAGCTTCATGGACTTCATAAAGACCTAAATCAGGACCACCAGAAATATTTAAAAGTATACCTTTTGCTCCTTCAATGCTTTCTTCAAGAAGTGGTGATGTGATTGCAAGTTCTGCTGCTTGAATCGCCCTGTTGTCTCCTGAAGACACACCTATACCCATCAGTGCAGAACCCGCATCCTTCATAATTGCCTTAACATCAGCAAAATCCAGATTAATAAGACCTGGTACTGTGATTAAGTCAGTGATACCCTGAACACCCTGACGCAATACATCATCTGCCATCTTGAACGCTTCGATAATTGACGTCTTCTTATCTGCAACTGCAAGAAGATTGTCGTTCGGAATCACTATCAGGGTATCCACCTTTTCTTTTAACTTCTTTATTCCTTCCTCTGCCTGAACTGCTCTTCTTCTTCCCTCAAAGCCAAATGGTCGTGTAACAACCCCTACAGTTAAAGCTCCTATTTCTTCCTTTGCTATTTCAGCAATTATAGGCGCTGCACCAGTTCCAGTTCCTCCTCCTTTGCCAGCAGTAATAAAAACCATATCAGCACCCTGAAGGGCTTCACGTATCTTATCCCGGCTTTCTTCTGCTGCCTGTGCACCGATCTCAGGATTAGAGCCTGCACCCAGGCCTCTTGTTACCTTCTCGCCTATGTGAATCTTTAGATCAGCCTGTGACATAGCAAGCTGTTGTGCATCTGTGTTAACAGCAATGAACTCTACTCCTTTTAAACCGGATTCTATCATTCGGTTGATTGCGTTTGTTCCTCCTCCACCAACGCCAATAACTTTGATGACTGCTAAATAGGTGCCGGGTGTGTTCATTTTCTCCTCCTTAAACCAATGGTTTAAAGTTTATTTATTAAGTGTTAACTTTTGATTAAAAGATTAAATAAAATAAATTCAAATTTCAACATTTTTGATTTTTAGTTTTTATGGCTGCTCTTTAACAATCGGATTGTCCGGAACCCTTATATCAATCGATATTGCTTTCTTTCCTTCCTTTCTTAATATCTCTTTAATAATCTGGTTCTTCTTATCCATATACTCGGCCTGTCCATAAATTACCTCAGTTCCTCCGATGTAGAAAATCAATTTATCTTCAGAGGGCGCTGAAATAACAAGAACCTGCTTTTTAAGATCGCTATCAAGACTCTTATAAACCTTCATTGCTTCCTTAAACTCGCTGCTTTTTAAATACGATCCAACTTTTAGTTTCTTCAATGGTAGATCAGCTATTTCAATAAGATCAGATGATTCGAGACGTTTTTCAAGAATCATGCCATCAACTGAAACCAGGTAAAAAATACCGTCTTCTGAAACCTGCGCAAGAGGCTTTCTCTCAACGATGTTTATATCAATCCTATCAGGATACCTGCGTGTAATTTCTGCAGACTTTATCCAGGTATCTTTTAGCAAAAGTTCTCTGACATCTGTTACAGGCGCTCTAAATATATTCTTTCCGATTAGCATTTTTTTTGCCTTTTCAATGCGCACTAAAGAAGCATGAGAAGTTTTTGAGACGGCAACCTGCTTAACCTTAAAAACTTCTGAACTTAGAAAGAAGAAAATGACAAGTGCAACTAAAAACAATCCAGCGAAGAACAAAGCAATCCTTACACGCTGCCTTTTTCTAGCTTCCTGTATCTTTTTCTCCCGCTCTTTTCTCTTCCTTTCCTTAAGTGTCTCAGTCAACTTCTACAAACTCCCCCAAGAGAATGATCTCCGGTTCAAGCATCACTTTAAACTTTGAATAAACTTCGTGTTGAATCTTTCTCATTAAATTGTAAATCTCTTGTGCCGTTGCAGAACCAACATTTACTATAAAATTTGCATGAATTTCTGAAACCATTGCGCCACCTAATTTGTATCCTTTTAGCCCTGCAGCTTCAATAAGCCTTCCAGCAAAATCTCCCTTTGGATTCTTAAAAACAGAACCAGCCGTCCTTTGTTGCAAAGGTTGCGTTCTTTTTCTTTCAGCAAAATAACTCTCCATTTTCTTCTTGATTTCTTCCTGAACACTTTCGACAAGCTTAAACGCAGCTTCAAGAATGATTTTTTTGTTACTTATGGAAGAAAAACGGTAGCCGAACTCTACTTCTTCTTTTCTCAATTTCTCCAGCGAAAGACTGTCTGAATCAAAAACTGTGATAGTCGAAATAATATCGCTTATTGAAAAGCCATGAGCGCCAGCGTTCATCTTTACTGCTCCTCCCACTGTTCCGGGGATACCTGCAGCCCACTCGAGTCCGGAAAGAGACCTGCTAAAAGCCAACGAAGCAGTCCTTACAAGCTGCGCTCCTCCTCCTGCAACCAATGTATTCTCTTCTATTACAATTCTTGCAAACTCTTTTGAGAGCTTTAAAACAAGACCGCGGAAGCCCTTGTCTGATACAAGAAGGTTGGTTCCTTTACCGAGCACAAAGATATCTAAATAGTGTTCGTTAGAAAAAGCAACAGCCTGCTTCAGTTCAGAGAGGTTGCCCACTTGTGCAAAGTAATCAGCAGGGCCCCCAACTTTAAAACTTGTGAATTGCGAAAGAGGAACTTTCCGTTCTATAAAGTTAGGAGTTTTCATCACATTTCCTCAAAGAGTCTTGCAGTTTCCTTAGCAGCCAGAGTTATGTCTCCTGCTCCCAAAAATACCACTGCGTCACCATTCCTTGCAATGCGCTTGATGTAACTGGGAATATCAATCAACCTTGGAAGATAAGCCAGTTTCTTATGAGTATTTTTTTCTGCTATTGCTTCAAAAAGAATTTTTCCGGTTATACCAGGAATCGGTTCCTCTCCAGCTGAATAAACCTCTGTTGTAATTACATAGTCTGAGGCAGAAAATGCTTTTGGAAATTCTGATAGAAGGTGGTATGTTCTTGAATATCTATGTGGCTGAAAAACCGCAATTATCCTTTTAAAACCGCTGCCCCTCAAACTCTGCAAGACAGCAGAAATTTCAGTTGGATGATGAGCGTAATCATCAAAAATAGCAATTCCATTATGAGACGAAAGAAGCTGTAGCCTTCTGCCAACTCCCTTAAAATTTTTCAATCCTTCTTTAATTTTTTTCTGCGGTATACCAAGGTAAAGCATAAGCGAGATAACAGCAGTTGCGTTCAAAGCGTTGTGCTTGCCTCTGAGAGGAAGCGAAAAATCCATTTCGATATTGTGTCCAGTTTGGATGCTGAATTCTATCCCGTCTGGCTTTTCAACAAATTTCCTGATTACAACATCTCCACCTGAAAAACCATAGGTGATGATCTTGTTTGAACTGTTTGCTATTCTGCTGATACTTCGCAACCTTTTATCGTCATAACAGAGAACTGAAACATTCTCAGTGTTTTCTATGAAAGTCAAAGCAGCTGAGATAAGGTTTTGTTCGCTTTCAAAAAAATCAAGGTGTTCTGGTTCCAAATTTGTAAAAATAGAACAATAAGGTTTTATTTTTAAGAAAGTCCCGTCACTTTCATCTGCTTCGATTACAAAGTACTCACCTTTACCATACATTGCATTTGAACCATAGTCATTGACCTCACCACCAACTATGAAGCCAGCATCTAAACCTGAAACCCTTAAAATATGGGCAGCAAGCGAAGTGGTTGTTGTTTTACCATGGGTTCCAGTTACAGCAATAACCTTTTTCTCATCAGCTATCAACTGAAGCGCTTCGCTTCGGTGAATAACCCTAATCCCCAACTCTCTTGCCTTTCCGATTTCTGGATTATTTGGTGGAATGGCAGTTGAATAGATAACAAGATCCTTACCCAAAACGTTTTCTGGCGAATGTCCAATAAAGGTTGGAATGCCCTTGCTTTCTACAAATTCAACATATCTAGATTTTTTTAAGTCTGAACCGCTCACATCGTAGCCCAGTTCATTTAATATTAAGGCAATTGCGCTCATTCCAGCGCCACCAATGCCAATAATGTGCACTTTTTTTGCTCTGTTTTTCAGAGAAATCACCCTTCTTTTTCCATCTCCTTCAAGTCGGACAATATAATATCAGCAATAATATCTTGTGGTAGCGCTTTTTGAAATTCTTCTTTCAATTCTTCTGCTCTTTTTTTCATATCTGAATCTGTTACAAGCCTTTTGATCATTAAATAGATTTCTTCTTCACTTAAAGTTTTCAAAATTTCATCCGAAACCACTAATGCCGCTCCTTTCTTCTCAAGCGACTCTGCATTTTTCATCTGATGGTTTGCAGTTGCGTATGGATATGGAATTAGCAATGCCGGCAATCCATTAGCCATAATTTCAGCAACTGTCGAGGCTCCTGCTCTTGAAACAACAGCATCTGCAGCAGAGTAGAGCACTCCCATTTCCTTCCACTCTGGATAGACTCTTATCCCGTAAGATGATTTCATCTCACCAAGCGTTTCTTTAATCATTTCGCTTACACTTTCAAAGTTCTTTTTGCCTGTAAGTAAGATAAACTGGATCTCATCAATCTTACCTTCTTTCTTCATCCATTGAACAAGCCTGATTGTTGCTTCATTGATTGTCTTTGCTCCCTGACTTCCTCCAAATATAAGTATTGAAGGCTTCGAAGGATCAAGATCTAAAAGTTTGCTGGCTTCTGCCTTTGTAAAAGAAGACAAAGCTTCTTCCCTTACAGGATTTCCACTTAAAATAAACTTTTGAGATTGTCTTTTTACAATATCCTCATCGATTTCAAAACTCAAGAAAACTTTTCTAGCTTTTCCAACAAAGACTCTATTGGATAAACCAAATACAGCATTCTGCTCGTGAATATATATTGGAATATTTAGGATAACTGAGATGAGACCTGCTGGAAAGCATACATAACCACCTGTAATAATGGTGGCATCTATTTTTTCATTCCTTACTTTTTTCAGGAGTTTTAAGCTCTCTCTAAGTGCAAATAGAGAACTCTTTATTGCTTTGAGGCTTAGGCTTCTTGGTAGACCTTCAATTTCAAGTTTAATGAAACTTGCACCAAGTTCCTTTGCAATTTCCTTCTCAAAATCTTTGACCCCAGCAATAAATATTTGAATATCAGATCTTCTTTTTTTTATGGCTTTGATAATTTCTTTTAGTGGGAAAGCGTGACCCTTAGTTCCCCCGCCTGCTCCTAATATCCTTATCATTCCTAAAACCTCTTGCACTTAAGCCGCAGATTATACCAATAATTGCATAACTTACCACCATTGAGGAACCTCCAAAGCTAACAAAAGGTAAAGGCACTCCAGTTGGTGGAAGCGCTTTTACTGTGCCACCAATGTTTATGATGGCTTGAAATGCTAACATTGAAATAAGGGCTGTAGATATCGCGCGTGAGTAATCGTCCCTCATCTTGTTCGAAATCCTAAGTCCGCAAAGAAAAACTAGGAAAAGAAGGATGATTACTGTGAGTGAACCAAAAAGACCAAGTTCAGATCCTATAATGGCAAATATGAAATCAGTATGAGCTTCAGGAAGGACGTTATATTTAAATATTGATTTACCAATTCCAACCCCTTGAATCCCACCCTTTGCCAATGCTAAAAGTGAAATAACAACTTGCCTTCCTGCATCAAGGTCTTTCCAGGGATCAATAAAAACGAGCAATCTTCTAAACCTATATTCTTCCTTTATAACTCCAAAGAAAGAACCGACAATTGCAATCAACCACAGAGGTATCAGTTCTCTTAAATTCACAGGCGTCAGTATGAGCGAAATGGAACCCGCAAAAAATATGATTGCAGCGGTCGTCATATCCTTCTGAAGCAACACAATGAGGGATGATATGGTTACGACCATGAAAGCAAGATAGAGATAAATTTTTTCTTTTGTCCTAACAAAAACATAGGCAAGATGTGCAGTAGCGATTATTACAGCCACTTTTAAAATTTCTGATGGTTGGAATCTGATTATCCCAAAATCAATCCACCGAGCAGCTCCTTTCGCTTCCTCTGATAGACCAGGAACAAAGGTGAGCAGAGTAAAACCTAAGGAAGATAACCATATTAGAAACCAAAATTTCCTCAGAGAAACTGATTTAGAAAACTTGTATGCCATAAAGGATCCAATTAGCGCAATGCTTAAAGAAATCAATTGCTTCAAGAAGAGTCTGGTTGGGCTTGAATAAGTCTGAACTGCAAGAGGAAATGAAGCTGAAAAGGTCATAACTATACCAAGAGCGGTAAGAATTGTGATAAGTGATAGAAGTAAATAAACTTCTGCTGGAAAGCTCGTTTTCTTTATATGATTACTCTCCCTTTTTTCAGGTTTTGGGAATGAAGTTTTTCTTGCTTTACTCGTATCCAGCATCTTTTAAAAATCCTTTAACATATTGTTGAAACTTATCTCCCCTTTCAGCATAACCGCTGAATTCGTCAAAGCTGGCACAGGCAGGAGATAGAAGTACAGTAACTCTCTGCTTCAGGTTTTCTTTTGTCTTAAAATAAATTTCTTTTAGATTTTTCGAAATATCCAGAACTGATGAACCTGAAGAGATTAAGAAGGCAATCTTCATTGCCATCTCAGTTGCTTCTTTAAGATTCTTTGCTGAATAAACCTTTAAACCCACTTTTTCAAAATCCCTTCTCAAAATATCGCGTGATTCTCCAAAAACGACAGGTATACAACCACTGCTCTTAATGGCGTCTCCTAACACTGAGTAATCGCTTTCTTTTCCTCTCCCACCAAAGAGTCCTACGACCCTGTGATCAAAACTTTTAACAGCTCTTATGGCTGCATCTGTATTCGTTGCCTTTGAGTCATCTATAAAGACAATCGTATCGTTTGCTATTGAGATTACCTTTTGCAGTCGGTGAGGTTTAATTACATAATCTGTAATAGCCTGCCTTGTTGGTACTTCATCTATCCCTGCAAACCAGGCAGAAGCAAGAGCTGCCAGCAGATTTTCAGTGTTGTGATCTCCAATTCCTTTGAAAAGTTTCCTGTCTACTCCAAGAACCCTTTTTCCTTCGATCTTTACAACCGCTATTCCGTCCTCGATATAAGCACAGTTTTCAGAAAAGTTCTTCTTCCTTGAACTGAACCAAACAGTTTTCTGGCCATTCCTTGCACTAAAATTTTTTATGTAATCATCCTCTGCATTAAGAACCAGCCATCCATCATCGGGCACAAGATCAATCAGATGCTTTTTCGCATTGATGTATTCCTCCATACTTGAGTGCCAATCGAAATGGTCAGGAGAGATATTAAGAATCACCCCTACATCTGGAGAAAAAACACGGCTATAATGAAGTTGAAAACTGGACACTTCTGCAACCACATAGGTTTTTTCATCTATTGAATCTACCATAGAAGAAAGAGGGGTCCCGATATTACCTACAAGAACTGATTTCTTTCCATTATATTCAAGTATTGAATGTATCAGTGAAGACACTGTTGTTTTACCATTGGTTCCTGTCACAGCAATCGTTAGTGCCGGGCGCGACTTAAGAAGCGACCAGGCAATATCGAACTCTGAATACAGAGGAATGTTTGCTAATCTCGCATTCTGAACAATTGTTGACGTCGGGGGGATACCTGGACTTAGCACAACCAAAGAAGCATTCTTTATTTTTTCTTCCACACTGAATCCAAGGCAAGTATCTACACCTTGAGAATCAAGAAAGGAAGCAGTTTCAAGGGTACTGCTTTCAACTTTCTGGTCGATTGCAACTACTCTAAATCCTGACTTTTTCAACAGCAAAGCAGCGTCAGTACCACTTCTGCCCAGTCCTGCAACAATCACCGTTTTTTGCTCTTTCTTTATTCTTTCAAATAATTCTTTTAACTCTATCATTTGAGAACACCAGAGAAATAAAGTGCAAAACCTAAAGCCGCAAGAAATCCAGCAAAAATCCAGAATCTTATCATTACCTGAGTTTCGCTCCAGCCAAGCATTTCAAAGTGATGATGGATTGGTGCCATTTTAAAAATCCTTTTTTTGAAAAGTTTATAAGAGATCACTTGAAGTATTACCGATAGCCCTTCAATAACATAAATTCCGCCTATCAATGGAAGAAAAAGTTCTGTTTTTGTAAGAACGCTAACTGCAGCAATTGCTCCTCCAAGTGAAAGGCTTCCAGTATCACCCATAAAAATTTGAGCTGGGTGAGCATTCCACCACAAGAAACCAGCAGCTGCACCAGCAACAGCAGCAGCAAAGAAGGCAACATCTGGAATTCTTTCCCTGAAGGCTATTGCAGCCAATGCTGCACTTGCAATGGCAACTGTACCTGCTGCGAGACCATCCAGACCATCAGTCAAATTAACGGTGTTAGTTGTCGCTGAAATGACCAGATAAACAAAAAGAGGATACGCCCAACCCAACTCAAGCACATAACCAGTTAGTGGTATTTCAATATAAGTTGGCAAGCCAGCGTAATTAATTGCAAAATAACTGAAAGAAAGCGAAATCAAAAACTGTAAAAAAAGT
>JAOADC010000063.1 GCA_026417515.1 Actinomycetota bacterium
ACATCAGAAATTCAAAGACTTGTTATTGCAAATCAAATTTTAAGATAGGAGGATAAATATGCGATTTGTAGGATTAATCAAGCAGGTTTATGATCCTGCAGAAATAAAGCCACAAAACCAGGGTCCGGAGCTTAAATTAGAGGGTGTACCAAAAATATTAAACCCCTTCGATGAGTTTGTTATTGAAGAGTGCTTGCAGTGGAAGGAAAAATTAGGTGGAGAAGTAGTAATAATTACGATGGGAGACGAAAATGCTCAGGAAGTTTTAAGAACCGCCTTAGCTATGGGAGTTGATCAAGTTTACCACATTATGGATATAGCTTTTAAAGGGTGTGATACTCTTGTTACTGCTGAGGCACTTTCAAAGGCAATAGAAAAAATAGGAGGTGCTGACCTAATTATTGCTGGCAAATTAGCATTAGGTGGTGATACCGCTCATGTGGGCCCTCAGGTTGCAGCATTTCTTGATATTCCAGTATTAACTTATGTTTCAAAGGTTAGAGAGCTTTCCGAAGGGGACAAAAAGATCGTTGTGGAAAGATTGCTTGAGGGTGGAAAAGAGGTTGTCTCCTCGGGTTTGCCAGCCTTGATAACTGTTGTAAAAGATATAAACAAACCCCGTTATCCTTCTTTGATGGGTTTAAGAAAGGCAGCAAAAGTGCCAATTCCAGTTCTTTCGAAGGCTGACTTGGCTCTTGATGATAGTATAATTGCAAAAGAAGCAATGGTTAAGGTTTCTCCGCCACCACCAAGAGCAGGAGGAGAGATTCTTCAGGGGTCAACAGAAGAAGTGGTGAATCAGCTTCTTGAACGTCTGTTTTCACAGAAAATCTTTTAAGGGAGGCATTTTATGGCTAAAGAAATTCTTTGTGTAGTTGAGATAGAGGAAAATAAAATCAAGAAAAGCTCAATCGAAGTTTTGAGCTTAGCCAGTAAGATAAAAGATTTAGAAGGCTCTGGAACAATATCAGCGGTTGTTTTAGCTGAAGATCCACAGAGTTTTTCATCTGAATTATTTTCCTATGGTGCACAAAAGGTATACGGTGGTAAGTCTTCATCTTTTAAGTATTATAGAACACAACCTTTTGTTAAAACAATTGCATCACTGATTGCTTCAAATAGCAATATTGATTATGTTTTGGTCCCCGGCACTGGCAATGGGAGGGACTTTGCTCCTTATTTAGGCGCTAAATTAAGGGCTGGTGTTATAGCAGATGTGATTGATGTGGAAAAGAACAATAGCACTCTGAATTTTATAAGACCCTGTTTTGCTGGCAATCTTCTTTATTGGGGAAAGTTTATTGGTGATGGCGTGAAGGTACTATCAGTAAGGCCTAAGGCATTTCCTTTACCAGAAAAATCAGATAAAACAGGTGAATATGTTGATATTCCTGTCGATATAAAGGAAGAGGAAATATCTGTAAGAGTTCTTGAGGTAATGAAAGAAACTGGCAAGATAAATCTTCAGGATGCCGATTTTATAGTTAGTGCTGGTAGAGGAATAGGTGGACCAGATAATCTTAAAATTATCCAGGAATTAGCAGATACATTAGGTGGTG
>JAOADC010000010.1 GCA_026417515.1 Actinomycetota bacterium
AGTCCAACCAGGAGAGATAATAGTTTTTGATTCAGATGGAATGTTTTCTTATGAAGGTCTTCCAGTCGAGAAACCTTCAGTTTGTATGTTTGAATTCATCTACTTTGCACGCCCTGACAGCAGGATAAATGGAAAAACTCTGTATGAAGCCAGAAAAATGATGGGTAGACTTCTGGCTCACGAAGCACCTGTGGAAGCAGATATAGTAATTCCAGTTCCTGATTCAGGAACACCTTCAGCAGTTGGATTTGCAGAAGAATCAGGAATTCCTTTTGGTGAAGGATTGATCAAAAACAGATATGTTGGCAGAACATTCATACAGCCCACGCAGTCATTAAGGAAACTGGGGATAAAGTTAAAACTCAATCCTTTGCGTGATATCATTGCTGGTAAAAGAGTTGTCCTTGTTGATGACTCTATAGTCCGTGGAAACACAAGCAGGCAGATAGTTCAACTAATCAAAGACGCAGGCGCAAGAGAGGTTCATATGCGTGTTTCTTCTCCCCCGGTTATGTGGCCCTGTTTCTATGGCATCGATACAGCAAACCGAGATGAACTAATAGCAGCACGTCACAGCATCGAAGATATTCGTAAATCGATTGGAGCAGATAGTCTGGTTTACCTTTCACTGGAATCACTTGTAAAAGCAACGGGGCTTCCTGAGGACTCATTCTGTCTTGCTTGTTTGAATGGTAAATATCCGGTCGAAATACCTGAAGATTTGAAGTTTTCAAAGTTTGCGCTTGAAAAATCTGGAGATACTGCCGATTCAGAAAGAAGGCTTTAATTACTTTAATTCAACAGTTTTTACATAATATTTGAAAATTGCTTTTGGATTTTCTCCGCCTTCTTTTGAGTATGCTATAAGACCGATTTCTGGATTGTACCAATCAGTATCGATAATTGCTTCTTTTTCTAAACCTTGAGGATAGGTTTTATGTCTTATCTTATAGGCAAAATATATGCCGCTTTTGGTCTTCAATTTTTCGTAAGATAAAACTTCGACCTCTGAAATATAATTTACTCCCTGAATCTCAAACCTATTCGTCCATTTTTTGCCTACCCTCAGAGGAAATTTGTAAAGAATTAATGGTTCCTTAAAAATAGTCTCTTTTGATTCTCCCTGAACTGATTTCAATTTTGCTAGATATTCTTTGGTGCAGAGCCGATGTTCTTCAGCAACCTTTTCCCCACCATAATAGAAATCATAAACATAAACATCCTTATTTTTTTCTATATATTTATCGACGACCTTAATTGTTAGAGTGGCGTCTAAAGTCTCATAAATCCACATTGAACCCACATCAAAAGCTTTTCCATCGAGGACAGGTGAAGGTCTTCTTGATTTACTATTGATAACTTTTTCAGAGTTTTTTTCAGGTGCTTCCTCTGTGCTCAAAAAACGATCGTTTTTATAAGAAGAGAAAACTATAGTGATAAGGATTATAAAGGCAAAGATTGCAAGAGATGCAAATATTAAAATTCTTTTCAGATTCTCAGTTTCTTTGTGTTTTCTTTCTTTCTCAGGTATATTTGGAGAATGTTATCATTGGAAGATAGTTACATCAATAACTAACTTTGTCTAACTTGTATCCCTTTCCTCTTATAGTAGAAATCACATATTTTTTCGTATAGGCACTCAGGCTTTTTTTAAGTTTCTGAATGTGGACACTTAAAGAGTTAGTGTTGAGACTTGCTGTACCCCAGATCTGTTTCATTATTTCGTTTTTTCCAACCACCTCACCCTTTGCCATTATCAACAAGAGCATTATTTGAAATTCAGTTGGGGTAAGATCAAGCCTCTTTTTCCCATAGTAGATTATGTTCTTCACAGTATCTGCGTAGAACATTCCATAGCAAATACCCTTTTCTGCTGCATCTTCGTGCTTGATGATATTAATCTTTTCTTCAAGAATACTTGCATAAGTAGGGTTGAATTCTGAATAATCTGAAACCTCAAGAATGGTATCAGCCAGAACCTTGATAAGCCTTGGGCAGCAGGAATCCTTTTTGCAAATAAAAATGACAGGCACATTATTCTTTTTTGACTGACTGATAAGAGAAAGGGTCTTCTTCTCAGAAAAGCTATGAAGAATTAATAGCGCGTCAGGGCTATGCCTTTTAATGTATTTTTTCAAGGGAGAAGTCTTATCCTTAATCGCAGCTGCACTGAATCCGTGTCTATTTAAATTTTCAGCAAAATTTTCTGCTCTTTCGAGTTCTTTGTCAGCAATCAGTAATTTGAACAAATTCTCCTCCAGTAAACCTAGCCCATTAAAGAATTTTCTTGCTAATAACTAATTTTGTCGAGTATCTGTCTTTTTAGATAAAAGCCCCTAAGATTAATATACAATAATTTTTAGTTATTGGCTAAAGGGTGATTTAGATTGCCAAATGCTAAAAGATATGAAGAATCTGGTGTTAATCTAAAGGAAGCCTCAAAAACAGTGGCAGAGATTAAACAGGTTGTGAAAAGAACCTTCAATGACAAGGTATTAACTGACCTTGGTTCTTTTGCAGCATTGTTTGATGCTAATTTTAAGGATTATAAAAATCCTGTTCTTGTGAGTTCAACAGATGGCGTGGGCACAAAAATAATACTTCATATTGAAGCAGGTACCTACAAGGAGGCTGGGCAGGATCTGGTTGCTATGTCGTCAAATGACATTCTAACCCTTGGAGCTAAACCTCTTTTTTTCCTGGACTACATAGCAGGCGGAAAAATAAATTCCCATGTTGTTTCTAAATTTGTAGAAGGAATGGCTGAAGCCTGCCAACAAATTGGTGCTGCACTAATAGGTGGCGAAACAGCAGAGATGCCTGGAGTTTACAAAGAAGGAGATTATGATTTATCTGGTTTCATAGTTGGAATTGCTGATAAATCTGAAATCCCTGATGCAAGTCTTATAAAACCTGGCGATATTGTCATTGGAATTGAATCCAGTGGACCTCACTCAAATGGCTTCTCTCTTATTAGAAAGATTATGAACGAAAAATCTGTAACTCTTGAATCTGAGGTTCCTGGCACTGATAAAAAATTTGCTGAACTTGTCCTTAAACCAACAATACTCTATCATCCCAGCGTCCTTCCCCTTTTTGAGAAAAAATTGGTTAAATCTGCCGCAAATATTACTGGTGGTGGATTTTACGAAAACATTCCAAGGTCCATTCCAACAAACGTTGATGTTGTTATAAGAAAATCTTCCTTTGAGGTACCAGAAATTTTTAAATTCATTATGAAAGTAGGGCAAATAGAAGAAGAAGAGATGTTTAATGTTTTTAATATGGGAATTGGTTTTATTATCATCAGCGATAGGGAGAATGAGAATGAAATATTTAATATGGTATCTGCTTCAGGACTGAAGTGTTTCACGATAGGCGAAGTCGTAGAAGGTGAAGGCAAGGTGAGAATTGTTGAGTAAGATGCGTCTTTGTGTCCTTGCTTCAGGTTCTGGAACCAATCTTCAAGCGATAATTGATGCTTGTGAAAAAGGATTTATTTCAGCCAATGTCGTAAAAGTGATTTCAAATAAGAAGGATGCTTATGCATTAGAAAGGGCAAGACAAAAAGGCATACCATCGAAATTTATCGATCCAAAATCGTTTAGAGATAGAAAATCTTATGATGAAAAAATTGCTGAAGAAGTTGAAGAAGCGGGCGCTGATCTTATTGTGCTTGCCGGCTATATGCTTCTTTTGACACCTGAATTCGTTAAACGCTACCCTTACAGGATAACCAACATACATCCAGCACTCTGCCCTGCTTTTCCAGGAACTCACGCAATAAAAGATGCTATTGAATATCGAGTTAAGGTAACTGGAGTTACGGTTCATTTTGTAGACGAAGGTATGGATACAGGTCCAATAATCCTTCAATATCCTGTCTTTGTAGAAGACGACGATACAGTGGAATCTCTTGAAGAGAAAATCCACAAAGTTGAACATAAACTTTATCCATTGGCATTGAGATTGATTTCGCTTGGGCAAATAGATATACAGGGTCGTCATATTAAGATTCTTGATAAGGATTGGAAAAAATATTTAGAAGGGGATGATCTCCCATGGTGAAGGTAAGGAGAGCCATCATTTCAGTGTCAGACAAGAAAGGTTTAAGAGAACTCGGACTGATACTTAAGGAACTCGGAGTTGAAATTATTTCCACAGGTGGAACAGCAAAATACTTAAAGGACCAGGGAATAGACGTCATTGAGGTTTCTGAGGTGACTGGTTTTCCAGAGATGCTTGATGGTCGTGTAAAAACTCTTCATCCTGCTATTTTAGGGGCTATTCTTGCCGACCGTTCAAAAGATGAGCACCTGAAGCAACTTAATGATGCAGGAATAAAACCAATTGATATGGTCGTGTGCAATCTCTATCCGTTTAAGGAAACCATTTTAAAACCCAATGTCTCAATGGAAGAAGCAATTGAACAGATAGATATCGGAGGAGTGACATTAATAAGAGCTGCTGCAAAAAACTATAAGCATGTGGCAGTAGTGGTTGATCCTATGGACTATGGTGATATAGCAAGAATGCTTAAAGAAAATGATTGTACCCTTTCTGAAGATTATCTTATCAGTTTGGCTAAGAAAGCATTTATGTACACTGCTGACTATGACGACACAATTTATGAGTACTTCAAAGGAGCAGACGATGAGTTCCCAGATCTATTGACCCTTCATTTCGAAAAAATGTTTGATCTACGTTATGGCGAAAACCCCCATCAGAAGGCTGCTTTCTATCGCGATGTTGACGCCGTCGAGGGAACACTTGCCACTGCTAAACAATTACATGGAAAAGAGCTTTCCTACAACAACATTCTGGACCTTGACGCTGCCTGGAGACTTGTAAATGAATTTCAGGTACCTGCGGTTGCCATAATAAAGCACAATAATCCTTGTGGAGTTGGACTGGGAACAAACACTCTTGAAGCATACAGCAAAGCTTTCGAATCAGATCCTGTCTCTGCTTATGGTGGCATTATTGCTATCAATCGACCTGTTGATGAAGAATTGGCAAAGATGATATCTGAGAATTTCTATGAAGTCGTTGCAGCTCCTGCTTTCCTTGAAGAAGCGCTCGAAATACTCACTCAAAAGAAAAACCTGCGCATTATGTATATGGGAGAAGAAAGACCGAAAACTCACTTTAAGAAAGATATAAGAAGGGTATGTGGTGGTGTACTAGTTCAGGATTACGATGTCTACGAAATAACAAGAGAAGATTTGAAGGTGGTAACTGATAGAAAACCAACTGAAGAAGAAATTGAAAATATGCTTTTTGCCTGGAAAGTTGTGAAACACGTTAAATCAAATGCAATAGTTGTAGCCAAGGGCCTCGCAACTGTTGGTATAGGTGCTGGTCAGATGAGTAGAATTGATTCGGTAAAGATCGCGATTGCTAAGGCAGGCAGTAGAGCTGAAAATGGCGTCCTTGCCTCTGACGCTTTCTTCCCTTTTGCTGACTCAGTTGAAGAAGCAGCTAAGGCAGGTATATCAGCAATAATTCAACCAGGAGGAAGCATTAGAGATCAAGAGTCAATTGATACAGCAAACAGGCTTGGAATAGCTATGGTCTTAACAGGTATCAGACATTTCAGGCACTAAACTCTTGCAAGAGAAGAGGCAATAATTTCACGCGCTAACCTTGCAGCAGTTATTGCAGTGATTTGTGAAACATCGTATTTTGGTGCAACTTCAACTATGTCAAATCCTACCAGGTTTGTTGAAGTTCCAAGCCAGTGAACCAGTTCTTCCATTTCTTTGTAATGCAACCCGCCTGGCTCTGGATTGCCACAACCAGGAACATAGGGAGCATCCAATGCATCGATATCAATTGAAAGGTAAACTGCATCAGCCTTCTCAAGTTTATGAATTGTTCCATCATCCAGATCAGCATCTTCGCGCATCTCAAGCAGCCTGTGCGCAAACTCTTCTCTGGTGCCTGACCTAACACCTAAAAGAATAATATTTTCTGGTTGAATGAATTCTATGGCTCTTTTAAGCCAGGTAGCATGATTTATCTTCTGACCCTCATACTCATCACGTAAATCTGTATGGGCATCTGCAACGACTACATAAAGATTCTCATACCTTTCTTTCATAGCCTTCAATATCCCAAGTGAAACAGTGTGTTCGCCACCAAAGAAACCTATTTTATAAGATGATAATTCCCTAGCTTTCTTGTAAATGATTTCAATTGCTCTTTCAATATCCAGACCATCGAGATTGATATTTCCGTAATCTGCAATGTTGTATTCAGATAAATCTAAATCCAGAAAAGGTGAGTAGGTTTCAATGCTAACAGATGCATTTCTAATCGCATCCGGACCCTCTTTAGCTCCAGGTCTATAGGTTTCAGTAACATCAAGCGGTAATCCAACAAGCAACCAGTTCCAATCTGTATTTTCCTTGTAAGGCTTACATCCTTCGAATGTTAAATGCATTTACCATTCTCCTTTTTCTATGGTTTCCTTGACCCATTGTGGTAAAGAGAAACAAGCGTGAATGTATTCAGCATTCAGAAACAGATACCTATTGTTTTCGTTTTTTATTCTTTCGGCAAGTGTTTCAGTAGCTACCTCGCGAGGATCAAACGCATCAGTAGCAATATAATAAAGCCAGTAAGTTCCTGGGTAGGAAGGAACAAATCCAACATAGAAGTTAACATATTTAAAGTGCTTGCTTATACCTTTGTAAATACGATGTCCTAAGGAAGGTTGAAGCCATGGACTACCTGCTTGACCAGCAACAACTCCGCCGTTTCTGAGAGAATCTTTTAGCATTAAATAGAACTCATCTGAATAGAGTTTTTCTGCTTCCCCAATAGGATCTGGTGAATCAACAACAACTATATCAAAGTAGTTCTTCTTGCCTTTCAGGAATTCAAATCCGTCCATTACGACAATATGGCTTCTTTCATCATAAAAAGCATCCTTTGAAATCTCAGGAAGATACTTCTTGCTCGCTTCAATAACTTCCTCATCAAGTTCCACTAGCCACGCTTCTTCGACATTATGAGATAGCATCGCATGTAAAGCCCCGCCATCGCCTCCGCCGATAATCAGAGCTCTTTTGCAGTCACCTTTTAAAAGAAATGGAAGATCAACAATCATTTCATGATAGTAATGCTGGTCCTTTTCTGTTGTCTGGACAGCACCATCCAAAACAAGCATTTTTCCAAATATTTCTGTCTCGTAAATCTCCACAAGTTGATAATTAGATTGCTTCTCGTACAGCTTCTTTATTGCTCTTGTTGCATGCTCAAAGTCAGGATGAAGTCGTTCTCGAATCCAAAGCCCTTCTTCACGCATGCTTACTCATCCCACCACATAACGGCTGCACATATAGCACAACCTATCTTTTCTACCTTATGTTCAGCAGAAACAATTTTCACTTCTTTTAATTTCAAACCCCTCATAGCCATTCCTTCTTCTATCATATTTCTTACTATTTCTTCTGCTGCTGCTGCCGTTCCCTGATGTGAAAATTCATAAAGGAGGCCCAGTCCCTCTTCCGAAACTCCAGCGCCAACACAAGCAGAGATTACTTCACCGTGAATAGCGCTTTCAATTTTCGAATACACAGTTGGTACAAGCGCACCTTTTGGAATGTCAGGCAATTCAACAAATCTTGCGCCAGGTGGAACAATACTTGAAACTTTAATCAAATTGAAATCTCCAATACCTGCATTCAATAATGCTCTATCGAAGGCTGTTAAGAAAGTATCTCCTTCTCCATCTCCCTTTACTAATGTGATTTTGGTTGGTGTTTTCCACATTCTACTTCTCCTCCCTATCCATTCCTGTAAATACTAAAGCGTCCTTGTCAACATAAATTTCTTTTCCAGTTGCTGGTTCGTTATAGACTGGAGTATCTTTCAGCACCTCGATTCTGAACTGAGTTGAACGATACCAGTTCAGACTTGGATATACAGTCAAAGGTTCAATATCATTCCTTATGGTTTCCAATAGATAGTCCCAGTTCACATACTCATTGAAGTTAGTAATCATATCTGTTATGACTGCACCCAATTTCCCCGTAATAAGTTTCTGAAAATCGCGCCATTTAAATTTATCTGATTCAGCATAAGTTATACCAAAGTAGCCAGCACAACCTGGTCCCTTCAATCCAGCAATTCCACGACCTATAAACAATTCAAGTGCCTCAACTGTTTCAGGTGGATCAGTCCAGAAGGTATCAAAAGATCTTAAAATGTTTTCAGGCAATGGATTTCTAAGATCAAGATTTATAGTCTCAATTCCAAGATTTTCTCTTTTTGAAACATTGTTAATAAAATTAACGATTCTTTCATCTATCTCTACAACCACTACTCTGTTTGGAAGTCCAGAAAGTGCTGCAGCAATACTTAAAAGATCGTCGTCACCCAAGATTAGGAGATCCTTGCCCTGAATGTCTCCTTTTTGAGCAAGGAATGCTACTCTTGAAACAGTTGTTTCTGGTGTAACATATCCTTGGTCGTATTCAACTATTGCTTCTGGCCTATCCTTTACCAATTCTTTGAACCTTTTTAGAAGACCTGAAAAAGATTGAAGAGAAATTCCTCTGCCGCCACAGTTGTTGCAGGTTGATATTATGAGAGGTTGAATTCTTTGTTCATCAAGCCACTTTTTACCTTTTTCTGTAAACAATATTTCACTGTTTTTAAATTCGACAAGCCCGCGATCAAAGAGAGCTTTTGCTGTTTCTGCAGCAACGTTAAATGGCTGATCAACGTAAGGTAATGCGGCCCAAAAGTCGCCTGCCGCCAAGAAGGAAGCTATAATTCTCTTAGCCTCGTCAATACCAACATTGGTGCCTGTTGCTTCTCGTATCTGTGCAATTAACTCTTCCATATTGCACCTCCCTAATCTGAACTGTAAAGCGCAAGTTTTCTAAAAAAGCAAAAATGAGATTTTACAACAAAATGGTCGGCACAACAAAAAATAATTTTGATACCTTCTTGACTTGCGCAGAAATTCATTTTATCATACTGCGCTGTTTAAATTATCCGGCATTTTCGGTAAAATTAAGTATCGAAGTGGGCCGTTAGCTCAGCTGGCAGAGCATCGGACTTTTAATCCGAGGGTCGGAGGTTCGACTCCTCCACGGCTCACCATTTTTTTAATTAAACTGCTTATCTTTTTGAATCCACCCTTAAAAAGAACTTCCTAACTTTTCTTTTAAACTGCTGTTTTTTATTTCCCTCTTCTTAGATATTCGATTACTTGAAGGCTATTAGTTTAACCAACGCAAAACACCAAAATTTAAGCCTGTTAAACCTGTATTTGTTGCAATCAAGTTTAGACCAATTTAATTAAATTGAGAAAAAGCGTTAACTAGTTGTAAAGAAGATATTGACTGAAGAATCTTCTAGGTAAAATAGGAATTTTTGAGAAACCACGCAATCAATCTGATCGTATGTATAAAAATTTTTTGGTTAAGCATCCGGTAATCCCTAAGACTCCATAAATTCAAGTTAAATCGCTTAGCATTTTTCGTATTTGGATGAAGACTATTCAAACAGTGGGGACTTTAAAAAGAATTTTATTTGGAAGTAAGAAGTTTTTAAAATCAAACATTGATTTTATAACTCCTGATAAGCGTCTAATTTTTCTAACTTTCTTTTATTCAGTCTTTTCCTGAACCAAAACAATCAAAAGAAATTTACACCATTTGGATAATTCTTTTTAGGCGACTGCCAATAACGAATGCCTATTTTGACAAATTGAAATTAATTGCAGGGCAGAAAGTTCGATTGCTAAAAAAGGTGAGAAAAATATATCAGATATGCGTTGACTGAATTTTTCATAAATTTTTTAGAAATTTTTATATTTTTTTACGCTATTGATTTAAAATAGTTTTTGTGGAACAAAAACGGGGCGCTCTCTTTACCTTGAAAGAGTTTTTTAAGGATGAATTTCGAAGGCTGTTTCCTAATTGGAGACATGCCGCCATCAAAATTCCTCTTATTTTGATCGGTCTTTATCTGATGATCTTTGAAGTTTTACACTATACGAGCACGACTCAATTCTGTACTATTTGCAAATCTGAAGCCTTTGCAAAAAAGACAACAGAAAAGAGTTCTCACAGAAACCTTGAATGTGGTGATTGCCATACACCACATACCTTTTTTGGTAAAACCTACCAAAAAATTACAGTGCTTCCAGACATCATACCAGAACTTACAGGCCACTATGAAATACCTAAAATACCTAAGAAACCTCTGAACTTCAGAATTACAGATGAGTCATGTACAGATTGCCATTCTCCTGAAACTCGAAAATTCACACTGAGTGGCGACTTAATAATGGACCACGTAGAACATTCAAAAATCCATCCGATGAAACCACTTGAAATAGTGGTTGCTGGAGAACACACTGCAACAATTACCTTTGTTGGCAATGAAGAATGTATATACTGTCACTTCAACGTTGCTCATTCAGCAGATGAAGAAAATTACCGACCGAGAATGAACTTCTGCATGAGGAACTGCCACAATAACGAAATTGCCCCAGATAAGTGCGATCTCTGCCACACCAACAAACCACTTCCTGCAAACCATAGGGCAAAAGATTGGTATGAGGTCCATGGAGAAAGAGCAAAAACCGAAGACTGCGTAAAGTGCCACGGCTGGGTTGAAGATTTTTGTAGTGAATGCCACAAGAAGCGTCCAAAATCACATGATAAGGCCTGGAGAAGCACCCACAAAAAAGAGGCGAAGCAAGATCCATCAGGCTGTGCTGCCTGCCACGAAGCTAAATTCTGTCTGAAATGCCACGGAATATCCCCTCTTGAAGGCATCCAACGACCAAAAGTTTCCCCTCCT
>JAOADC010000056.1 GCA_026417515.1 Actinomycetota bacterium
AGCAACTGATTTCGTTTCAGGCGGCGATTCATACAGCATCGGAATCCTTAAATGGGCTAACGCTGGAAGTGGAAACTTCACTTCATTTGCTAACTCTGGAACATTTGAAACCTGGCCAAATCGTGGAACCAAGACATACACTTATGATTATTTGATTCAGGTTCCTTACGATATGGCTCCTGGTAACTATGCTGCAACCATAACCTACACAGCTGTTCAAAACTAAATAGAAAATTAGCTGCAAGCAGGCATGCCCAGATCCCCTGGTCAATGATGGCCAGGGGATTTATTTTTTTAAGCCACCATGATTTTTTGCAAACCAAAAAAATCTGCGAATTGCTTTTAATATCTTTTTGTTAAAAACAGTAGTGATGATATTCCTTGCTTTTTAAGAATTCGTGGAGATTCAAGAAGTAAATCTAAATTACACCAAAGTAACATTTCTGATAAGGAATTTCTAATCCTTAATATAAATGCTTTGAATAAAACAGTTTCTAAATATTTTTAAATGCTTCGCCTTTCTTTTTAAGCCTTGCGTCAAGCCAAAACGATACCAAAAGAATCAATGCGGCGATCAAGAAAAGAAGTATATAAAAAACTTGAATAGGCACTACAAAGAAACTTGCCTCTTTTCTTAATTCTTTGGTATTTCCTTGCCAATCCTTATATTTGAAGATGCTTTCAAAATTCTTTACACCAAAACCAAGATTCTTGGCTTTAATAGCGCCTGAAAACTGAAGGTTATTGTGAGCGTAAAGATACGATCTCCTTGAAAGGTATTTTTCTTGAATTACGCTTCCTGAGAGATTCTTTATGCGAATGAGAACTGAACCTGGAGCATCTATATTGCCCTTGTTGAGAAGGTTTATTTCAAAAGGAACTATGTCTCCAATAACAAACTTTCTAACCATTAATCTGTCAAAAACCAAATCTTCTATTATTTCGCCCTGCACTCTTATCTTTATCCGGCAACCGACGCGTGCTCCAATTGAAGTTCCAATATTTCCTGTTGCTTGAGCAGAACGTGCCTCAAAAAAAACTATTGTTGTGTAATCGCCAGGAGGTGCCTTGTCAGGAATCTTTATCGAGAATCTTACCTCTTTAGCCTCTCCTTTTTTGAGGTCCAAGAATGGGAAGTTGCCAATAATTTTTGTTGGATCAGGAACCTTGATATAAACCCAGCTTGCAGGAGAATTTAGCGTGTTTTCTTCAGGGAGGGGAAGGGTATATCTTTCTTTTCCATTCTTATCGACCTTTACATTTGTTGAATATACAAAAACGTGGCTGAGATTTTCATCGCCTTCATTTTCGATTTTAAAAGAATTGTTAATTTCAGCACCAGGTGCAGCAGAAAATTCAAAAGCAGCAGGTTGAAGAGAGAGTTTGCGAATCCCAAATGCCGCATTTGCTGTTGAAAAAACGAGTATGGTTAAGAAAACGATACTTAGAAATCCAAGAAATTTTCTTATTTTCATAAGTTCACCTCAAACCAAGATTATCTTACTTGTTTTTAAGATAAGCAAGAATTGATTGTGCGGCTTTTTTACCAGCACCCATAGCAAGAATTACAGTTGCTGCTCCCGTAACTATATCTCCACCAGCAAAAACACCTTTAAGAGATGTCATCATATTATCATCAACTTCTATATAGCCTCTGCTATTTGTCTTTAGTTTTTTAAAATTCTTTGTTATCAAGGGATTTGCAACTGTACCGATTGCCGTTATGGCAATATCTGCATTTATTAATTTTGTCTTACCGATTACAGGAACCGGTTTCCTTCGCCCTGACTCATCTGGTTCAGAAAGCTCCATAACCTGAAATTCTACCGCTCTTAAAGTATTGTTTTTACCTATGAACCTAATAGGAGAGACTAAAAATTCAAAGACAATACCCTCTTCTTTTGCGTGTTCGATTTCTTCCTTTCTTGCAGGCATTTCAGATTCAGTTCTTCTGTAGGCAAGAGTGACTTTCTTTGCGCCGGTTCTTAATGCCGTCCTTGCAGCATCCAGGGCTACATTTCCTCCACCGATAACAACAATTTCTGAACCTCTTTTTATTGGTGTATCGTATTCAGGAAATAAATAGGCTTTCATAAGATTTATGCGCGTCAGGTATTCGTTGGCAGTATAAACACCATTTAGATTTTCTCCCTCTATGTTGAGCATCCTAGGAAGCCCAGCACCAACTCCAATAAAAACAGCGTCGTAATTCCTTATGATTTCATTCAACGAGATATTCGCTCCCACTGCTTGATTTGTAAGTATCTTTACACCCAAACTGATTATGTAATCGATTTCTCTTTTTACTATATTTTTAGGCAGCCTAAATTCTGGAATACCATAGGTGAGAACCCCGCCTGGCTCGTGCAAGGCTTCATAGATATAAACCTCAACACCTGATTTTGCAAGTTCTGCAGCACAGGTAAGACCGGCAGGTCCAGATCCGATTACAGCAACTTTGTAAGGAAGCCTTTCTGGAGGTTTGATCTCCTCTTTTGTTCCTTGAACTGCTTCGTAGTCAGCAACGAATCTCTCGAGTTTACCAATAGCAACAGGTTCTGCAACCTTACCAAGAACGCAGGCTTTTTCACACTGGTCCTCCTGCGGACAAACCCTACCGCAGACAGCAGGTAAGGCATTTTTCTCCTTTATTTTTAGAGAGGCTTCGATAAACTTCCCTTCTTTCACGAGTGAAATAAAGTCTTTAATTGGCACCATCACAGGACAACCATCTACGCACCTTGGTCTTGAACACTGCAGACACCTTTCTGCTTCAAGTATCGCTTGCTCTGGAGTAAAACCTAAAGGAACTTCTTTGAAGGTGCTGATTCTTTCATTTATTGATATAGATTTATCTTTTTGTCTGGGGTTAAATTTTTTTCTACCTTTGCTTGAGGATTGATTCATATGCCAATTTCTCCTCGTCTTTGTAGTAATTTAGCCTTGATAATAAAAGGTCCCAGTTTACAAGATGTGCATCAAATTCAGGGCCGTCAACGCATGCAAAGTAGGTCTTTCCACCAACCTCAACCCTACAAGAACCACACATTCCAGTTCCATCAACCATTATGGGATTAAGACTGACAATTGTTGGTATAGAGTGTTTCCTGGTCTCTTCAGAAGTAAATTTCATCATCACTGCAGGACCAATACAGTAGGCAATATCGATCTTTTCGCTATTAAGAATTTCGCTTAAACCATCCTTTACAAAGCCCCTGATTCCCTTGGATCCATCATCAGTGGTGATGATAAGAACGTCTGAGGTCTTTTTCAGTTCCTTTTCAAATATAAGATAGTTCTTGCTTCTTGCTCCGAGAACGGTTAATACACGATTACCTTTTTTTCTCATAGCCCTGGCTATAGGAAGGACTGCTGCAGCTCCAAAACCTCCAGCAAGAAAAGCAACTGTTCCATACCTTTCAATTTTTGAAGGGTTGCCAAGAGGACCTATTAAGTCAATTATTGCGTCACCTTCTTTTAACTTGCTGAGCAAATAGGTAGTTTTTCCAACAACTTGAAAAGCAATATCGATATAGCCTCGTGATCTTGACCAATTTACAATAGTTAATGGTATTCTTTCGCCGGTTTCACTAACGCGCAGAATCAAGAATTGTCCAGGTCTTGCCGTTTGTGCTACCTGAGGCGCTTTGATTCTAATCAAAAATCCTTCTGGTGAAATCTGTTTTTTGCGAAGTATTTCAAACATAACTTAAACCTCCAACATACTGAGAGAAAAATATACCACTGGGGGTATTGTTTGGCAATATGGTGGCAAATTTTTAACTGACTGTGAAGTCAAGCCTTTCTACTTCTCCAATTTCCCAGCGTCCACAGCGTCCGCCCCAGTTTGCGACTGTTTTGCCATCGAGTTTCATGCTTACCACTTCACAATGATTTGAACAGTGATGGCACTCAAAAGAAGAGGTTTGAAAAGAGAATTCAGCAGCTTCAAAACCTCTGAAGTTCGTTTTACCAGTTCTATCTGTTTTTTCCTTGGCAAGAATAGCTGCACCAATAGCACCCATAACGTTATAGAAAGTGGGGATAATTATCTCATGTTGAATTGCTTCTTCAAAAGCCCTTTTAATACCCTTGTTGGCCGCTACACCGCCCTGGAATACGATTGGAGCTTCAATTTCTTTTCCCTTGGCTAGATTGTTAAGGTAGTTCCTTACAAGTGCCTGACATAAACCGTAAATTATTTCTTCGATTGGGTGGCCAACTTGCTGCTTGTGTATCATATCAGATTCTGCAAAAACAGTGCAGCGGCCAGCAATTCTTGTTCCCTTTTCAGCCTTAAGAGCCATATCTCCAAAATCTTCAATTGGTATCCCCAACCTTTGGGCTTGGTGGTCAAGAAATGAACCTGTTCCAGCGGCACATACTGTGTTCATTGCAAAGTCGACGACTACTCCATCTCGAATAATGATGATTTTTGAATCCTGTCCTCCTATTTCAAGAACCGTTCTAACATTAGGGACCTCGTGTATGGCTGCAACAGCATGTGCAGTAATCTCATTTCTGACAACATCAGCACCAACTATAGTTGCGCTCAGTTGTCTTGCACTTCCTGTGGTGCCAGCGCCAAAAACTGGCACCTCTCTTCCCATTTTTTCAACCAAGAGTTTAAGTCCATTTTGAACAGCCTTAATAGGTTCTCCTCTGGTCCTTTCGTAAACATAGGCTTTAACTTCGAGCTTATCATTAATAAGTACAAGGTTTGTCGAAACTGAGCCCACATCCACTCCCAGGTAGTATTTTTCCTTCATCTAATATTCACTCCCACCGGTTGAATCTTTCCTTTTTGTGTCCAATTGATCTTATCTTTTTTAGGAAGAATATTTTTTAAGTGTCTCTGCCTGACAAGATCTGCGAAGGCTTCGATACGAGTTTGGATTCCAGCACGCCCTGTTTGTTCATCGATAACCAGATAAAGAAATGGTATATCAAAGTCATATGAAATTTTCGGTAGTATGCTTTTTGCGATCAATTCAGGCATACATGTGAAAGGCAGGAGGTGAACTATGCCCTCGAATCCTTCTTTTATGAAGAGAATTGAATGTCCTATTGTTTGTCTTCCGTCGCCACCAACAAAGTGGGAAAGATAGGGGGCAGCAGCGTTTAAAACCTCATCTTTTGAATGACCTGTTACTGGAGCTTTTGTACCAGGATTGATCCAATCAGTCAGAAAGACAGATCTTTCTATGTAAAATCCCATTTCACCAAGGATTGTTTCGATATCAAAATTAACATATGGTTCTAATAATATGAAAAATTCACCAACTATTCCTATTTTTGGGGCGACTCTATCCTCCTTTTCTACCTGATTCAGCAAACCTAAACCTTCTTCAAAAGCTTTTTCTATTTCAGTTTCTGAGAAAGCGTTCTCCAATAGAGAAATAGCCCTTTTTTTCGCTTTTGTTGTTGAGCCAAGATCTTTTTCAAAACAACGCACCTTTAATGCGTAAGCCTCAATTTTTTCAATGAAGACGGCTTTCTTCCAACTTATGCGAAGTTCCTTCCAGAGGTGCCTCAGTGTTTTCTTTGGGCAGAGCTGCTTGAATACTCTGTAGAACTTCAAAGGATGGGCAGTCGGTGGCTCTAAAATGTACATTGGTATGTCATAACCAATTTGTCTTAGTATTCTTCTCTGTGTTTCTGCATAGTAGCCAAATCTGCAGGGACCAACTCCGCCTATCATTATCCCTGCATCTGCTCCTGCTTCAATTCCTTCGATAAAATTACCTAAAGTTACCTTCAAAGGGAAACATGCAAGTTCTGGTGCATATCTAACGCCAAGTTCAATTGTTCTTGTAGAAGTCTTGGGTGGAACAATGAATTCAACATCAAGCCTTCTTAAAAGATCACCAACAAATATATATGCGTTTCCCATATGAGGAAAGGTTAATCTCATCTTTTCTTCCTTTCGAGCATATCAATGAAGGCCTCGATTCTTGTGATAAGACCGGCTTCTGCTGAATGCTCATCAAGGACTATTGTAAGCATCGGTATTCCAAATTTTTTTGCTTCATCTTCAAGGACATACTGAACAATTGAATCTGGACCGCAAGCAAATGACATGACATAGATAATTCCATCAACCATACCCTTTTCTATCCAGTAGAATGCTGAACCAACCAGTTCTCTTTCGTAAGTCCAGAAAAGAAACTTCGGTAATTTATTGCTATATTTTGCCCAGATGTTATGCGGTACATTATCAGGCGTTATGTAAGTTGCCCCCATTGATTTGAGTTTATTGAGAAGATTCAACGAGTAATACTCATCATAAATGTTGTAAGAATGTGCGGCAACTCCGACCCTTATGTTAGATCTATTATGATTGATTATTTTGCTATCTTTTTTCTTTGTCTTTACTTTGTTAATTGCTTCTGAAAATGAATCCCCACTGTGTAATTTTTTTGAAAATTCATAGGAGATCTTCTCAGCTTTCAAAAGCGCTTTTATACTATGCCATTTCTTGGCTCCGAGTTTTTCAGCAAGATTTATATAGCTCTGATAATAACTTCTCAAACCCTTCTTTCTATTGAAAGTCTCAGAAATTATGTTTGCCTCAGGAAAAGCTGCCTGTATCATATCTGGAAGACCTAAAAATTTTGGACAGGTATAGGCTGGCTTTTCAATTGCCACCATTCTGGGTAAAAAAACGGCATCAACTTTTTGTTTTTCAATAAGGTACTTTACGTGCCCATAAAAAATCTTGACTGGCATACAGATCTCAGATTCAGCCACGTCAAGCCCCATTTCAACGATAAGTTTACTGGTAGGAGGGGATGTTACTATATCTATACCTAAATTTTTTAAGAAGGTTTCCCAGAGAAGACCGTATTTATAATATAAGAGTGCTCTGGGTAGACCCAGCACCAAACTAAACTCCCCTTTCTTGGAATAAAGATTATAGTTTAAAAAGAAAAATGAAAAAAATTTTGGGAATACAGAAAGTTGCATATTTATTGGTCGGTATAAGCATTTTGTTGATTTTTATGGTCCTAAGATACGCTGTGTTTAGTAATGAGGCTTTTGAAACTAACCGCTATGTTCTTGATACTTTCGTTACGATAAAAATTTTTGACACAAGAAAGAATGTCGAAAAAGATGTAAAGAAGGCTTTTGACTTACTAAGCGAAATGGAAAATGTTTTCGATTTTTATTCTCATGATAGCAAGTTAGGAGAAGTTAACGAAAAGTTAAGAGAGGGAAGTAAAGTTAGAATCGATGATAAACATTTAAGAGTCAGTATCAAACTTGCCTTGGATTTAGCAAGGGAAACTGATGGAGCATTTGATCCAACTATCGGTTTTTTAACCAAAGCATGGTCATTCGACAAAGGCGGAAGACTTCCAAATAGAAAAGAAATTTCTAGTGCCCTTAAGAATTCCGGTTATCATAAGGTTTCTTTAATTAAGAATAATTTGCTTAATCCTTCCGGCCCTTTAATGATTGACTTAGGCGGGATTGCAAAAGGATATTGCTTAGACATTGCAGCAAATTACTTAGAGAAGAAGGGATATAAG
>JAOADC010000046.1 GCA_026417515.1 Actinomycetota bacterium
AACAAAATGGACAAATATGCACATCAACTCCTTCTTTATATGTTTCTTTTATCTGAAAAAGCAGACTTGGAAACATTTGTTCCGAAAAATATTGGAACCATAATTCAAATAATCTTAGGCAAAGGAACTGCTGAAAAGGAAATTTTTGATTTTAATCAATCTCAAATAGATTCTTTGAAGCAGAATATTTCAAGAGCCATACAAATAGCTACCACGAACGAGATACCAATTATTGAAAAGTGCAAAAATATGGAAACTTGTTATATGAAAAAGTACTGCCCATTTAGGTGATTAAAAAATGGCTGAAAGATTTAAGAACACTATTATCACTGCACCTGCGGGTTCTGGAAAAACTACAAAATTAGTTGATAGATATTTGAGTCTGCTTAATAGCGGCAAAAACATCTCAGAGATAGTTGCCATTACTTTTACCAACAAGGCAACAGGAGAAATGCAGGAGAGAATATTATCAAAACTTCTAGAAAACAGTTTCGATTTCCTGAGCAATAATTACTTTTCTAAGAATTATGATTTTCGCATTTCAACAATACATTCTTTCTTGAAGAACCTTTTAAGTATTATTGATCCTTTTGAGAACCCCTCATCGAGAGTCGTTTCAGAGGCAGAAGATGAAAAACTCTTTGAACACGTGATTTTTCGAAAAATTAACTTGGATTTGAAGGAGTTTGAATTTTTGGAACTTATGCCTAGAGCCAATTTTATAAAGTTAATGAAAACAATGCAAAAACAGCTGCCAATAAGTGCTTTATGGGCTGAAGAAGTGATAAAAATGTTTATAAGGTCTGATTTTTCAAATTTTAAGGAGCTTAAAAGTTCATTCTTTTTTGAAGTTGCTCGCTTTTTCTTGGAAGCTTTTGAAGAATACTCAGAACTGAAAGCAGAGAAAGGGATAATCACATATGCAGATATGGTTTTCAAATCTTATAAAGCGGTTACCTCAAAAGATATTCTTAACATAGATCTGCTGGCAGCTTTTAACGAAAAAATATCAGCAGTTTTATTGGACGAGTTTCAGGACACAGATTACCTACAGTGGAAAGTTATCTCCTCACTTGTCGAAGATTGGATTTCTGGAGAAGGCTTAAGGTCTGTTTCTGATTCTTCTGTATTTCTGATAGGTGACCCTATGCAATCAATTTATGGTTTTAGGGGCGCTGATCCATCGATAATGCAATCCATACTTAAATATTTCAGTCAAGTTCTTCAGGAAGAAAAAGATGCAGTTGAACATTTTGAAATCGAGACTCTTGATACTAACTTCCGATCGCTTCCAAAGATTGTTGATTTTGTTAATGTATTATTTGAAAAAATGTTTGAAGATTCTACTGTTGGCTATACCAGATTTAAAGCTGTCAGAAAAGACACTCATGGTATTGGAAAAGTTGTAATTGCTGGAATTGACGAAAGCATTACTGTTCTCTCCAAATATGTACCAAGTTTTGAACCTGAGTATGTTGCAAGAAAGATTAAGGAAATAGTAGGCAAAGAAAGCATATATAGATACGATGCAGAGAATGACAAAGAATTTCTTTCAAAGATTAAATACGAGGATATCGCCATTTTAGTAAAAACTAAAAACAATATTGCCAATTTTGAAGAAGCGCTTAACAGGTATGGAATACCATTTGTATCTGAGGATACAGGATTTACTTCGTTGAAGCCTTTCGAGTTTTTAAGAAACTTCTTTCTGCTTACTGATCCAACAAAGAACGATGCTATACTTCCGAAACTTTTAAGCCTCTGTGGTGAAAAAGAATGTCCTTATACAAGTATTACTGAATTGGGCAAGAATGCTCCACAACCGCTTCGTTATATATACGATGCCTATCTTGTTTTTAAGAATGGGTTGAGCAATGGACTATATCAAGCATTTTTAGATTCAATCAAAACTTTGGAGCCACTTCTAAATCATAGATTTGGAGATGCTGAGAACTCTGTATTTCTAGAACATTCTATAAAGTTGTTTGAAGAGGTGTTTTTTGCTCTTGAGAAGGAAGGTATTGTCTCCATATCGAGTTTTTCACAGGCATTAGAGAATAGAATAGCCGAACTCACACCAAAAATTAGCCATGACCTAGGCGCAGTAACCATAATGACAATTCACAAAGCAAAAGGACTTGAATTTCCGGTTGTCTTTGTCGCTACTCTGTATTCAAGAGGAAAGAATGAGTCCTTTGATTTCTTTACATATCAAAATGCTTATTCTAGTGAGGAACTAGCGTACCACCTTTATTTGAGTAAACCTAACAAGGAAAAATTGCTTGACGGAGAACATGCTGAACATTTGCTTAAAGATTTAGAAAATTACCATAAGGCGGTTAAACCAATGTATAAAGACTTTAGAATGCACGAGGAGTGCCGTCTTTTATATGTTGCCTTTACGCGAGCAAGAGATAGGCTATATATTTGCATGCCAGATGTATCATTTGTTACGTCGGATGCTTATAAGCGCTTGCTACAAAACGTAAGAAGTATTGATCCTTCATTATACGAAACTGAACCTCTTATATTCAACTTCGAAGCTCTAAACAATGAAGAAAAGGTAGAGAAGTCTCCAAAAATACAAACAGACGGAAATGATATGTTTGGAATCCTATCTGGAATTTCTAAAACCAGAAAGAAGAAACCTGAAAAAGTCTATGATTTTACCAATTTGCTTGAACAAATAGGATACAAGCATTCAGAAAAAAGGCTTCTGAAAAAAACTGAGCCTCCTTCGAGAAAAATAGATCCTGATATGAAGTTTAAACAAGAGGTCATCGTTGGAAAGATAATTCATGAATCTTTGGCAGAGTTTGGTTCAGGCAGTCTCAATGAAGAAGAATGTTTAGTAAGACTCAAGAATCGCCTAAAGAGATTTAATATTGATAAAGCACTCATCAAATCTGCTGAGAAATCTTTCTTGAAAACTGCTAAATGGCTAAAAGAAGTGCTTGAAGAAAGCGAGTTTGCCTATTTTGAACAACCGTTCCTTATGATTGTAGGAGAAGATGAGTTCAAAGAAGGAAGAATTGATTTTCTATACAAAGATAAGGAAGGTAATCTAAATATTGTTGATTTCAAATTTGAAGAGGAAACTGAAGAATCAATCAATTCTTATGCTAATCAGCTGGCAAATTATGTTGACGCTGTGAAATTGATATTTGGAAGCGATTCAGTAAAAGGAACTTTGAAGTTTTTGAAAAACGAAGATAAGGTGGTTTAATTCAATTGGATTTGAACATATTTTTATTCTTAGCCTTGATAGCAGTGGCTATAGCAATTATCTATCTTGTTATTGAAATTTCTCGCCTAAAAAACTGGATTATTATCAATAGAGAAGATTTAAGAGCAATTTTTCAAAATGTAAACAGCGTCTCTGCAAATTTAGGACAACTCTTAGAGAGAACTGATAGATCTGGCGAGTCGCTTTCTGCAAGACTTTCTGAGTTCAGAGCAAAACTTGACGAGATTCAAAGAACTGCTGAAGCGGCAAAAGAGTTGAAGGAGATGCTGAGAGCCCCTAAGGGGAAGGGTGCCTTTGGTGAGTTTTCTCTTTATTCGCTTGTTTCTGATTCACTACCTAGTGGTGCCTATGAATTCCAGTACAGACTTAAAAACGGCTCTGTTGTCGATTTAGCAATAAAAATAGACAACAGAATTCTGCCAGTGGATTCTAAGTTTCCTTACGATAGATTTGCCAGCTTTGTCACTGAAAACGATGAATCAAAGAAGAAAATAAGCGCTGCCGAATTGAAAAGAGCAGTTAAAGCTCATGTTGATGACATTTCTAAAAAATATATAAACCCTTCTGAAAATACATTTGATTTTGCTCTTATGTTTCTTCCTTCGGAAGCACTTTACTATGAAATAACCTGTAATAAGGATTTTGAAGATCTTTATGCTTACTTTCGCGACAAAAATGTTTATCCTGTTTCGCCCAATACTTTCTATATTTATTTGGCAGGAGTTGGCTATGTCTTAAAACAGCTACACTTTGAAAAAAACTATGAAGAAGTGTTAGATGCATTCAAATCTCTGGAGTTGATTCTCAAAAATTTGATTTCTGAATTAAGAACTCTGGGGAACCATCTTAAGAATGCCTCTGGTTCACTTAACAGGGCTGAATCAGTTGTAAGAGATTTAGAAAGAGAAATCTTAAAAGTCAGCGGATTGGAAAGCAAGAAGCAATAACATTTTTGTTAAACTTAATTTATGGTGGATAAGTTTCTTCTTAAGCTAGTTCTTTCATCTTTGTTTGGTGCTGCTATTGGATTTCAGAGAGAATTAAAAGACCGTCCCGCAGGACTTAGAACTCACACGTTAGTTTCTCTTGCTTCTTGCTTGTTTACTGTCATTTCTCTCTATGGAATTGAAGGAGGAGATCCCACAAGGATAGTTTCTAATGTTGCTGTTGGAATTGGTTTTATTGGTGCAGGCACAATCATTAAGCAAGGAAACATAATAATAGGACTTACAACTGCAGCCTCACTCTGGACAGTTGCTGCTATTGGTGTTCTTGTAGGAGCAAGCCATTACGAACTTGCCTTCTTTTCAACTTTAGCTGCTCTTTTGGTTCTTGTTCTCTTTAAAGAAATCGAAGAGCGCATCGGTAAAAAAAGGGTCTTTGAATTTTCTTTCAAAACTTTTAAAGATGCTGTTTTGCCAAAACCGGCACATCTCCAGAAGAAGATTCTCTTTGACCAACTGGAGTTCCTAAAAGAGGGCGAAGACGTTTTTGTTAGAGGAAGGGTAAGGTTTCGCCACGAAGAAGAAATAGAATCAGTTTTAAAAGAACTAGAGCAATATGGGGAGATAGTCTACCAAAAATGGCTCTAAGAATTATTGTAAGTGCGTGCTTGCTTGGCGTTCGATGCGCCTATGATGGAAAACATCGGAGAAACGAAAGTATTATTGAAATGATTTCAAAAAGAAAATGTTCATTATTTGGAGTTTGTCCTGAGTATTTTATCTTTGGTGTTCCAAGAGAACCACTTGAGATTTTTAATGGCGATGGTTTTGATTTTTTAAAAGGCCGATCAGTATTAAAACGGGCTGATGGTAAAGAATTTAAAATAGACGATATAAAAAATGAATTAAAGATTCTTGAAAATTGGATTAAATTTATAAAACCAGATGAAGCATATCTTAGAGAAAAAAGCCCTTTTTGTGGCGTATACTCAATTTACAATGGAACTTTTTCTGGTCAATTGCGCAATGGCTCAGGTTTGTTTGCCGCAATGCTTAAGAAAAGAGAAATCAGAGTTTTTGGAGTATTAGATGGAAGTAATCGAAATTAGACCTCCACGCAAGAAACCTGAAGGCAAATCAAGGGCATTCCTTTTGTTTTCAGGTGGTTTAGATTCAGCGCTTGCAGGTCTGGTGCTAATAGATGCAGGTGTAGATGTGCTTCCACTGACTTTTAAAAGTCCATTTTTTGGTTACGAAACTGCTTTAAAGATGGCAGAAAGACTTGATTGGCCACTTATTGTTGTAGACATTACAAATGAACAGCTAAGAATTGTTGAGAAACCAAAGTATGGTTATGGTAAGAATTTAAACCCCTGCATCGATTGCCATGCTCAGATGATAAAGATTGCTTGCCAACTTAAAGATGATTACCAGGTGGACTTTGTTGCGACAGGTGAGGTTTTAAACGAAAGACCTAAATCACAGACAAGAAAAGCCCTTGAGATTGTTGCAAAGGAATCTGGCTGTGAAGAATATCTAGTAAGGCCTCTCTCAGCTAAACTATTTCCTGCTACAAAAGCAGAAGAGAAAGGGCTTGTTGATCGAGAGAAGTTATTGGACATAAGCGGCAGGTCGAGAAAAAGACAGATTGAACTGGCAAAAAAGTATGGCCTTACGGATTTTCCTTCTCCTGCTGGTGGCTGCCTGCTCACAGATCCTGTTTTTTCTGCAAGATTGCGTAAGTTGATTAAATGGCGTGGCCACCTATTCGATAAAGACATTGAATTGGTAAAGTATGGCAGAAACTTCTTTGAAAGCGATTACTGGATAGTTGTATCAAGAAATGAATACGAAACAAGAATGCTTGAAAAGATAATACTTGATACTGATGTAAGGATAACTACCTATGAGGCTCCAGGACCCTTAACAATTGTGAGATTCAAGGAAAGTATCGATTCAGAGAAAATGGAAAAAGCGGTAGATATTGCTTCTTTACTTACTATCAGGTACAGCAAACTTAGAGAAAAAGAAACTGCCAGTGTGTCAATTAAGCAAGCATCTTCTGAGAAACTTAAGACTTTTAGCAAGGACGATTGGCTCCCTTATCTTAATGAATCTTACATGCCTCAGTTTTAAAATTGTATAATTTTAAAAATTAAATACTTCAAATTTAGGAGGAAAGAAAATGGCTGTCTGGAAATGTAAGAGTTGTGGTTATGAAAAAGAAGGTCGTTGTAAACCAAGAAAGTGCCCCAATTGTGGTAGTGGCGAATTCGAAAAGAAGGAAGAAGAAAAGAAGAAGTAAATCTTGAAAGATATATTCAGGATAAAGAGTATCCATCTCTTTACAATTAAGGGAATACCTGTTCTTATCAATCCAACATGGATACTCGTTTTTCTCCTTATTATTTCTTCAGTTTTTCTAAATGTATTTCCGGAAATCTATCCAGGAGGAAACACTTTTGTTTGGTTACTTCAAAGCATCTTCTTCGTAATAGTCTTCTTCACAACTCTTTTGTCTCACGAGTTAGCCCACTCTTTGGTTGCCAGGCGTCTTGGAATTGACGTAATGAATATAACCCTCCATCTTTTTGGTGGAACAGCAAGAATTCTGCGTGAACCCAAGAAGCCACTTGATGAGGCAAAGATGGCAATTGCCGGACCACTAACAAGTTTTCTCATTTCCCTTATTTTTTACGGTTTTTACTTATTTTTTCATAGAATTTCGATCTCTTCAGCTGAGGTGCTTTATCTACTATCTTTGGGAAACTTTGGCGTGGCCATATTCAATCTGATACCAGCGTTTCCACTTGATGGCGGAAGGCTTCTTAGGTCACTTATCTGGAAGTTTACAAAAAATCGTATTAAAGCCACTATATTTGCTTCCAATGTCAGTTCGTTCCTTGCCATCGCACTTTTTCTTTTTGGTATCTACTTTGGTCTTAACATTTCTGGAGATGGGTTTTGGTTTTCTCTTATAGCAGCAGCGATATTTGGATTGAGTCGAGAAGCCATTCCAGTTGCATTTCAGAGCGAAATTCTTGAAAAAAAGATTTCAGAGGTTATTGATATAGAAAACCTTATTATAAACGGCAGCGTTTATTATTACGATTTGGATTATTTTTCTGCTGTTGAGATAACTCCTGAAACACTAATTTATGATGTGTTGAATCTCTTAAGGAAAGAAAATCCCTCGATTGTTAAATTGAAAACCAAAGAAGGAGATTTCTTTATATCGCCGTCTTATCTTTACGATAAGATTTTTGAGGTTATTGAAAAAGCAAGGGATATCATAAAATAATTTGATTGGAAATATGGATAAAATCGATTCAAAAATTAACAATTACTTAAGAAAACTGCCGAAGGTCGACGAGGTTCTTGATAACCCTTCGGTAAAAAAATACTTGGAATCAAATCCAAGAGAACTTGTTGTTGATGGGATTAGGACAGGAATTGAGAAAGCCAGAAAACTGATCTTGTCTTCTAAATCCATTGCTGAAGTTGAATCAATCTTAAATTCGATTGAAGAAATAGTTATTCAGGCTGTTAAGAAAAACTGCGATTACCATTTAAAGCCAGTTATAAATGCAACAGGCATTGTTCTTCATACAAATCTTGGAAGGGCACCACTCCATCCATCTGCAATTGAACGCATTAAGGAAGTAAGCATTGGTTATTCCAACTTGGAATATGAACTGGACACGGGAAAGAGAGGCAGCAGGTATTCTCACGTAGAAGAACTTCTGAAAAAACTTTGTGGTGTTGAATCTGCATTTGTCGTAAACAACAATGCTTCAGCGGTTTTACTTGCGCTTAACACATTTGCTTCTGGAAAAGAGGTCATTGTCTCAAGGGGCGAGATGATTGAAATTGGTGGAAGTTTTAGGATACCTGAAATTATGAAAATAAGTGGTGCAACTCTTGTAGAAGTTGGAACAACCAATAAGACGCATTTAAAAGACTACGAAGATGTCATATCAGAGAATACTGCGCTGATACTTAAAGTCCATCCCAGCAATTACAGGATAGTTGGATTTACTAAAGAAGTTACACTCGAAGAACTCGTTGATTTGGGAAGAAAACATAATGTTCCTGTTATGTACGATGCTGGATCTGGAGCGTTGCTTGACTTCAACCAGAAGGGCTTTAAAGAAGAACCAGCCATTCAGAAGGCAGTGAAAGCAGGAGTAGATGTAATAACTTTCAGTGGCGATAAACTCCTTGGTGGACCTCAGGCAGGCATAATTGTTGGAAGAAAAGAATTTGTAGAAAAAATGAAAAGGAACCATTTAAACAGGGCTCTACGAATTGACAAGTTGACGCTGGCTGCACTGGAAGCTACCCTCAGGCTTTACCTTGAAGAAGACCCCTGGCAGACGATTCCTGTACTGAGAATGCTTTCGATGCCAGCCGAAGAAGTCAAGAAAAAAGCCCGAAAACTTAAGAAGATTCTTAAAAATGAGTTTGGAAATAGGATTGAAGTTGAATTGATTGCCACAGTGGCTCGCTCAGGCGGTGGAGCTCTACCAGACATAGACATACCGAGTTATGGCGTGGCTCTTTCAGTACCAGGTAAGAGTTCTGTTTGTATAGAACAATCCTTGAGACATACAGATCCTCCTGTTATTGTCCTTGTTCAGGATGAAAAAATTATTATGGACGCAAGGACATTGCTTGATGGTGAAGAGAAAAAAATAATCTCTGCCTTGAAACAGATCGTATTATGAGCTCACACGTTATAGGGACAGCAGGCCATATCGACCACGGTAAAAGTACACTTGTTAAGGCGCTTACTGGTATAAATCCTGATCGACTTAAGGAAGAAAAAGAGCGCGAGATGACAATCGACCTTGGCTTTGCTTATCTCGATCTGCCTTCTGGTAAAAGAGTTGGCATTGTTGATGTTCCTGGTCATGAAAGGTTCATAAGGAATATGCTTGCAGGAGCATCAGGCATCGATCTCGTTCTTTTTGTCGTTGCTGCAGACGAAGGTATGATGCCCCAAAGTCGCGAACATTTGGATATCCTTAACCTTCTGAAAGTAAAAAAAGGAGTCATAGTTTTAACAAAGATAGATCTTGTGGACAAGGACTGGCTTTTCTTGATTGAAGAAGAACTGAAAGAAGAGGTAAAAGGAACGTTTCTTGAAGGTGCTCCTATTTTTAAGGTATCTTCATTAACCGGACAGGGCCTTGACCAGCTGGTCAAATATATTGACCAGACGATTGAAAGCATTGAAAAAAGACCGGTCGACCTTCCTGCAAGGTATCCAATTGACAGGGTCTTTAAGGTAGCAGGTTTTGGAACTGTTGTAACAGGAACTTTATGGGAAGGAAAAATACGGGTTGGCCAGAATCTTAAATTACTGCCTCAAGATATTGATGTGAAGGTGCGAAATCTCCAGTCTCATGGCGAAAGCGTTGAGGTTGCTGAAGCAGCTGTTAGGTTGGCCATCAACATATCAGGCGCTGAAAAGGTTTCGATAAAAAGAGGCGATGTATTGGTCGAACCTGGCTGCTTTAGACCAACCAATCTGATTGATGCAGAATTGGAACTTCTTGATTCAGCACATCCTATTGAGCATGCTGAAAAGATTCACTTTTATCTTGGAACCAAAGAAACGTTGGGAAAGATAAGGATACTTTTCAAGGAGAAAATGGAACCAGGTGAAAAGGGATTTGTTCAGATTGTGCTAGAAGAACCTGTGGTTGCAAGAAGAGGAGATAGATTCATTATTAGAAGATTTTCTCCCGTCGTCACTATTGGTGGTGGGACAGTTTTAGAGCCTTATGCTCAAAGAAAAAGACTAAGAGATAAAAAGTTTCTAAGTGAGTTTGAATTAAAAAAGCAAGGAAATCTAAGAGAGATTCTGAACTTTTATTTAGAAGATGCCTCTTCAAATGGGCTCAGTCTTGATGAACTAAAACTGAGGTTAGCAGAGACAGGCGAAATTGTTGAAAAGCAAGTTGCAGGTATGATTTCTGAAGGAAGAGTTGTAAAGGTTTCAGACAGGTACTACTCAAAAAATTCATTAATTGAACTCAAGGAAAAAGCTTTGAATGAGGTTAAGAAATTCTTTTCAGAAAACCCTCATCTTCCTTCAATGGATCGTGAGGCTCTGAGGTCAAAATTAGAGATAAGGGACAGAAGAATATTTTCATTGATCTTAGACGAACTTAATAAAGAAAACTCACTTTTAGTTTCTTCAGACAGCATTTCTTTACCAGATAGAAGTGCTCAACTTTCCCCCGCTGAACGTGAAGTTAAAGAAGCCATTGAAAAGATATTTCTTGAGTCTGAATTCAATCCACCTTCTCCTGATAATATCGTCTTGAATTTTGAAGGAAGGGAAAAAATTGCAAAAAGAATGTTCGATGTTCTTGTTAGGGAAGGCAAATTAATAAAAATCGCTCCTGATTTCTATATGCACGAAC
Organism: Actinomycetota bacterium; assembly: GCA_026417515.1. Lineage (GTDB taxonomy): Bacteria > Actinomycetota > Aquicultoria > SKW223 > SKW223 > JAOADC01. Next base: position 10,626 of record JAOADC010000046.1, read on the forward strand.
AAGCCCTTTCAAAGGCAAAAGAAGAATTGAGAAAAGCATTTTTGGAACGAAAGAAGTTGCGGGTTTCAGAAATAAGGGACATTCTTAGAACAAGCCGTAAATATGCTGTGCCACTTGCTGAATATCTTGATAAAATTAGGTTCACTCGTCGAGTTGGTGACGAGAGAATATTAATGGAAGGAAAAGATTAGATATTTTCCTGGAGGTGCATCGGTGCTGGTGTGCCGCCTGGTCTTCAAAACCAGTGTGGGGCCAAAAGCCCTGGGTGGGTTCGATTCCCACGCACCTCCGCCATTTTTTAAGTCTATGCCTTCAGAACTTCTAATACTTCGTTTTTTCGATTTCTAATAAGTTCGAGAAATACTTCTTGAGCCTTTGAAAAAGGGGACTTTTCGTTATAGGCAATAAAAAGCGGTCTTTTAAGATTTAAACCCTCAACTCTCTTGAAGGTTAGTGAACCGTTTTTTAAATGTTCCTTTATTGCAAAGATAGAAATTGGAGCCATTCCTATATCACTACTAAGTGCTGATAACACTGCTTGAGTGCTTCCAAGTTCTAAAATTATGTTCAAGTCTTTTTCATCGACACCCTGAGACCTTAATGCTTCCAAGAAAACCTTTCTGGTTCCCGAACCTTCTTCACGCAATATAAGCGGAAATCTCTTGATATCCTTTACACTCAAGAACTTTTTTGAAGCCGCTGGATGAGATGGTTTCATTGCTATAACAATTTCGTCATAAGCGAATTCTTCAAAAATGATTGGTACTGCTTTTGCAGAAGCGCCACAGAATCCTAAGCTTATTTCGTGTGAAAGCAACATAGAAATTACCTCGTGAGTATCGTGAACTGAAAGTCTTATCTCTACATCAGGATAGTTCTGTTTAAATTCGCTTAAAAAAATTGGCAGTATGTACTCTCCAGGAATGTTTGAGGCACCTATCTCCAATTTTCCTCTTATAAGCATCCTGAGTTCTGAGATTTCATCGAGCATTCTTTCTGTGAAACCAACTATCTTTTCAGCATACTTCAAGAAAATTTCCCCTGCTTCAGTAAGAGTTACATTCTGGCCGGATCTATCAAAAAGAACTTCTCTTATCTCCTTTTCAAGAGAGTGGATCTGGAAACTGACAGCAGGCTGGGTGAGTTTAAGTTCCTGAGCAGCTTTTGAGAAGCTCTTTAATTTGGCTACAGTAACAAAAGTCTTTAAGTAGCTGATGTTCATTCCAAATAAATATTATTCAACAGTTTAACAAGTGTCTATAAGAATTTTTTATTAAAAACATTGCTATTTGATTTAAACTTACTTTAATGGATGTTAAATTGACTCACCTAGTAAAAAAGAGTGGCTGAGCATCTAAGATAGATCCTGTTAGTCTTAACAGGATTCTTTCAAAGATGCCCAAATATGAATCTGAAAAAGTGCTGGTTGGATTCGAAACCAGTGACGACGCTTCTGTTTTTCTTGTAAACGATGAATTAGCGGTTGTTCAAACTGTTGATTTCTTTACCCCAATTGTTAATGATCCATATATGTTCGGTCAAATTGCTGCTGCCAATGCCCTATCAGATATTTATGCGATGGGCATTGAACCGAGCTTTGCTCTCTCTATAATTGCCTACCCCTGCAAGTTCGGTCTTGATATTTTAGGCGATATAGCAAGGGGTGGCATCGATAAGATGAATGAAGCAGGAGCGCTTATTATTGGTGGTCACAGTGTTGAAGATGATGAACCAAAGTATGGTTTTGCAGTAACCGGCTTTTGCCATCCTGAAAGTGTTCTTAGGAACAGCACTGCAAAACCTGGAAACCTTCTCTATGCGACTAAACCTATTGGTACAGGAGTTATTGCTACTGCAATCAAGGCAGATATGATAAAAGAAGATGATGTTATCGATCATCTCTTGCAGGTTATGAGGCTCAATAAATACGCCAAGAATGCTGCAGTTAAAGTAAAAGCCAGCGCTCTCACTGACATAACAGGTTTTGGTTTGGCAGGTCACATCTTTGAGATGGCTAAAGGCGCAGGGATTGGTGTTGAGATTTACACATCAAACATTATCTTTAATGAAAAAGCTCTGGAGCTGGCTTCCTACGGAGTTATGCCAGCAGGACTGCACGACAATAAAAGGTATCTGGAAGGCGCATTTGAGTTAGATGAAGGAATTGATAATGAGATTTTTGATCTTCTTTTCGACCCTCAAACAAGTGGTGGCCTCTTGATTGCTGTTGAAGAAAATAAAGCCTCCCTGCTAGAAGAAGAATTAACTAAATCTGGAGAGGTTTTCTATCTGGTAGGAAGATTTTTTGAGTCTGAATCACCTCTTGTTCATTTTATTAGATAATCTTTTTCAATAAATTAGTCTTATTGCCTATCCTTCGGTTCATAAAAATATTTTATTTGCCTTATTAGCAATTTTTTTATAACTTCATTAAAAAAGCAATGGGGTGGTAGAAAATGGGCAATTACGAACAGATGTGGGAATCATTAGGTATAAATCTCGAAGCCCACGAGAAGTTGCTTTCAGCACTCCCTCCACTTTATCAGGAAGTTTACCTGAGTCAATCAGACAGACCAAAAGGTATGGAGTATTTTGATTTTGTTGTAAGCGAAATTCATGGTTTAAGAGTGAAGGAACTTCAGGAGCACAAGAAGAATGGTGGCAAGGTTGTAGGTACGTTTTGTGTTTATGTGCCTGAAGAAGTTGTGGTTGCAGCTAATGCTATCTGTGTTGGTCTGTGCGGTGGTCTTGATATTGCTTTAGATGAGGTCGAGAAAGTTTTACCCAGAAACCTGTGTGCTTTGATCAAATCATTTATGGGCTTTAAGCTCTCGAAAGTGTGTCCATACTTTGAATCTTGCGATCTTATTGTTGGAGAAACGACCTGTGATGGTAAGAAGAAAGCCTTTGAAGTCTTAAATGAATACGCACCTGTTTATGTTATGGAAACACCTCAAATGAAGAGGGATATTGATTATGAATTTTTTAAGAATGAAATTTACAGATTCATCGAGAAGATTGAAGAAATTACAGGTAATGAAATTACTGAAGAATCGTTAAGAAATGGAATAAGAACCATTGATGCCAAGAGAAAAGCGCTTAAAAGAATTTCAGAAGCAAGAAAGAATGTTCCTTCGCCTATAAGTGGTAAGGACGCCCTCCTTGTTTATCAAATAGCATTTTATGATGATCCAGAAAGGTTTACCTTGAAGGTAAATGAACTTGCTGATGAATTGGATAAAAGAGCAAAAATCGCTGCGAGCACAAAAGATGATACCCAGGAAATAAGAATAATGATTACTGGAACGCCAATGGCTATACCAAACTGGAAACTGCCTCACATTGTTGAATCATCTGGTGCAAGAATTGTCTATGATGAACTTTGTACAGGCGAGAGGTATTTTCAAGACATCATAGGAGACGTTGATGATAAAAACTTCGACGAGATGGTTGATGCCATAACGAAAAGACTTCTCGAGATTGATTGCGCCTGTTTTACTCCAAATGAAAAAAGGATTCAAAAGGTGGTTCAAAAAGTTAAAGAATACAAGGTAGATGGTGTTATTCATTATTCACTCCAGTTTTGTGATCCATACACAATTGAAGCGTTTAAACTGGAAAATGTTCTGAAAGAAGAAGGCATACCTGTAATAAAAATAGAGACGGATTACTCTCAGGAAGACATTGGTCAACTTAAAACACGCATAGAAGCATTCCTGGAAATGGTTTCTGAGAGAAAGCAATGAGAGTTGCAGGAATTGATATTGGGTCAAGATCGATAGCGCTTGCCATCTTAGAAGTTGAAGAGATGAAAGTTATTTCTACAAATGTTTTGGAATCGGGTTTTGATCCTGTCCGCAAAGCAAGAGATTTGATCTCAAGCGCTTCTTTTGATTATCTGGTTGCAACAGGCTATGGTCGTCATGCAGCAAAAGCAAACTTCGCTGACGAAGTTATTACTGAAATAAAAGCCTTTTCTTTGGGCTCCAGGTTTTTGTTTCCTGAAGTAAGAACAGTATTGGACGTGGGTGGACAGGATACAAAAGCAATCCTGCTTGACGAGCGTGGAGATATCGTTGATTTTCAAATGAATGAAAAATGTGCTGCTGGTACTGGAAAATTCTTGGAAATGATGGCCCTGGCTTTAGGATATGAACTTAACGAATTCTGCAACGCACCTTTTAGCTCCAAAATCGAACCCCCGAAGATAAGTTCAATGTGTGCTGTTTTTGCTGAGTCAGAGGTTATATCTCTGGTCCATGAAGGTAAGGATCGTAGAACCATTGCCAAAGCAGTTCATGAATCGATTGCAGAAAGGTTAATTGGCATTTTAAAGAAAATTAATTATAGGGAGCCGATTCTGTTTGCTGGTGGAGTTGCCAAAAACTCTTATCTCAGATACTTGCTTGAAAGCAGATTAAACACAAAGGTTATTGTTCCTGAAGAGCCACAGATTGTTGGTGCTTTGGGTTCTGGACTTTATGCGGCACGTATTTATGGAAAAAAAGATAAGGAAGCGAGGTCAATTGGATAATCCAATAATTGCTTTTCCAATAAAAATAAACTCTTCTTTTCCAGATATAGTTGCATTATCAGAACTTTTTTCTGATTTTAATTACGTTGCTCTTGAAGTAACACTTACAAACTCGAGGTTATCCCGTATTAAGTCCTATTTAAACGAAATTTCAAGGAAACTCAATGATAAGCCGATCTATTTAAGATTTCATACACTAGTAAAGCAGGAATACGATATTTTTGAAGACAATGAAAGAACTTTTTTGAATCTAAACTGCCTGATTGACTTTATCTCCAATAACTATGGTGGAGGCTATCTTGTCCTTCACTCTGTTAAAGAACCAAATGAAACTACCATTCAAAGTGTGAGCGAGTTTGTTGCTCAAGCCAAAAAGAAGGGGGTGGTTTTAGCGTTAGAAAATCTGCGCCGGGGTTGGTCTTCAGACATTATCCTAATGAAAAAGACGCTTGCAGAAACAGGTTTAAAGGCTGTTCTCGATATCGGCCATTTAAACTCTTCAGATTACATTCGTTTTGGTCGAATCGAGAAGCATCTTGCTGTGGAGCTCCTTTCACCGTACCTCGTAGGTGCGCATATATATGAGCACGAAGACAATGGACACATTCCAATTGAAGATTTTTTTTCGATTGGAGAAGTACTTAAATCGCTTTACGAAAGCGATATCAATTGGTGGGTTGTCGAACTGGAAAACATTTCAGAGTTTCAAAAAACTCTAAGATTGGTTCAATCATTTATTGATAGTTTAAAAACCAGATAAGGGGGCGATGATCCTTGAAAAAACAGTACATTTTTATCATAGTTGCTGGTTTGATTATAGGTGGCATTGCTGTTGCTCTTATGAAGTTGGGCAATCCTCCCAATATGGGATTTTGCATTGCCTGTTTTGAAAGGGATATAGCAGGAGCCCTCGGACTTCACCGCGCACCCCTGGTTCAGTATATAAGACCAGAAATCATAGGTCTATTCTTTGGCGCTATGCTTTCAGCACTTGCTTTTAGGGAGTTTAGACCCCAATCAGGCTCTGCTCCGGCTCTTAGATTTTTTATGGGCATGTTTTCAATGATTGGAGC